>NZ_JANZNT010000001.1:622000-933000 GCF_025153455.1 Sphingomonas sp. BGYR3 | reverse complement strand
GCAGAACGGCATCTTCTGGGTGCTGCGCTCCGGTGCGCCCTGGCGCGACCTGCCGGAGCGCTACGGGCCGCGCACCACCTGCTACAACCGCTTCGTGCGATGGCGAAAGGCGGGCGTATGGGACCGGCTGGCCTGTCGTTTCGAATTGGCGACAACCGCGATGTTTTATGCCGGGCGAGTGAGAAACCGACAAACAAGCGCCATGACGTTAGTGAGCATTTTCCCATGCCGTCAGAGCCAGCAGAACGCCGCGACAGAAATGTCATCACATTCCAGAGCCTTAACAATCTCGGCGTGCACGGAGGAGCTAGGGTTGGATGACACAAGCCCGCCGGTCCCGCTGGGCACGCTTGGCTGAACATCCCCGAGAGAGCGGAAAAAGCCTTCGCTTCCGCGACGCCAAGAGGCGATCGACGCGGCAAGGGTAGGCTTGGACGTGGCGCGGGAAACGGACAAGAAAACACCGGAGTTGCGTAGGGGGCGGGGCGCTGCACCACCGAGGTGGTGGAAAGCGGTTCGCCGTTAGCGTCCGGCTTGGACGGCCCATGTCTTGGGCATGCCCTCGATGGGCAGGTCGATTTTGCCTTGCTGCGCTACGCGCCGGGTGGCTCAATGGTTTCCGTTGTGGAGATTGCCGGTTGCCGTCAGGCCGTGGCTAAGGATTTATCAAAGCGCACCGTCAAGGTCATGGCCGCAACCTTCTCAGTTAACCTCAGGAGGAGGATCGAACGCCAACAGCGCTGATGTTGTGGATTGTAGCATGGTTTTTCGAAAACACAAAATGAAAAGCTACTTACACTCCGAGAGGGTTGGCGTTGCCTGTTCCCATTTTTGATTTTTGTAAAAAACGAGACGCAGTCCGTTCTTCGAAGAAGAACACTTGAATGGAAGATTCAAGAATCTGATTCTGAATCAGAATCTAAGAATCTTATATATTATTTGTTTTATAGACGCAGGGGCGGGCGCAGGCGTGCGCGCGTAAACAGGTTAGGTTGAGAACGTCAACCCCCTTCGGCGTGTCTAAAAATACTGCCGAAATGATGCGCTCGGCGAGCAGAAAAACTGCTCGCCGACTGTCGTATCGCGCACCTATGCGGCGAGCTTCCGCGCATCCTCTGCGGCGATCAGATGATCGAACATCACGCCATCGAACCGCACCGCGTCCATATAGCCCTTGAGCATATTCACGGTGCCTTGGGGAATACTGCCATACCCGCCAGTCGTGGTCTTTTCGCTATGCCCCAGGCACACGGCAATCTGGGGGTCCAGCAGCTCAGCTTCGACGCGCAAACGGTCGGTGAGGGTATGCCGGAAGCTATGGGCACCGAAGCCATCGCCACCTTGAGCGTCGCCATCCTTAACCCCGATCGCGGCGAGATATTCGCGCCACCAGCGCGACGCCATACCGCTGATCTGTCCGCGCGCATTCGGCTCCAGCTCCGGGAACATCGGCGCGTCAAGATCGCTGCCCACGGCCTCAAGCCGGCGCTGGTGGAATGCGAGGAAGCCGATGCGCTCAAGCATCGGATGCACCGCCGCGAACCGGCTCTTGCCGCTCTTGGTCGTGAGGCCGTCCTTTTCCTCATGGCGGATATGGATGAACCACACCCCGAACTGCGTGTTCACGTCGCCAACGCGAAGCTGCGCAATCTCGCCGATGCGCGCGCCGCTGAACATGGCGGCAAGCGGCAGCCAGTAGCGCCAGTCGTCGGCGCGCATGGTTCCCGGCACATGCTCGCGATCGGTTGCGAGAAACCCGTTGAACAGCGGCGAGCCTAGTATTTTGTTGAGCGCGGCGGTGTTGAATGAAGGACGCCGGTTCTTCCCCTTCACCTTGGCATGGAACAGGCCGTCGCAAGGATTGCGCATGCCCGCCCACTTCGGCTGTCTCGCCAACCACTTGTATAGCGGCGAGATCGTCGAGAGGTGCTTGTTGATGGTCGTGTATTTGGTCTGCGGCATACCTAGGGCGCGTGCCGTCGCGGCAGCTGTGCGCATATCCAGGTCGCGCAGATCGCGCTTGCTCAACCACTTCGGCGGCAGGTGGCGCATGGTGTCGCGGTAGTCCGCCACGTCTGCCGGCGTGATCGAACGCACGTCGCGGTCGGCACCGACGAACGCCGCGAACTGCGCAAGCACCTTGCGGTCCTGATTGACCGTATCGGTGCGCTTCTCGCCCTTGGCTAGCATTTCTGCACCCCATGACTCGAATAGCTCAAGAAGCGTTTCGCCCTTTTTTGCTTTGGCTGATTCTCGCTCCCGGACGCGCTGCACGAGTGGGCTGTCTGTGACAGCTTCCACGTTGCCGAGGTTGCGCTGGTGCTGCTCTTGGAGGTCGGCAAGTCTGGCCTTGTTGAGCAAGTCACACAGCTTAGCATACCCCTCGCTATCCGGCGTTAGATCGACGCCCAAAACTTCTACTGCCGCGTCGGCCAAGTCACGCACCGGCTCATGGTCACCGGTGTTTGTAGCGCAAATCTGATCCTCAAGAGCTGCCTGTGTCCAAGCGACATGCGCACGATACATGTTTGGACCGCGAAGGGTGCGGCGACTCGCTTCCGCATCCTCTCTAGGCAGCTCGTAGCCAAGCACGACCGCGGCGTGCTCAAGCTCGGCTTCGGTCGGTAGGCGGCGAAATGGCACCGGTAGTTGTGACGAGGGAGCCGGCATCAGCCCCCAAGCTTCGAACAGTTCGGCGCGCTTCTTGCCAGCAAGCACGACGGCTTCGCGTGGGTCACAAGTGCCCAGGGTGCAGGTGTAGAGCTTCTTCCCTACTCGGTCTTGAGCCTCTTTAGGCACGGCCATGCGGAACCAGATGTTGCGGGATTCGGGACGGAGCCACAGGTAGCGGTCGGTGGGTTTCTTCATGGCAAAATAGTAGCCGAACCGGCTAAGAATATACAGTAAAATATACAGTTCAAAAGTCGATAATTCTCGCAAAATCGCGACTCACGGACTGCCCTATGTAAAGCGAGTTCGCAGGTTCGAATCCTGTCTCCCCGACCAATATCCCCCTTTTGTTGACGTTTTATCGCTGCGCGGATTCCGGTTATCGGGCAATGACGGTGGCGTCCTCTCCCGGCCCTTGGCTGGTCGCGTAATGCATTCCAAAATTGCGGCAAATCAGATAGCTGCTTCATATTGCATCTGCACAATTAAGCGGAGACGGACCTGTTGGACGCAGTGACCAGACGCGGAGCGAAGCGCCTTTCCGCGAGTGATGGAAAGCGCGTTCTGCTTGTTGATCTCAATAACTTTGCCTCGTTTCCGACGCTTGCCGTCGGACTGCTGGTCGCTGCGTTGCGTAATGCGGGGCACCGTGTGGACCTGCTTGTACCCCTCGCCTATGACGTCCCGGCCGCGGCGCGGGAAAAGCCCGATCGCCTGCATCACAAATGGATGCGCGCGCTGCACCTTTCGACTACGCCGGGCCTGATTGCCTTTCGCAACGCCATGCGGTCACTGTTTTACTGGTATCACCGGCGGCCCCACGCAACGGTCATTCGGGAAGTCGGGCGCGCGCTTGATCAGGGGCCCGACATCCTGTTGCTGTCCGCCTATCTTCAGCATCACGCCACCGTCGTTCGGCTTTGTCGCCTGGCGAAGGCGCGCAACATTCCGGTGCTTCTGGGCGGGCCGGCCTTCAACCTGAAGGGCACGACGCAAGCCTGGCGAACCATACCCGGATTGACCGCGATCTATGGCGGTGAGGCCGATCTGGCTGCGCCAGATCTCGTTTCCGCCGTGCTTGGCGGGGAAGACATGAGCACGATACCCGGCATCACCTTGAGCGACGGTCGCGGCACGCCCGCCGCGCCGCCCTTGCGCGAACTGGATCGCTCTCCGGTTCCGGATTTCACCGATTTTCCGTGGGACCGCTATCCCGTTCGGATCGTCCCGATCATGACCGGCCGCGGATGCCAGTGGGGCCGGTGCCTGTTCTGTTCGGATGTCGTGTCCGCGAACGGCCGGACGTTCCGCACGCGCAGCGTCGAATCGGTCCTGAACGAAATGCGGGAACAATCGCGGCGCTGCGCGACGACCAATTTCCTGTTTCTGGACCTCAAGCTCAATTCGAACCCCCATCTGCTCCGCGGCCTGGTGGAAGAGGTCCAGACGGCGGTGCCCGGCGCGCAATGGATCGGCACCGTCCATGTCGATCGGCGGCAGGACAACGGCCTGACCAGAAATGAGTTGCGCAGTGCAGCCCGGGCCGGAATGCGGCGGGTCAGTTTTGGCCTGGAATCAGGCAGCCAGCATATGCTCGACCTGATGGACAAGGGCTCCACCGTCGAGGGCAATGAACAGTTCGTCCGTCATGCGAGCGAGGCCGGCATCTCCGTCCGCTGCACGATGTTTCAGGGATTTCCCGGGGAAACTGCCGAAGATCTTGGGCGGACGGCAGATTTCCTGATCCGGAATGCGCGGTACATTGATCGCGTCCGGTTCAACGATTTTTCGATCCTTGAGGATACGCCGATCTGGCACAAGCTGATGGCCGATGGCGACCCCTATCCGGGATTGTCTGTTGACGGCGTCGATCAGCGCCATGCAAAGGCGTCCTACAGCTACAAGCCGTCACGCCATCCCGATTATCGCCGGGCGCGACTACGCGTGCTTGAGGCTGTGTACGCGATCAACCGCAGACCGCTTCGCGACGAGGCGCGCATGTTCGACGGGCTGATGTGACCAGCAGGGCCGACCGGTACGTCTCATCCGATCCGGTGCGCAGGCGATTACGGCGCCTGACCCGTTCCGAGGTGATGGAAGAGGCAGTTGCATTCATCCGGCAGTTTGCGTCCGAAACCGGCCAGAGCGAGCAGGCGGCCAAACAGCGGCTGCGCGACGTTCGTCGCAGCATTCGTCGGACGGGAACCTATTGGCACAGTCCGGAGGAACTTGCCTTTGGTGCGCGGGTCGCCTGGCGCAATCACGCCCGGTGCGCGGGCCGGCTTACCTGGAAGTCTCTGCTCGTCAACGACCGCCGGACGATCACTGATTGCGACGCCGTTGTCGATCAGACGCTGGCGACGCTGCGTCAGTCCTGTTCCGGCGGCGAACTGCGCTCTGCAATAACAATTTTCGCCCCGGCGACTGAATCATCGATGCCGCCAACCTTCGAAAGTGCACAGCTCTTTCGATATGCCGGATACATGCAGGAGCACGGCGTCGTGATCGGCGACCGGGCGAATATCGAACTGACACAGGTTGCCCGGCGGCTGGGATGGGAAGCCCCCCAGCAAATCACCGGATTCGATCTGCTGCCGATTGTCATGCGGACGGCCGATGGAATCCGCCATGCCTATGACATTCCGGCGGATGTCCGGCACGAGGTTTCCATCCGGCACAGCAGCTTTCCGGGGCTCTGCGACCTGGGGCTGAAATGGTATGCGGTGCCGGTGGTCACCAACATGGTGCTGACCATCGGCGGTATCGATTATCCCTGTGCGCCATTCAGCGGACATTATGTCGCCACGGAAATCGCCTCGCGCAATTTCATCGACCCGACCCGTTATAACCTGCTGGAAACTGTTTCACGGGCCCTTGGCTACAATCCCGACGAAACGGACGGTTCATTATGGAAGGATCGCGCGCTGACGGAACTGAATGAGGCGGTTCTTCAGAGTTTCCGACAGGCTGGCGTCACCATTGCCGATCACCACAGTGTCAGCGATCATTACATCACCTTCGCTCAGCTTGAGCATCGGGCAGGCCGCACGCCATCGGGCGAATGGTCGTGGATCGTGCCGCCGCAAGCTGCTGCTGCGTGCCCGACATATCATTTGCCGATGGTGAATGTGAATGCGGTCCCTAATTTCTATGTTAGCAGGCATACCGATGGTGCCAGCCTTGCGATTGACCGGACCAGCCTTCGCGACGGCAAGTGGCGTGCGCGGTATGAGCAGGCGAAACGGCGGTGGCGCCGGTGGCGCAAACGCCGGGATCGCATCTGGCAGCGAGCATGACCTTGCCCCGGTTCAGTATCGTCATTCCCCACCGTGATGACCGGACGGGGCTGTGCCGAACATTGGAGGCGCTGACCCGTCTTAACCCCACGCCATCGTTTGAAGTGATCGTCGCCGACAACCGATCGACCGGCGGAGTTGACGACGTCAGGGCTATTGCACGCCGCTTCGATGGGTTGAAAGTGACCGTTGTCGACGCGCCGGTTGTTGGAGCAGGGCCAGCACGCAATGCGGGCGCGCGGGTCGCGCAGGGTGACCTGCTTGCGTTTCTGGACTGCGACTGTCTGCCCGAATCCGACTGGCTGGCCAAGGCTGAGCGACTGCTTGCCCAGCCCGGGTCGATTGTCGGCGGCCCCGTGCTGGTGTCGGTTGCACCGGGGGCGGGCGACCGAATCAACCCGGCACAGCTGTTCGACCTGCTGTTCGGCTTTGACGTCGAACGCAGCTTTCGCCTTGATGGCCTGCTGGTCACGGCCAATCTACTGACATCGAAGGAGACTTTTCGCCATGTCGGGGATTTTCACACAGGGGTGTCCGAGGATCGCGACTGGTGCATTCGCGCACAGCGGATGGGATATGCGCCGGCTTTCTCGTCCGACCTGTCGATCAGGCACATTGCGCTGGACGACACGAGGCGCTTGCGCGCCCGCTGGCTGCGCATTGCGCGGGAGACCCATGTTTTTCATCGGTTGCATGGCGCAGGCCGGTCAAGCGGACTGCGCTATTGCCTGACTGTCACGGTTTCACCCCTTGCTCATGGCTGGCGTCTGTTGGGGCCAAAGGCTGCCGGCGTCCCCGCCTTGGTGCGTTGGCGCACGTTGCAGTTGCTGATCGGGATCAGAGCGGAGCGAGGTGCAATCGGCGTCGGACTGCTGCTGAACGACTGGCTGAGGGCGAAGAAGGTCCGCGGCGGGAGATAATAAGCACGATCGGGGATGGCTGAGTGGCGGCAGTCGACGTGGTCGCTCTGGCTCATCGGCTCCATGTCAGGCCACGCCACCCTTGCGATGTGGCATCATCACTGCGTAGCGGCGGGGATGCCGGGCGTCATTCCCCGCCGTCCCCGATCGGCATGCCGGGCGGGATGGGCAGCGAGCCGGCAGGGCTGGCCAGCATGGCATCAAGCGCCGCGCGATCCTCGATCAGCCGTGCCGTCGACAGTGCCCAGGCCCGATCGGCCGGGTCCTTGAACCGCGCCCGCTTTTGCATTGATGCCCAGTCGGCAAGCGCCTGGTCGATCTGTGCCGACGCCTCGCCGCCCGATGCGCGATCGGCGGCAGCGCTGGCCAGCGACAGGATGATGCGCGTGCCCAGTGCCCGGCGGATGGCAGACAGCCGGGGTGCGCCATCATCGGCATTGGTCAGCGCCAGCAGGCGGTTGGCAATGGCGCCGGCATCCGGCACCGCCGCGTCCTGCCGATGCTGATCGGTCAGCCGGGCAAGGCGTTGCGGCGCCAGTAGGGCGTTCAGCGTCTGCTGAGCTGCGACCTGTGCCGCGGCCAGCGGATCGAAGACGGCGTTGCCCGAACGGGGCATCAGTTCGATTTCGGTTTGACGATCCTCGTCGCCCGAAAAGCCCGCGGACAGATGCGGCACCAGCGTTGCAGGCACCTCAAGAAAGGCGGGGTCGAGCGTGGCAAGCAGCGCAGCGAGTGCCCGTTGCTGATCGCCGGCGGCCACCGGATTGCCCTGTGTCTGCGACGCAGCGCCCACCGCATAGGTGGAATGGACGCCGCCGATCAGCTTTGCCGCTGCCTCGACCTGATAGCGATGGACGAGCCAGATCGGCACGAACTTGCGGCGCAGATTGGCCACCGGTTCGTCCCGGGCAAGCGCTGACAGGCCGAACCGGGCCACCGCCGCCGATCGCACGGCCCGCATCCGGTCAAGCTCGGCCACCGGGTCCGGGCCATCATCCCACAGGCTGCCCCAGGGCTGGCTGGATGCGGCAGTACGCGCATTCTCGTCGGCCACGAAGCGAAGGCCGTCGCGTTCGGCCCGTTCCGCCTTGGCCAGCGCGGCCGCATCGGCATCGCCCGACGCCGGATCGCCATAGAGCCAGTCGATCGCATGAACGTCCCACCGGCCAAGGCCCACCCCATAGGCATCGGACAGGTCGGGCACGCCGTCCTTCAACCCGATGCGGGGCGCGGGATAATCCATCACCGATGCCCGGTCCTGCGTGCTGCCAGCAAAATTGTGGAGCAGACCGAGGGCATGGCCAACCTCATGCGCGGCCAACTGGCGGATCCGGGCGAGCGCGACCTGTTCGGGGTCGTTCGGCCCGCCCCGGCCCGTGCGGTCGGCGCCGACCAGCCCTTCGAAAATCAGCATGTCCTGTCGCACGCGAAGCGATCCGAGCAGAACCGAGCCCTTGAGGATCTCTCCGGTGCGCGGGTCAGTGACGGCATAGCCATAGGACCAGCCGCGTGTCGCCCGATTGACCCAGTTGACGACATTGTAGCGGATATCCAGCGGATCGACCCCGTCGGGCAGGATTTCGACTTGATAGGCGTCGATGAAGCCCGCCGCCTCGAACGCCTGTTTCCACCACGACGCCCCTTCGAGCAGGGCGGTGCGAATGGGCTCTGGTGCGGCATTGTCGATGTAAAAGACGATGGGCTTGCGCACGCGCGACCGCGGTGCGGCCGGGTCCAGCTTTTCGAGGCGAAAGCGGTTGGCGATGTTCTGCACGATGTCGCCATCGAGCGGGGCGGAGAAATCCAGGATCTGCGAGGAGAAGCTGCCGCCGCGCGGATCGAACCGGCGCGCGGTATAGCCCTGTTCGGGCAGGGCGATCAGGCTGTGGCGCACCACCAGCGTCACCTGACGCGGATCGGGCGCGATGTTGCGCACCTCCGCCCCCGGCGTCTCGCTGGCATAGGTCTGGCGCGCCTCGAACTCGAGGTTCAGCGGAAAGGCACGCACGGCGTTCGGATCGGCCGTGCTGAGGCCGTCGACCAGCCGCCATCCCTTTTCGCCGCTGCTGTTCAATTGCGCCGTGATGTTGCGCGTGTCTCGCGCCAGGAACGGTGCGATGTCGACCAGCAGGCGGCCGTCCGGCGCGTCAATCGCATCGCCCATCCAGAGCGTGGAGGTCGCAAAGGCATCGGCGGCTGCCGCCTGCTCCGCCGGCGATCCGGCAGCGGCCCGAAAGCGCGGGTTTTCCAGCTCGAATGCGACCTTCTTGCCCATCCGGCGGATGCGCAGCATCTGCGCCGGGCCGGGCTGGGCGCGGTCAAGGCCGATGGGCGCGGAGCCAAGGCCGGTACGCAGCGCGGTTGCATAGAGCATCCGGGCCACGACGCCGTCCCGCCCGGCGGCGGGCAGGGACAGGAGGATCCGGCCGCCCTTGCGATCGACATGAACGGGATAAAGCCCGTCCAGTCGTTCCGTGCCGGCAAGCAGGCCGGCCGCTGTGTTCGCATCGACCGCGGGTTCAGCATGAACAGGCGCGATTGCGCAGATCGCGGCAACCGACAGGGAAAGGGCGAAAAAGCGATTCATCGGCATGAGCCCCTGATGATCGATGAGATGGAATTGCGCCCCGATTGCCGGTGTACGCTGGCTAGTCCGGCGGCCTGTTCCGCTGTTCCGTCACGCCGGATCGCCGGGCAACAGGGGAAGCAGCGTCTGGGCACAATCGCGAAGATCCGCCCGAATGGCATTGCTTGCCCCCATGGCATCGCGGCGTTCCAGCGCGCTCAACACCGTCCAGTGATTGGGCATGGAATCGATCAGGCTTTGCTGATCCGGCATCATGTGCCGGACATAGGGACCGATCCGCAGCCACCGCATTTCAATGAAGCTCATCAACGTGTTGAGCCGGCTTGCGGCATAAAGCGTGCGGTGAAACGTCCAGTTGGCCGTCACATACCCCTCAAGATCGCCATTGTCGGCGGCGTGTTGCATCGCCGTACAGGCGGCCTGCATCACTGCTATCTCGTCCTGCGTGATCCGGGTGCAGGCATGTTCGGCCGCCATCCCTTCAAGCAGCACGCCGATCTCGACCATTTCCTGATATTCGGCCTGAGTCATTTCCGGGATGACGAGCGTGCGCTTGCCTCCGCGAGCGACCAGCGCGCCCTCGATTTCCAGCCGTTGCAGGGCCGAACGTGCCGGCATGGGACTGACGCCCAGTGCATCGGCAACCGCGCGGATGGTGATCGGCGTTCCGGGCTTGAACAGACCGCCCATGACCGCGCGGCGCAGCTGCTGATACACCTGATGCTGCAGCGTCGATCGGTCGACCGGTTCGAACTGCATCGCAGCCATGTCCGCCTCCGCGGGCAGTCGCTCGGCGATGGAGGACAGCATCTCTGTGCCTAGCGGATCGTCACGGGACATGGGCAATCGCTATCCGAAGAAAGCGCCGTTCTGGCCAAGGGAGTAACGATTGCCCATGCATCGCCAACTATCAGAAACGATGCGTCAGGACAGCCAAAAATGTCGTGCCGAGATTGGGATAGATCGACGCCTCGTTGATCCCCTGGTGGATGTTGAACGGTCCCTGTGGCGGTTTCACGTCGAAGATGTTGTTGATGTTCAGTCGCACAGAGCTGGTGTCTAGGACATCGATGTTGAACGACAGATCGTTGAACATGTAGTCGCCCGTCTTTGCCTCGTCGAACAGATCCACGGGCCGCCCGGCAAACAGATTGATCGACCCGTTGATGTCGGTGCTCTGGATGAACCGCGCGCGCCAGGTTGCCGAAAAACCGTCGATCGAATAGGTGGCGGTGCCGAGCAATTCCAGCTCTGGATCGCCCAGAAACCCTTCGCGCTTGTTCTCGGTGCGCGGATCGGTTGCGTTGGTCAGCTGGCGCAGCTGAAGCAGCCGGTTGCCTTGCAGGCTCAGCTGCATCCGGCCGGGCAGGGACTGGCTGAGCGTTGACAGCGCAAAGTCGTAGCTCAGCGCAAAGTCGATGCCGCGGGTCGACAGCTGGCCGACATTGACCTGCGTCGCGACGACGCGCGTGACGGCAAGCGTGGCCGGATCGCGGGTGATCAGCGCGCACAGCGGATTGGATTCCGGCGGTCCGTCCAGATCGACACAGTTGTTAAGGATCGTGCCGATTGGGATGGTGCCGATCGCACCGTCGATGCGGATGTCGTAGTAATCGACCGTCAGCGACAGGCCGGGGATGGACGGCGGCGCAATCACACCGCCGAACGTCCAGGTCCAGGCGGTTTCGACATCGAGGTTGGGGTTCCCGCCGACGCGTGCCGGCGTCGTGCGGCCATTGGTGGGCGCGTTGAAGTTTGCCGGAATGCCCAGGGCAGAACAATTCTGCTGCCGATTGGCGGTCTGGCTCACGACCGAAGCGTCGCACGGATCCTGAACGAAGACGAAGGTTTCGTTCGCCGGAGAAAACAGCTCGGTAATGTTGGGCGCGCGCACCGATTTCGATCGCATGGCGCGCAGACGCAGGCCGTCGAACGGCTCATAGGCGCCGCCTGCGTTCCACGATGTCTGCGTGCCGTTGATGTTGTAATCCGAGATGCGGGCCGCCGCCTGAAGCGTCAATTCCTTGCCAAGAGCGGAATCGCGCAGCACCGGAACCCGCAATTCGCCAAAGGCTTCCTTGACGCGGATGCTGCCGGACACCGGCGCTTCCTGCGGATAATAAGTGCGACCCGACTGGAGGGCGGCAGATGGCTGGGTCTTGGCGCGGGCATCGCGGGCCTCGACGCCAAGCGCCAGGGAGACGGGGCCGGCGGGCAGATCGAACAGCGTACCGTTGGCGCTGGCCCCCACCATCGCCAGCGACGCCGTGGAGCGATAGAAATCGTCGAAGCGGCTATATTCGATCCCGGCCGGCGTCGATGACGGATTGAACGGATTGAACGGCGCACAGCCATTGGCCCGCGCGGTCGCGCTGGCGCAGGCGGGCTGACCGTTGATCAGGATGACGTCGACCGATTCCAGAAACCGGTCCTGCTGCCGTCCATTGAGCAGGATCGTGCTCGACCGCGTATGGCCGTATCCGCCAAAGGCCTCATATCGCCAGTCGCCGAACAGCGTCCCTTCGGCCCCGGCGGTATATTGCTGCATCAGCCGGTCGGCATCGCTGCCGCGGCGACCGAAATCGTCATAGACGCGGAATACCGGAAACCGGCTGATGCCCGCGGCGGTTGCGGCCTTCCGGAAATCGGCGGGAACGAACGGGTTGTTCACGCTGATCTGCGGGGCGGCATAGACGAAATCGTCGGCCACCGGCTGCCAGAAGGACAGCACCTTGCTGCTCAGGACCCGCGCTTCCAGGAACAGCCGGGTATCGTCGGTGACGTCGAATCCGACATTGAACGATCCGCCCAGCCGTTCGATCGGCAGCGACAGATTGTCATATTGTTCGAAAAAGCCGCCATCGCCGCCGATCAGCCGACCGGCGCGATTGCCGATCTGACCGAAGTCATAGGGGCGGCTGGACAGGCCGTCGGGCGTGAACACGGTGTTGCCCAGCGTCGTGAAGGTGCTGGCGATCTGGGTCGGCCCGGCAAAACGGATGCCGGGACGGGTGATGAAATTGGGCGCGCCATCGGCATTCCCGGTATTGGCCGGATTGGCGATGGTGTTGATGCCGTTCACTGCATAGTCGCGCTGCGTCGACTGAACCCCCGCGACATTGTCGTAAAAGACATTGGCCGTCACATTGCCCCGGCCCCCGCCGAAATTGATGCCGCCCGTCAGGCTGAGGCCATAGGATTCGCCGTCCCCGCGCGAGGTGACCCCGCCAAAGGCGCGGGCCTGAAGCCCCTCGAAATCCCGCTTCAGGATGATGTTGACCACCCCGCTGACCGCATCCGCACCATAGACCGCCGACGTCCCGCCGGTGACGATTTCGGCCCGTTCGACCAGCGCGGCGGGAATGGCGTTGAGGTCGATCGCCGCAGTGAAGGGCTGACCGGCGACCTGACGGCGGCCATTGACCAGCACCAGCGTGCGCTGTGCGCCGAGGCGGCGCAGATCGACCTGGTTGAGGCCGACCGCCGTTGCCTGTCGCTGGGTGTTGGAATCATTCAGGCCGACGCCGATCTGGGGCATGTCGGTCAGGACATCGGCGATGTTCTGAAGGCCGGACTGTTCCACCGCCTCTGTCGTCACGGCGGCGACCGGCGCCACCGATGTCAGCACCGTGCTGGGCAGGCGCGAGCCAGTGACGATGATGTCCTCGGACGCGGCTGTCGGATCATCCGACGGGGCGGTTTGGGCCCAGGCGGGCGCGGCGCATGCGATGGTCAGTGCAACCAAAGAAACGGTACGCGAAAAGATGCTCATCTTGGCCTCCCTTTGACGGGCCCCGGCCGACCGGCCACATCGACCGGTACCGCGCTCCCGCAGCTTTCGCGTTCCCCTGCTTTCGTGATGCCGCTGCGCTATTTTGTCGTCGCTGCGGCGTTGCGCGACATTTTGATTTATGCTTTGTGATCACAAAGAACAAAACATCCGCAGGACTGTCAAGCATCATCTTGGGGGAGACTGCCCATGTCCCGGTTGCGCATGTCCATCGCACTGTCGCTCACGCTCCATCTGGCCGCACCGGCCAACGGCGCGCCGCCGGTGGAACCCGCTGCACCCGCCGTCCTGCAAGCGGCGACGGGGGAAAAGCCGGACACAGGCCGGGAAGAGGCGCTGCGGCTGATTTCGGCGTGGCTGAAGGGGATGATCGCCTTTCGCAAAGTGCCCGGCATGTCGGCCGGTATCGTGAAGGGGCAGCAGACGATCTGGTCGAAAGGGTTCGGGCACAGCGACGCGCAGCGCCGGGTCGCGGCAAGCCCGGACACGCGATATTCGATCTGTTCCATCTCGAAGCTGTTCACGGCCGTCGCGGTCATGCAGCAGGTGGAGCAGGATCGACTGGCGCTCGACAAGCCGCTGACCGATTATCTGCCCTGGGCCAAGTTTGCGGAAGTCGATCGGGCCAGCGGTCCTGTGACGCTGCGCGGCCTGTTGACCCATGCAGCGGGGGTCCCGCGGGAAGGCGGGTTCCAATATTGGGGCGCGCCGGATTTCACCTTTCCAACACGCGAAGCGTTCCGGCAAAGCTTTGCCGACCAGACGCGCCTGTATGGCGGTTTCACGCGATATCAGTACAGCAATATGGGCCTGACGCTGGCCGGGGAGGCGGTGATCGCCGCATCGGGCCAGCCCTATGCCGATTATGTCACGACCAATATCCTGCGCCCGCTGAAGCTGGATCACACGACGCCCTATCTGCCGATGAAGGAATATGGGCGGGGTCTTGCGGTGGGTCATGGCTATCTCGACCGGGATGGCGAGCGGATGGTGCTAAAGCCGTTCGATGCCAGCGCGGTAACGCCGGCCGCCGGATTTGCGTCTTCGGTGGTCGACCTTGCGCGGTTCGCCCAATGGCAGTTCCGATTGCTGCAGACCGGCAAGACCGAGGTGCTGCAATCATCGACCTTGCGCGATATGCAGCGTGTCCAGTTCATGGACCCCGATTGGCGGATTACACGCGGCCTGGGTTTTGGCGTCTATCGCCGGGGGGACAAGACCTATGTCGGGCATAGCGGCGAATGTCCCGGCTATTTCACCCGGCTGATGCTGCACCTGCCCAGCGAGACCGCGGTCATCGTGATGATGAATGCCGCCGAACCGAGCGCCCCCTATGTCGACGGCATCTTTGACATCCTGAACAAGCGGCAATCCGCGAAGAACCAGAATGATGCCGCGTCGCCGGTTGACCTGGAGCCCTATTCCGGGCGCTATTCCACCCAGCCATGGGGTGCGGAGGTGATGGTGCTGCCCTGGGCCGGAGGTCTGGTGACGCTCGGCCTGCCGTCCATGAGCCCCGGCGATGACATGACAATCCTGAAACCGGTCGGAGAGGACCGGTTTCGCCGCATCCGCCCGGACGGAAGCGAGGCCGAGATCGTCCGGTTCGAGCGCGGCAAGGATGGGCGGATCAGCCAGATGACCTGGCACGACACGCCATCCCCCCGACTTGGCGATGCAGATTAGACGCTAGTGCAGTTAATCTGCTGATGTCCTGCGCATTGGCCATGGCTCGATCGTTGAGCGCCTCATCGGCAGTGGTGTCAGCACCGAGGCTCTTGTTCTCGGGCAACGCAAACGTGACCAGCGATGCCAGCGTGGCCTGATACCCCGATCAATCGGGCCAGCGGGCCGTCGGCATCGTCTTGAGATACAGATAGTGCGGATCGAAATGGCCCCGCCGTGCAAGCGCCGCTGGGTTGATCAGCGTGACGCTGCCCGATCTGAACTGGCATAGCCCCCCCTCTCGCAACTGGCGCAGCACGCGGTTGACGTGCACCGCGGTCAGCCCGCAGATTTCGGCAATGTCCGCCTGGGTCAGCGGCAGTTCGAATGCGTTGCCGTCGCTCAACCCGGCGCTTTCCAGCCGGGCGTTCATCTCGCAGAACAGATGGGCGACCCGGCCAAGTGCGTCGAGCCGGCCAACCCGGAACAGCCAGGCCCGATGCAGCGCAGCATCGAGCAGCGTGGAAAACCACAATTTGCGCGACAGGGATTCGTGCCCATCCAGCACCCGTTTCAGCGCATCATGTGGGATGATCGCGACCTCGCACTGGGTCAGCGTGCCAACGCTGTGGTCCAGTTCCCGCATCGGATAGGCATGAAGGTCGACAAACTCGCCGGAGACATGAACCGCAACCAGTTGCCGCAGCCCGGCCGGATCGTCGATGTAACGGGACATGAACCCGCGGACCAGCATGGTGCTGCTCGTCACGCGCTCCCCGGCCTTGATCATGGTCGTGCGGGCATCGACGATGCGCCGCGTGCTGACCGCCCCGTCGAGCAGACGCATTTCTTCGGCCGTCAGCTCGAACTCGCGTCGATTGGTCAGAAATCGCTCGAATACCATGCATCGCTCCGGTCAGTGCATCGAACCGGATAACGACCGACGGGCGACGATGGGCCATAATCGGATTGATAATAATCAAGTTCCGGTTCGGTAGCGCAACTTTCGGGTCTGCGCGGGATTGAATCAGTCCGGTCGTCCCTGCGCCGTGCAGCGCCCGACCCCCTCTGCAGAAAGGACGCGGATGCCCGTCCCCTCCCACCGATCCGGGGCCAGCTTGCCGTCCGCTGCGCCGATGAAGATCGCCGTCATCGCCCATCTGAAGTACCCGATCGCCGAACCGTTCGCCGGCGGGCTGGAAATGCATACCAACCTGCTGGTGCGGCAGCTTCGGGCAAATGGTCATGCGGTGACCCTGTTCGCGGCCGACGGCTCCGATTATCGGCTGAATGTCGAGCCCATCTGCCGCCGCACCGCGATTGACGGCGTCGGCACGGCAGAGGCCAATGACATCGCCTTTTTCCGGGAACATCACGCCTATCTTCAGCTGATGACGAGGTTGCGCGGACGCGATTTCGACGTGGTTCACAACAATGCGCTCCACTATCTGCCCGTCGCGATGGCCGACACGCTGCCGATGCCAATGGTCAGCGTCCTGCACACGCCGCCCTTTTGCTGGCTGGAAAGCGGAATTCGATCGTCGCGCACCGAAAACCTCAGTTTCGTTGGCGTGTCCCGAGCCGTTGCGCAGATGTGGGGCCATGTCGTCGCGGTCGACCGGGTCATCCACAATGGCATCGATCTGGACAGCTTCCGCTTTGCTCCTGACGCCGACCCGGACCCCTATCTGATCTGGTACGGCCGGATCGTTCCCGAAAAGGGCACTCATCTGGCGATCCGGGCGGCGCGGGCCACGCCCTATCGCCTTCGCATCTGTGGCCCGATCTCGGATCAGGCCTATTTCGATGCAGAGGTCGCCCCGCTCCTTGGGGATGGTGTGGTGTATGAAGGGCATCTGAGCCATGATCGGCTGGCGGGGTTGATCGGCGGGGCGCGCGCGGCATTGGTGACGCCGCGATGGGACGAACCCTATGGCCTTGTCGTTGCGGAGGCACTTGCCTGCGGCGTGCCCATCGCCGCATTCGACCGGGGTGCGATTTCGGAGATTATCACGGGCCAGACCGGGGTGCTGGCTCGGCCGGACGATCCGGATGCGCTTGCCGGGGCAGCGATGCAGGCGGTGACGCTCGATCGGGCGGCCTGCCGGATGCGCGCCGAACGCTTTTGCGACGCGACCGTCATGACGGCGGCTTATGAGGCGCTGTACCGCGACCGGATCGACGCGGCGGCGCAATCCGCGCAGCTGGCGGACCATGGGCCAGCGCTTCAACCGGAACCGGCCAATCGGGCATGGGCATGACGCGCCCGGTCTGTGTCTGTATCCCCGCCCGGAACGAGGCGCAGCGGCTGCCGACCCTGATCGAGGCGCTGGCCGATCAGACGGTGCAGGTGCCGTTTTTCGTCAGCATCGCGCTCAACAATTGCGATGACGGATCGGCGGCGCTGCTGGAGCGGCTGGCCCGCCGCAATGCCGACCGGCTGACGATCCGGGCAATCGACGTCCGCATCGACGACCCGAAGCCGAATGCTGGCGCCGCGCGGGCGCTGGCCATGGATGCCGGGGCAATGTTGTTGAACGATCATCCCGACGCGATCCTGATTTCGACCGATGCCGATTCCAGGCCGCCGCCCGGCTGGGTTGCCGCCAATTGCGCGGCGATCCATGGCGGGCTTGATCTGGTCGGCGGCCGGTTGGTGATCGACGATCGCGAACCCATGCTGCCGCTTCTGATCGAGCGTCGGCGGCACTGGGATGCCTATTGGGCCGATGTGCGCGCGATCGAGGATGCAATCGATCCCGTCGCCTGGGATGTGCCGCCGCGTCATGGCGATCACAGCGGTGCCAGCCTGGCGATGACGATCGACTGGTATCGGCGTTGCGGCGGCGTGCCGCAGATCCGCACGGGCGAAGATCGCGCGCTGGTTGCACGCGCGCTCAGCCTTGGCGCGCGCCTTGGCCATCCGCCGACGGTATGGACGCGGGTGTCGCCGCGATCCGTGGGCCGTGCAGAGGCGGGGATGGCAGCGGCGATGCAGATGCTTGGCACCGAAGCGGGACTTGCCGCACCGGCGCTCGACCATTGGCGCGATCGCGCAAGGTGGCGGCGCGCGCTGCGCGACAATGGCCGAGCGTCGGCCATTCCCGCACTGGAAGCCGCGCTGCCGCCCATGCCGCACGACCTGCTGTTGGCACCGGTTGCGGCATGACACGGCCCATCGGCTATTATGTCCATCAGCACGGGGCCGGACATGCCAGCCGCGCCAAGGCAATTGCGGCGGCGATGCAGCGTCCGGTGACGCTGATCGGTACGGGGCTGGCGTCCATTGGCGGGGTCGATACGATCGACCTGCCCGACGACCGGTTGTCGAACGGTTCAGCCTTTGACGGACAGGATGCTGCCGACACCCGGCCCGAGGCGCTGCATTACGCGCCCATCGATCATTGCGGCATCCGGGCGCGCGTTGCCGCAATCGCGGCGTGGGTCCGCGATGCCCGGCCCGCGCTGATCGTGGTCGATGTGTCGGTTGAAGTCGCGATGCTTGCCCGGCTCTGTTCTGTGCCAACCATCTATGTCCGGTTGAGCGGCAACCGCAGCGATCCCGCGCATCTGGACGCGTTTCGGGGTGCCACCGCGCTGCTGGCGCCATTTGATCGCAGGCTCGACCATCCGTTCGTGCCGGACTGGGTGGTGGCCAAGACGCAGTATTTTTCCGGGCTGGGTCAGGACGCTCCCGTCACCTCGCCGGACCGAAAGGGACTGTTGTTCGTCCTGGGTCGTGGGGGCGGCGCTGTGGACGGCAGCCGCTTTGTCGCCATCGCCCGCGCCAACCCCGATCTGGAGATTGCTGTCGCCGGCGACCTGACCGATCGGCCTGCCTGTCCCCCAAACCTGAGGCTGCTTGGCTGGACCGATCAGGTGGCGGACGTGATCGCCAGCGCGCGCTGTGTCGTCGGCGCGGCGGGCGACGGACTGGTCGGACAGGTGTTCGCCGCCGGATCGCCGTTCATCTGCATCCCCGAACCACGGCCCTATGGCGAACAGGAAGCCAAGGCATCGGCGCTCCGCCGCCTTGATGCGGCCGTGGTCCTGAACGCGTGGCCGCAGCCAGAGCGGTGGAGTGCCCTTGTCGAGGAAGCGGTGGAGCAAGCTGCCCGCCGCCCCGCTGACCTCCATGATCCCAGGGGGTCGGCCAAGGCAGCGGCATGGATTGAAACCCTGGCCGATCGCAGCGCGGCATGACCTTGCCCATGCCCCACCCGTTAAAGCCATGCGATCCGTTGGCCGCGCTGATCGCCCGCACCGATGCGATGCTGCCTGCGCTGACCGATCTGGGGATGCGATATGATGCGGCGCCGGCCTATCCGGCGGACAGCATGGCGATGCTTCACCGGGCGGGTCTGCTGACCGCCTTTGCGCCTGCTGAATCGGGTGGACATCAATGGGCGGGAGAGGGGCCGCGTCACCGCGCGATGTTCGAAATCCTGCGCCGGATCGGCCGAGCCGACCTCAGCATCGGCCGCCTGTATGAAGGGCACGTCAACGCCGTGCTGCTTTACGACTGGTTCGGCGATGCAGGGCAGCGCGCATGGCTGGGGCAGCGATTGTTGGAGGGCTGCGTCTTCGGCGTCTGGGCAAGTGAGCAAAGCCCCGGTGTCCGCCTGATCGGCGATCCGCAGGCGCCGATGCTTGCCGGGTCAAAGCATTTCGCCAGCGGCGCGGGCGGCAATGCCTATGCCATCGTCACCGCGCAATGTGCCGGTGCATCCCGCCGCCTGGTCACGGTGCGCGCCGATGACGTCGCCCGCACGGACAACAGCCGGTGGCGCGTCCGGGGGATGCGCGCGACGATGAGCGGCAGCTATGCCCTTGACGATATCGTGCCCGGGGCGGGGGCGATGCTTGGGCAACCGGGCGACTATGACCTGGAACCGCGCTTTACCGCCGGTGCATGGCGGTTCTGTGCCGTTCAGCTGGGCGGGATCGAGGCGCTGGTCCAGACCCTGAAGGCCGACCTGTCCGAAGCCGCAATCGACAGCGCGGTCGCGCGCGCGTCATTCGCCAATGCCGTCGTTGCCGCGCGCACGGCGTATCTGTGGGTCCGCGAGGTGATGCTGCGTGCTGCCCAACAGGATGACGACGCCGTCCCCTTTGCCCTGATGACGCGCGGCGTCGTTGAGCGGGCGGCGCTTGACGGGATGGAGATTGCCAGCCGCCTGCTGGGTACGCGCAGCGCCATGGACGGCAACCGGGCCGACAAGATCATCCGCGACTTGAGCCTGTACCTGCGGCAGGCCGGGCCGGATTACGCACGGGATCGTGCCGCCGCCGCCTGGCTCGATCACGACGCATGGGGCGAGGATCCGTGGTGGTGACGCGCGCCGCACGCCTGATGACGCCGCCCGCCGGGCGGTGCAGGCGGCTGCTCGTCCTTGCGCCGCATCCCGATGACGAGACGCTGGGGGCAGGCGCGCTGATCCGTCAGGCCGTGGCTGAACGATGGTATGGCGCGACCGTCTATCTGACCGATGGCGGGGCATCGCATCCCGCCGCTGACCCGGCGGCGCGGGCGCGGCTGGTGCGGGCGCGGCGGCGGGAGGCGCGGGTTGCGCTGCGCCGGCTTGGCGACCCGGCGGCGCGATTGCCGGCAACGCTCAACTGGCCGGATGCAACGCCCCTCGCTGTCGATTCCACGGGGTACCGGGGCGCGGTCCGCCGCCTTTCCGCCTATTGCCGGCGGCAGGGGATCGGCATGATCGCAGTCACATCGCCGCGTGATCCACATTGCGACCATGTCGCCGCCGCCGCATTGGCCCATGCCGTTGGCGCGGCAACGCGATCGGCGATCCGTATCGTCGAATATGGCGTCTGGTCCGATGGCGGCGGCGTCGCTGGTCGCCTCTGGCGCACCCGGCCGCTTGCGACCGGTATCCGCCGATCTGCGCTTGCGGCGCATCGCAGCCAGCGTTCCGCCGCCTATGGCCCCGGCTTTCGCCTGCCGCTGCAAGCGGGCTGGTCGCCATCCTGCGACATTCTGTACGAGCGCCGCCGATGACCCGCAACAGCCTTGGCCCCGATTATTTCGAAGGCATCTTTCAAGGCGACGCCGATCCCTGGGGGCTGGATTCCAGCGAGTATGAGCGCGCAAAGTTCGACGCGACGATCGCCGCGCTGAACGGGCGACGGTATCGGTCGGCGCTTGAGATCGGGTGTGCCAATGGCGCGCTGACCGAGCGGCTGGCGCCATGCTGCGATCGTCTGCTGGCGATTGATATCAGCGGCACCGCAGTGGCGGACGCACGTCGGCGGCTGGCGCCCGTCCCGACGGTCAGCATTTGCCGGATGCGCTTTCCGGAGGATCAGCCGGACGCGCGCTTTGACCTGATCCTGTTGTCAGAGGTTGCCTATTACTGGAGCGATGCGGACCTTGCGGCCGCAGGCGGCTTTATCGGTCGCGCGCTCGATCGGGGCGGGGATATCCTGCTGGTCCATTATACCGGTCAGACCGATTATCCGCAGACCGCCGATGACGCCGTTCAAAAGCTGCGGTCCGCAATCGCGCGCGAATTGACGGTCGGCGTTCATCATCGCGCCGATCGATACCGGATCGACCTGTGGCGCGCCGGATGAGCACCGTCAGCGTCCTGACCCTAGTCAAGAACCGGGCGGCGCATCTGAAGCGGCTGGTCGAGGGGCTGGCGCGCAGCACGTGCCTGCCGGCCGAACTGATCGTCGTGGACATGGCCAGCGATCGGCCAGTCGTGATCCCGCCGCAGTGCTTTCCGGTCACGACCGTGCTGCTGGATCGGCCGGGCCTGCCGCTGGCCGAGGCGCGAAACCTTGCTGCCAGTACGGCCAGGTCGCCGATCCTGCTGTTTCTTGACGTGGATTGCATCCCGGCTGCCGGACTGGTCGGCGCGATTGCGGCGGCGTGCGGCGCGAATGATGCGCTGTTGAGTGCAGAGGTGCGCTATCTTCCGCCCGGTGCGGTCGCCGATGACTGGTCGAAGCGGCAATTGCTCGCCCGCGCCATTCGACATCCTGCACGGCTCTTTCCCGGTGCGGGCCAATCCGTTGCTGCGGACCATGCGCTGTTCTGGTCACTTGCCTTCGGGGTTTCTGCCGAACGCTTTGCCGCGGTTGGCGGGTTCGATCCCGCCTTTACCGGCTATGGCGCCGAAGACACCGATTTCGCCTTTCGCCTGCGCGATGCAGGTGTCCCGCATCGGTTGATCGGCGGGGCGGGGGCGTTTCATCAGCATCACGCGGCCCATGATCCGCCGCTGCAACATTTCGCCGATATCGTCGCCAATGCCCGCAGATTCCATGATCGCTGGCAGCGATGGCCGATGGAAGGGTGGCTCGACGCGTTTCAGGGCCTGGGTCTGATCGCCCGTAAGGGGCACGCGATCCAGGTTTTGCGCCATCCCAGCGCGGACGAGGTGAGCGCCAGCAAGGTGGACCGGGCATTTGCCTGACCGAACAACATCACCATCGCAGGATATCGGTCGCAGCGACGAACCGGAACAATGGATACACTGATTTAATGCGAGGAATGGTGTGCGGATCGCAGAAATATGATGAAAAGATTACCGACGACCAAAATATTATTTAAAAGAGCAGCTTGCTTACATGGTGATCGGTGCGATCGATCGACGGGTGGTACGGCAAGGCGGTATGTATCCGCGATCAACGGATCATGGGTGTTGATTTGCATCAATTGTTTGCCGGTTGATCCAGGTCTAATTTTGTTTCGAAGACGCAATCGGGCGCACGGAGACCATCATATGCGGTCCGATGACAAGATCTATTTCCTTAAACGGGCGAAGGAGGAGCGCGAACGCGCTGCTTCCTGCGAGGATAATTGCGTTGCCCTGGCGCATCAGAAAATGGCCGACGCTTATGAAAAGCGGCTGTCGGGCGCTCCTGTGGCCAAGCCTGCGGGCACGGCCGCGCAGATTGTAAAATCGGTCTGAACCGCGCGCCGATGATGCGCAGTTCGCCTGTGCCGGGCGCATTTTGATCGCCGCAGATTGCAATCGGAGTCCCCGCCGTTTCGCTTGACCGAGGCGTCCCACTTTGGGACAAATGGTCATGGGCGTAATGATCTCGGCCGCCTTTGCGATGAGCGTTGCAGCGCCGCTTGGATCTGCGCCCGCCGTCGACGCCGATCCCGCCGGAATTCGTACGGACAGCGATGGACGTACCGTCGAAGCAGTGCCGCCGCCCGCCTATCGGATCGTCGACATTCCGGCGTTCAATCGGGAGCCGTCGCAGCGCCCGTTGGCCGACCGTTCGATGGACGCGTTTCATCTTGAGGACACCCTGCCTGAGCCGCGTGCCGCTTCGCCTGTGCTGGAGGATGCCGTGGCCATCGCACCCTCGGACAGGAACGGGGCAGTCAGCGATCACGACACGTTCAACGCTGCGGTCGTGCAGGCGCATGACGATCGGATTGCGCTGATCGAACGCCGGATCGGCCAGCTGCGGGCCAAGCAGATTGCCCCGTCCGACGCGGTGCTGGTTGATCTGGCAAACCGGTTGCAGCGGGCCAGGGACGCGCGCACCGTTGCGGCCAGCCGGGCCGGATCACCGGTCATGGCGGAGCCGGTGCTCCCTTCCGCTGCGACGGAGGAGCATGGGGATGCAGGGCAGGGCGACAATCTGCCCGCGCCGATCTTCGCTGAGCCGGTGGTTCCGGTGGTGGTTCGCAAGGAAAAGCAGCCCGCCAAACGCATGGCGCGGCAAACGCCGGTCCCCCCGGTGCGGAGCGATGCCGAACCATCGATCCCGACGCCGATCCCCGTTCTGGCGAGTTTTATTCCAGCCGAACAGCAAGCCGGTCGGGATGATCCGGCCGCCACATTGCGCCGTGCCCGCGAAAAGCTGACCGAGGCGCGCCAGATGCTGGACGACGGCGCGCCGGTCCCGGCTGGGGATGCCGATCCACTGGACCTAAGCTGGTCTTCGCCGGCCGGACAGCTTGCATTGGCGCTTAGCGCGCTGCTGCTGGTATGCGCGGTCGCCCAGAACAGACGGAACCCGCTGCCCGTCTCTGCCTGATGCGCACCCGCGCGGTTCGCCGCCGCGCGCGCCCACGCTTGATCGATTGTCGCGGGTAGCCGGGCCAGCCAGCCTCGAAATTACAACTTTTGCGGTTCGATCGGCGGATGGTTGCGCGAAACGAACATGACAGATGCGTTTCTATCAATTGACATTGGTGTGATGGGGCCGCCTCCTCACCCCCAGGAGGGAAAAACGGCGCCGGCATTTTGCCGGACAAGGGGGCATTGCATGGTCAATCAAAATCGGTCGAAGACATTCGCAGTCTGTTCGCTGGCGGCACTTGCCGCTGCATTGGCCGCAGCGCCCGCCGCTGCCGAGCATCAGGACCCCAAACCCGCTGATCCTGTGGCCCTGTCCGACGAACAGGCCGCCGTCGATGCGGCCGCGCAGGAACAGGCGGTCAGCGAGGCCGAACAGGAAAAGGCGGCCGCTGAGGAAATCGTCGTCACGGGTTCGCGCATCGTGCGCAACGGCAATGATGCCCCCGTGCCGACCACGGTCGTGACGTCGGAGGAAATTGCGCAGCGCAATCCCATCAACATCGCCGATTACGTCAATCAGTTGCCGGCGATCGGACAGGGTCAGTCGCCGCGTGCCACCACCCTGTTCGTCAACGCCAATGGCGGTGCCAATCAGATCAACGCCCGCGGCCTTGGCATCAACCGCACCCTTGTGCTGCTCGATGGTCGCCGCGTCGTCGGTTCCGGCCTGCAGCCGGCGGTCGATATCAATCTGCTGCCCCAGAATCTGGTCAAGCGGGTAGATGTGGTGACGGGCGGCGCATCGGCCGCCTATGGTTCCGATGCGGTGGCGGGTGTCGTCAATTTCATCCTCGACACCCAGTTCACCGGCCTGAAAGGCCAGATCAACTATGGCCAGACCGATCGCAACGATGGCCGCGTGATCAGCGGCGATCTGGCCTATGGAACGTCGTTCAATCAAGGGCGGGGCAGCCTGTTGCTGAGCGGCAATTATGCCAAAAGCGACAGCATCCAGATGTCCGATTCCCCGCGGGACTGGTTCCAGCCGGGCCTGGGCATCCTGCAAAATCCGAACTGGACGGCCACCAATGGCGAACCGGGCCGGATCGTGCGCACCGATATCGGTTTTACCAGCACCCCCGGCGGCGTGATCGTCGGCGGGCCGCTGGCCGGCATCAACTTCCAGCCGGGCGGCGGCATCGGCCAGTTCGTCTTTGGCCCGCCGGCGCTGACTCAGGGTTCGATCCAGGGCGGCGGCACTGTTCAGGGCCAGAATATCCGGGGCGCGCTGCTGCCCGACCTTGAATATTGGAGCGTCTATGGCCGGTTGAGCTACGAGATTACCGACACGGTTTCCGCGATCGTTGAGGCCACCTATGCCGGCAATGACACGGTCAATTGGTCGGCGATCTATAACCGCCAGGGGACAGGCGCGACGGGCGCGCTGCTGATCCAGCGCGACAATCCGTTCATTCCGGTGACCGTGCGGCAGGCGATGGATACCGCCGGGATCACCAGTTTCCGCATGAACCGGCTGTTCTACGACATGGTCAACCGGCCGGATGAGGAAATCGGCCTGGCCGGATACAGCCGTCGTCAGAGCCGCATCCTGCTGGCCCTGGAGGGCAGTTTTGCCGACAGCGGCAAATGGCGTGCCTATTATCAGCGCGGCCGCAGCCAGGTGACCTATACCCGCGACAACAATGTCATCATCGACCGGTTCAACCAGGCGGTCGATGTGACGGGCAATCCGGCGGTGGGCGGGATTGCGGGGATCGCGGTCGGCGCGCCTGTCTGCCGTTCGACGCTGGCCAACCCGTCCAATGGCTGCATTCCGATGAACGTGTTCGGCGAAGGGTCGTTGGGGGCCGCTTCGATCGCATGGGTCACCGGGGAAAGCGACGGGCTGCGCACGCGGCAGGATCTCGATATCGCGCTCGACGTCTATGCAATCGATGCGCAGTACAGCCCGTTTTCCACCTGGGCCGGTCCGGTATCGTTTGCGGCCGGGTTCGAATATCGCGAGGAAAGCTTTGTCGCGGTATCCGATCCCACATCGATCGCGCGTCGATGGAATGTCGGCAATTTCCAGCCGGGCGGCGCCGGGTACAATGTGTCGGAATTTTTCGGCGAGGCGCTGGTCCCGCTGCTCAAGGATTCGGCGATCGGCGATTTCGAGCTGAACGGCGCGGTCCGGCGCACCGATTATTCGACCAGCGGCACCGTCACGACGTGGAAGGTCGGGGGCACGTACAGCCTTGGCGACCTGCGGTTGCGGGCCACCCGTTCGCGTGACATTCGCGCGCCCAACCTGAACGATCTGTTCGCCCCGCAAAGCCAGTTCGTCAATCAGTTCCTCGACCGCAGCCTGCCCAACAGCCCGCAGGTGCAGTTCATCACGCTGCAGGGCGGCAACCCGCTGCTGACCCCGGAAATCGCCGATACCTGGACGGCCGGCGGCGTCTATCAACCCGGCTGGGCACCGGGCCTCAGCCTGACGGTTGACTGGTACAAGATCGGGATCAAGGACGCGATCTTTGGCGTTGGCGGGCAGTTGCTGCTGGATCTGTGCTATGGCTTCAACCGGCCGGCCAGCCCGTCGGCGTGCCAGTCCATCATCCCGGTGTCGGGCAGCACCGGCCTTACCGGTGCGACGCTGCTGACCGGCGGGATCAATGCCCAGAATGTCGAGGTGGAGGGGATCGATTACGAACTGGGCTACCGCACCAGCCTCAGCGCGATTTCGGACAGCCTGCCGGGCACCTTCAGTCTGCGTCTGCTCGCCTCTCAGCGGCTGAAGGACCAGACCCGGCTGCCGGGGGACACAACACCGCCCGATCTGGGCACGCCGGGCAGCCTGAAATGGCGCGGCCTTGGCTCTGCAACCTATGCCGTCGGCCCCAGCCGGACCACGGTGACCGCGCGCTACCTTGGCCCCGGCGTTGTCAGCAATCTGGGGCCAACCCAGCGCAACGGGCTGTCAGCGGCGGACAATCGCATCCCGGCGGTCTGGTACTGGGAATTGTCGCAAAGCGTCGATGTGAAGGTCGCTGGGCAGACGACCACGCTGTTTGCCGTGGTCGAAAATCTGTTCGACCGCGATCCGCCGCCCGTGCCGGGGGTCGGGTTCGGCAGCTCGCCGGTCTATGACCTGCTTGGCCGCAGCTATCGCCTGGGCCTGCGCTTCAAGCTGTAAGGGCGGGCTGGCCGGACCGCGCTGTTGGTCCGGCCAGCCTGCCTTTCGTTCCCGTGCCGCGCCGCCCATCCTATGAACGACGGCCCGTGCATCGCAGCGGATGCACGGGCCTCGTTCAACACCGTAAGCGGCGCCGGCTTCCTTTGATCAAGCCAAAGTGCGCACCGATGGCTCGCGGGCATAGAACCGCTTGGCCGCCGCCTTGACGAAATCCGAACCCAGGCCGGTGATGCCATCCTCCGGGGCAACGCCCGCCTTGTCCAGCAGCGGCTTGGCCGCATCACTGGCGCCGATCGCTTTCAGATGGCCATAGGCGTTCATCACATATTCGGTCGCCGCGCTTTCGGTCATCAGCGCCGCACAGCCTTCTTCGGACAGGATGACCGCGACCGCGTCGAACAACTGGTTGGGCGTTCCGGCCAGCTGACCGTCCGCCTTTGCCTGCGATCCGTCGGACAGCCTGGCCCCCTGAATCTTCGGTGCGACCAGCACGGGCTTGCCCTTCGCCTTCTTGATCGCGTCGACCAGCGCGCCGAGTGCGTCGGCATCGGTTCCGTCCGCGATCAGGATGCCGACCGCGCGCCCTTCCAGCGTGGCCTTCATGTTCTTCTGAATGGAAAGCGCGTCCGACGGCGGCATGTCGAACGGCGGTCTCGCCGGCTCTGCCTTTTCCGGCAGTGCGATGCCAAGTCCGTCGGCGACCCGCTGCGCCAGCGTCTCGTCGACATTGCGCAGATTGGCGACCATGCGGCCGGGCACTTCGTCTAGCAGCCCGACCTTGGACAGTTCGAACACGAACGACGATGCGATGTGCGCCTGTTCGTTTTCGGTCTGCGACCGATAGAACAGCCGTGCCTGGCTGTAGTGATCGGCAAAGCTGTCCGACCGCACGCGCTGCTTTTCGCCGCTTTCATCCGGGCCGGTCGCCGCGTCGACCGTTACGAAACCGCGTTCCATGCTCTCGCGCGGACCGCCATCCTCGCCATGGGCGGCAAGACTGTTCGGTTCGTAATTCGCCCGCCCCTTGGGCACGGCGGTCTGCATCTTGCCGTCCCGCTGGAAATTGCCGAACGGACAGCGCGGCGCGTTGACCGGGATCTGATGAAAATTGGTCGTGCCCAGCCGCGAATTCTGCGTGTCGAGATAGGAGAACAGCCGCCCCTGCAGCAGCGGGTCGTTCGAAAAATCGATGCCGGGCGGGATGTTCGACGGCAGGAACGCGACCTGTTCCGTCTCGGCAAAGAAATTGTCGACGTTTCGATTGAGCGTCAGCGTGCCGATGATCCGGACGGGTACATCCTCCTCCGGGATCAGCTTGGTCGAATCCAGCACGTCATAGGGCTGTGCATCGGCAAATGCCTGATCGAACACCTGGATGCCCAGATCCCATTGCGGGAAATCGCCGGCATCGATCGCTTCGAACAGGTCGCGGCGCTGATAATCATTGTCTGCGGCCTGAAGCTTCAGCGCCTCGTCCCACACGGTCGATTGCAGGCCCAGCCGCGGCTTCCAGTGAAATTTGACGAAACTCGCCTTGCCCGCGGCATTGACCAGTTTGAAGGTATGGACGCCGAACCCTTCCATCATCCGGAACGATCGCGGCAGCGTCCGATCGGACATCGCCCATAACAGCATATGCGTCGTTTCCGGCATCAGCGATGCCCAGTCCCAAAAGGTGTCATGCGCACTGCCCGCCTGCGGATAACCGCGATCCGCCTCCATCTTTACGGCATGGGCCAGGTCGGGGAACTTGAGGGCGTCCTGGATGAAGAACACCGGGATGTTGTTGCCCACCAGATCCCAGTTCCCCTCGCTCGTGTAGAATTTCACCGCAAATCCGCGCACGTCGCGCGGCGTGTCGACTGATCCGGCGCCGCCCGCGACGGTCGAAAAGCGGACGAACACTTCGGTCTGTTCGCCCTTGGTGAACACCGCGGCCCTGGACAGGTCGGAGATATCGGCCGTCGCCTCGAACATCCCGTGCGCGCCCGATCCGCGGGCATGCACGATCCGTTCGGGAATCCGTTCGTGATCGAAGTGGAAGATTTTTTCGCGCAGTACGAAATCTTCCAGCAGGGTGGGGCCGCGCGAGCCACTTTTCAGCGAATTCTGATTGTCGGATACCGGAACGCCGTGATTGGTGGTCAATACGGGCGTGTCCAGTGCCTCTGCGCTCTGATGGGTTTCGCCGCCGGATTGCGGGTTGCCGGATGTCGATTTGCTGGCCACGTGCCCTCTCCCTGTATCTGTTCGTTCGCAGGAGCCCAGGGCGCGAGAATGGCCGTACCCGGAATGGCGCACCGGCCACGGGTATCCTGTTTCCCGGCAATGGTTCGCGGACGGGGGCCAGCCTGTCCGGCCCGTGGTACTTGAACGACGCAGATGCGATTTGGTTACCGGCCGATGCGCCGTTATTCCCGTAATTCTTCAACTTTTCCGGCGCTGCACGGATGGCCTCGATCCCCGTTGCTGCGGACAGGCAATCCTTGCGCACAGGTTCGCCCGGTGACATTCGAAGGGGCATGACAAACCGTGTTGCGATTATCGGGGGCGGGTTTTCCGGCACTCTGGCCGCCATCAACCTGGTGCGGCACGATGGGCCGCGGGCGCTGTTGATCGAACGGGCCGACAGCATCGGGCAGGGGCTGGCCTATGGCGCGGCGGCGCCCGGCCACGTGCTGAACGTCCGTGCATCGAACATGAGCGCCCTGCCGGACGAGCCGGATCATTTCATCCGCTGGCTGGCGGATCAGGGGATTGCCGATCCTGCCGCACAGTTCGCGCCCCGTCGCCTGTACGGACGATACCTGGCCGACCTGCTGCACGGGACCGCAGCCAGTGCCAGCGACCGTATCGAGCGCCGCATGGGCGAGGTTGTGGCGGTGGAGCGCGAACGGGATGGCGCGCTGGTGCGGCTGGCGGATGGCAGCGTGGAACGGGTGTGCAAGGTGATCCTGGCGGTCGGCAACCTGCCGCCGCATGATCCGCCGGGGTTCGATGCCCGCGTCCTGCCCGCCGATCTGTATGCCGCCAATCCCTGGGCCGACGGGGTGGCAGACGGCCTGTCGGACAGCGACGATGTGCTGTTGCTGGGCACCGGGCTGACCATGATCGACATGGCGTTGCTGCTCGACGCGAGCGGCTATCGCGGGCGGATCGTCGCCCTGTCGCGGCGCGGGCTGTTGCCGCACGCGCATGCGTCCGCCACGCCGTTCGAGCGGATCCGCGACAAGCCGGTGCCGCTGGGATCCCCGCTGGTCCGCGCGGTACGGACCCGTTCGGCGGCGATCGGCTGGCGCAACGCCGTGGACGAGCTGCGGCCCTTTACCCAGGCGATCTGGGCCGGGGCGGATCTTGCCGCGCGCCGCCGCTTTATCCGGCATCTGCGGCCATGGTGGGACGTGCATCGCCACCGCCTGGCCCCGCAGGTGGCGGAACGGATCGCCGCGATGCAGGCCGAAGGGCGATTGATCGTCCGGTCCGGCTATAGCCGCAGCGCGCGGGCGGAGGCGGGGCGGCTGGTCGTGCGCTGGCGACCGCGCGGCGATGCGCAGGTGCAAGAGGCGGGGTTCAGGCGGGTGGTCAACTGCACCGGCCCGGCGGGCGACCTTTCCCGCTGCACCGAACCGCTGCTGCGCCAGTTGTTGCAGGCCGGATGGATCCGGCCCGATCCGCTGCACCTGGGCGTCGATGTCGATCAGGGGGCGCGGACGCTGGACGCTCAGGGCCACCCCAATAACTGGCTGCTCGCCATCGGCCCGATGACGCGCGGCGCGCATTGGGAAATCGTCGCCGTGCCCGATATCCGGGTTCAGGCATGGACCATCGCCCGCCGCCTGGCCAATGCGCATTGGGTGGGCGGGGAGGGGCTGTGACAACCGCAGCCGGACGGCTCGGAGGTCATGCCTCCTCCGGCTGGGGCACCTGGCGCAGATAGGGCTTTTCGGTCAGCCATCCCTCCGGGAACAGCCCCTTGGCCGCATCATTGTCGACGGGCGGCAGGATGATCACGTCATTCCCCTGTCGCCAGTCCGCTGGGGTGGCCACCTTGTGCCGATCCGTCAGTTGCAGGCTGTCGACCGGATCGACCGACAGGCCGACCACCTTGACCCCGCGTTCAGCGAATTCCGATTTCAGCCGTGCGACGGAACCCAGTTCGGTCGTGCAGACCGGCGTGAAATCCTTTGGATGCGAAAACAGGACCATCCAGCTATCACCAGCCCAGCCATAGAAATTGATCGATCCAACCGTCGAATCCTGCTGAAAATTGGGCACGGTATCAAAGATTTTGAGGGTGGACGTGCTTCCCTGAAACGTGACCGCTTTTTGGTAGAGTCTGCCCCCAGGAGTCGGACGATATAGCGCGAAGAAAGTTCAACGAAGAGCAGATCATTGCGATCTAAAAGAAACAGGAAGCCAGGATGGCGACGGCGGAACTCTGCCGCCGTCACGGGATCAGCTGGGCGACGTTCTATGAGTCTGGACAATGCCGTGCTGAAGGATCCGGCATCAAAAAAATGGTAACGCCCGGCGCCAAGCAGGACGCCGTCGCCCATGCCCTGTTCGTGCTGGCAGCTTGGCGCCACGACTACAACACGGTCAGGCCGCACTCGAAACTGGGCGGGAAGACCCCCACCGAGATCGCCGGCCACATGTCTGGCGGCACGCCACCAGCCACGTTGGCATCCCATCAAACAATCATCATCCAGGAGCGAGACCCACCTCTCACTGGTAACAATCAGGGAAGCACGTCACGCTCTTTATCGATCGCGTCCATTAGCCCGCCGAAAGCATCCCACGGTGGACCCATTTGATAGGTCCAGCTGGACGCGCTTCTGCAAGGCATCGCCCCCTAGGTCTTTGTTCTGCGCCATAAAGAAGGTGGTGCGCCTACAGGACTCCCAACACCTTAGTAAGTAATTGAGATAAATGGGATTATAATCTGCTCGGAAAGTCGTGGCCCATGCGTGGTCCACCCTTAAAATCATGCCGAAACACGGCATCGAACCCGTGCCGGAATAGCCATATAGGTTCGTTTTTTCCCTGCGATTCGCGGCGAAAAGCGCCTCTATTTTTGAGTGCTGATCATCGTGTTTGAACGCGAAGGTGGCTGCAGCATCCAGCGCAAGTGACTGCGCACAAAATGATGTCCGGCTGGCGCCGTTGGCGATAGGGTCTGGAAAGCGGGTGCGCCAATCCGACGTAAGCAAGCACGGCCGTTGCTGTGATAGGTCAGGTTCGCTGATGATATCGCCAACGCCGATGCGTATCCCGCAACTACGGGGCGCTAACCCGCCGCCTACATTTGGCATGACCGTCTTGATCGGCGGCGATCGCTTCGCTGGTTCCCTCAGGCCATCTGGCCGTCCTCTGGGGTGTCAAAAACGGCAGGAATGTTGTTCGGCGAGGTAACGCGCCTCAACCCAGCCAGTGTCGTGGCCAGAGACGGGGTAATTGGTTTGCCTGATCAGTCTAGCCGAGCCCCTTGAAGGGCGGCTTGAAGGGCTCGGCTGTTGCATTGATTAGCGCAACAATGAGATGTTGGTCAGGTGCCGTGCGTCAAGTGACGGTAACGATGAAACAGCAAGGGCGTGAAACGAGCTCGCATCAGAAAGGTGATCACGATGGCCAGCAGATTCCTGTCGATGAATAGAGCGATCACGCAATTCTGGGCCGCCCTTTGTTCGGCATTGTTTGTCGTCTTTGGCGGTTCGGCTTCAGTTGCGCAGTCGATGCCTTGGATCAATCCGCAGGTTCTGGCGACAACAACCGGAACGGACGTCATGAGCACTGTGCTGCAAGATAAGGCAGTATCGGTATACAAGTCCGACGAGGAAGCAGCTTCAGGCTCCACCAATGGGCTGACAGCCAAGGGCAGGCACAACGTTGCACAAGCTGCGGCCGTCAATTTCCGTTATCGCTACAACCCGGCCCGGACCGCGCAGAATATGCGCAGCTTTCTGGCTCGCGCACCGAGCAGAGCCGCCCGCGCCGAATTTGAGCAAATGCTCGCTGCGCAGCCGACACTGATGGGTGATATCGCCGCAGGCGTGCGCGCCTACGGCTTCGATCCGCACAATGTCGCCGATGCTTATGCGGTGTGGTGGGTCAATGTCTGGGGCGCCTCGGAAAAGCGCAATGTCGAGCCCGATGCCAAGACTGTCGCGGCAGTCAAGCAGCAGGTCTATGCCGCCTTCGCAGCAACGCCAGGGTTCGCCGCAACCAGCGATGCCGAGCGGCAAGAATATGCCGAGGCGCTTTTGCTGCAAGCCACCATGCTGGGTTCGGCCTTTGAGCAATGGAAGAATGATCCCAAGATGCTCGACCAGCTTGCCGCGGCCGCCCACGACGGGGCAAAGGCTAGCGGCATTGACCTGTCGCTGATGACCCTCACGCAAAACGGCTTTGTGCCGCGCAGCTGAACGCGGTCGAATGACGGAAGTGTCGGGTATGGAGCGGACCTGCCGTGCCAGCCACGACGGATATCGCATTTGCGCCCAGATCGTGCAGCATCTCAGTGGCGCAATCTGGTGCTGTTGCAGGGCGACCGGGCGGCCGGGCATGGCCTGATCGATCTTGCTGCCGTCGAGCGGGTGTGGCGCCGTGGGTTAGCCATATAGCTTGAGCACGCCTGCCCGCTCGAGCGGTTCACCTCGGAAGCATGGCTTGTGACTTGACCCCCGCTTTTTCCTCCAGTTGAAGCTAGAGTCCGCCCCCGAAGAAGGGACTGACCGATGAAGCGGAAGCAGTTTTCGGAAGAGCAGATCATCGGCATCCTGAAGGAGGCCGAGGCGGGTGCGGTTGTGACGGATCTGTGCCGACGGCACGGGATGTCGAGCGGGACCAATTACGCGTGGAAAGCTAACTTCGGTGGCTTGGAGGTATCCGATGCGAAGCGGCTGCGGTCGCTCGAGGAGGAGAACGCCCGGCTCAAGCGGCTGCTGGCGGACACGATGCTCAACAACGCAGGTCTGAAGGACCTGCTGTCAAAAAATGGTGACGCATGCCGCGAAGCGGGAAGCGGTCGCACATCTCCAGACGGCGCTGGGGATGAGCGAGCGGCGGGCGTGTCCTGTCGTCGGGGCGGATCGCACAAGTATGCGGTATCGTTCGTGCCGGGGAGATGATGGCGACCTGCGGTTGCGTTTGCGCGAGCCGGCGCAGCAGCGCCAGCGGTTCGGCTATCGGCGGCTGCACATCCTGCTGCGCCGGGACGGCATCACGATCAACCGCAAGAAGACCCAGCAGCTCTAACGCGAGGAGGGTCTGACGGTGCGTCGCCGGAACGGACGCAAGCGCGCCGTCGGCGCATGGGTGCCGGCCCCGGTGCTGGCGCTGTCCAACCAGCTCTGGAGCCTGGACTTTGTGCATGATCAGATGGCCACGGGCCGGCGGTTCCGCATCCTCAATATTGTCGACGATGTGACGCGCGAGTGCTTGCGGGCGGTACTCGACATATCGATTTCAGGCCGGCGGGTCCTGCGCGAGCTGGCCGATCTGACCGTCGAACGCTGCGCGCCGAAAATAATCGTCAGCGACAACGGGACCGAGCTCACCTCGAACGCGGTGCTCGCCTGGTCCGGCGACGCCAGCGTCGAGTGGCATTACATCGCGCCTGGCAAGCCGACGCAGAACGGGTTCGTCGAGAGCTTCAACGGTCGCATGCGCGACGAACTGCTCAACGAGACGCTGTTTTTCACGGTCCGCCAGGCGCGCTCGATCCTCGCGCGCTGGGTCGAAGACTCCAACACCGAGGTGCCGCATTCGTCGCTCGGCTACGCCACACCGGCGGCCTTCGCCGCCGAACTCGAAAAGCAACGGGTGGGTTTAAATCCGCCCGTTGCTTCCCCCGCGCTCCTGCGCGACAACAACGGTCGGTCGCTGGTTGCTGCTGGATGAAAAACGGGGGTCACGTCAGGGCGGCCTCGAGGGCTTCGTCGGCGGCCTTTCAAATCTGATAGGAAGGCCGTGCGTTGCAGTCCGTTGCGATCTCGATCGCAAGCGGCTTTGACCGGGCATTTGGCATTTCATCCCGTACGGCAATGGCGAGCCGCATTGCTTCACGGCCCAATGCGAGTGCAGGCTGAACCAGACAAACGCATGGTTGCGGCATCAATCGCAATTGCTCGTGCAGGCCAAAAAACAAGATGAGGACACGCCCCAAAGCTTCGGGAGCATGCAGCCGCATCGCATCGATGACACCAAGCGCAATAGGATAGGAAGCGCAAAGTATCGCGTCCGGCTTTTGGGTGCCGGACCACAAGGCAAGGAACCCATCATAGCCGGAACGCTCGTCAAACCTTCGTTCGACGATCCATCCGTCCGCAATCTCCAGCTGGTGTTGCGCCATCCCTTCACAATATCCGCGCAATCGCTCAGTGCCGATATTGGTGGCGCGAGGACCGCCGATCAGCGAAATCCGCCGATAGCCGCGTGCAACTGCCGCGTCGATCGCAGCGCGAGCGCCTCCCGCATCGTCCATCGTCACGGTCGGCCATCCCGGTTCAAGGGTAGTGGGCAAGCGGTCGAAAAAGATCAGCGGCGTTCCGCGCGTGCGTGCATCCTGGTAAAATTGCTGCTGCTCGGGTGGATTATGTTCCGTCGCGGACACCAGTAACGCGTCGGCACGCATCGACAGAAACGTCTCGATATGGCGCCGCTCGACAACCGGATCCTCATTCGACACGCCGAGGAGCAACTCAATCCGCTGTTCTGCGGCAGCTTCTTCGACGCCCGCGACCAGTTCAGCGAAAAAGGCGTGCCGGATTTTCGGGACGACGAGGCCGACGAGATTTGACCGGCTCGATCGCAATGATCGCGCCAGCCTGTTGGGCAAATAACCCATCTCCATTGCCGTTTTTTTGATCAGTGCGCTGGTTGCAGGCGCCATGTCAGGATGATCGCGCAGACCCTTCGACACGCTGACCTTGGTCAGGTTCAGCCGGTTCGCAATATCGATCAGCCGCGGTGACTTGGCGGATTTGCGCGCGTCTTCAGTCATTTGAGGAAACTTCGCCGAAAAGCCAATCGCGGTCAATCGCCGATGGTTGGGACAACTGCCGGCGGCAAGGGCTCAACCGATTGATCTCTTGTGCCTTTTTCTGAATCTACGGTCAGCACATTGCCCCGCCTTCACTGGGGTGGAAGTGTGCATTTGCTGCTGGTCAACTTCGCATGGACGGGGAAACGCCGTTGTCCGTCCTGGCAGTTCCCGTCCATCGGTTGGCGTAGGACCGGTCCCACCCAATGTCTTCGATAATAGCGCGGCGAGCAGAAACATGGTCGGGATTTCCATGCAGCCCAAGCGAGCAGTCTTGACAATAAACATCTCGCAAGTTAACGGTAACTTCCACATGTTGGGAATAATGGCCAAAAATGGTCAGAGCCCACATACGGCCCGGGATGCCCTCATCCCGACATGAAAGGGGAGGACCGTTCGATGTTCTGTTTTGCAGCTCTTCGTCGTAGCCAGTTGGCTGGTGGCACTGCCGTTCTTGCGATCATGCTGGCATGCGGGGGCGCCGCTCAGGCGCAGGATGTTCCGCCAGCTGCGCCCGTCGTCGAAGAAGATGGGGCGGACCAGTCACCCGACATCGTCGTCACCGGCTCGCGCATCGCACGGACGGGGTTTGAAGCGTCAACCCCGGTCAGCATCGTAGGCCAGGAAGACATTAAGCTGACCGGCAATGTGAACATCGAAAAGACACTGGCCCAGCTTCCTCAGGCGGTTGGGTCCCAGTTCGGCAGCGCCACATCAAACACCGTGCCGGGCGGCTTTGCCGACGTAAATCTGCGCGGGTTTGGCTCCACCCGCAATCTCGTGCTGGTCAATGGACGTCGCTTTGCGATCTTTGGTCCTGAACAGGTGACCGATCTGAATACGATCCCGTCCTCCCTGGTTGAACGGGTGGAAATTGTGACCGGTGGATCGTCGGCCGTTTACGGGTCGGATGCCATTACCGGCGTCGTCAATTTCATCATGCGCGAGGATTTCGAGGGCGTTGAGGCCCGCGCGCAGCTCAATCTCGACCGTCCGACAGGAACGCCAGTCTACAATGTCGATCTGACGATGGGGACCAATTTCGCAGATGGCCGTGGCAACCTCGTCGTCGCAGCAAACTACCTCAATCGCGGAGCGATCACTCGCGGCGAGCGTGGCAGCTTTGCTTTTCTCTCCCTAAACGACGGGTGTGTTCGGCCCGGTACCGGCGGTCCCAATACGGCCGGCGAGCCGTTCCCTGCCGGCGGCGGCCAAGCCTGTTTGAACGCGGGCGGCGAACTTGGCTTTGTCGCTGGCGGATCAGGCGATATCCCCAATGGCCGCTTCTCCGGCATCCCGGCCTTTGGCGGCGCGAACGCTGCGCTGAACGCTGCCTATACTGCAGCAGGTCTCGGCGCGCTTGGATCGCGCGGGTTCACATTCGATGATGCCGGGCGTGCCGCACGGCCCCAGATCACGCCTCAGGACGATTTCAACCTTGGTCCGGACAATTACCTGATCCAGCCGCAGGAGCGCTGGATGATCAACACCTTTGGACATTATGATTTCACGGACAGCATCACCGGTTACATGGAGCTGCACTTTTCCAACAATCAGGTGAATGCCCGGCTGGCCCCGACCAATGTCGGTGCACCGACGCTGTTCAACGTCAACAATCCCTATCTGACACCCCAGCTCCAGGAAGTGTTCCGTCAGCTCGACCTTGCCGAAACCGGCACGACAACCGTGGTCAGCGGCACTTCATCGCGCACCAATACGCCGGGTGATGGCCTGGCTCTTGTCACCGCCGGCAAGCGCTATTCCCAGGTCGGCCCGCGCCTTGCCAGCGAGCGGCGCAACACCTTCCGTGGAACCTGGGGCCTGCGCGGCGATATCGGAAGCCTGTCAGACACGGCTTTCACGAACCTGAAATTCGACGCATATTATACCTATGCGCGCAGCGAGAACACGCTGCTGCTTCAAAACGCCATCTCGCGCAGCCGGTTACAGGCGGCGGTGTTGTCCAACGGTACGGCGGCACCGGTCTGCAATATCTTCGGTCAGAACATCACGGACGCCTGTGCCAGTGCGATCCGGATCAGTGCGACCAACTCGACGGTTGCCGAACTTCAGGTGGCGCAGGCGAGCGTCACTGGCACGGCATTCGAGCTGCCAGCCGGGCCGCTCGGCTTTTCCACCGGTTATGAATGGCGATCGACCAATGCGCGGTTCCAGCCGGACAGCTTCCTTGCCTCCGGCGATGTCGCCGGATTTAACCCCGGCTTGCCCACATCCGGCTCAGTTTCGGTGAACGAGGTGTTCGGTGAAGTGCGCGTGCCGCTGATCCACAACACACCATTCATCGATAACCTGACTGCGAATGCTGCCTTCCGCTATTCGGATTACAGCCTTGAAGGCATCGGCGGCGTCTGGACGTATCTGGGCGGCCTTGATTGGCGTGTGGACCGCAACATCACGTTCCGCGCGCAATATCAGCGAGCAATCCGCGCGCCCAATGTCGGCGAATTGTTCGGCGGTCTGACGCGTTCCGTTCAGGTTGCGACCGATCCTTGTTCCAGCCGGGCACCGACGGCCCAGCAAACCGATGCCGTGCGCCAGCTTTGCATCGCAACCGGTGTTCCCGCCGGCCAGGTCTTTGGCGCAGGCGTACAGCCAAACAACATCTTTGGCGCCGATTTCGGGGGCAATCCGAATCTGGGAGCCGAAAAGTCGGATACCTATACGGTCGGCGTGGTGCTGACCCCGCAATTTGCCCCCGGCCTGCTGGTCAGCGTCGATTATTTCGACATTGCCCTCGAAGGCGCGGTTGCTGCGCTGGGCGGCGGTCTGCAGAACACGCTGAACCTGTGCTATAATGTCATTCAGGATGTGAATTCCGAATTTTGCCAAGCGGTTAACCGCAACCCCGCGACGGGCGAAATCAACGATCCGTTCGTGGTCCAGGTGCTGAACGCCAATACCGGTCTTCTGCGCACCTCGGGCATTGATTTTGCGGTGCGGTACCGGTTCGATCTGGGCTTTGGCCTGCCCGGCATTGGCGAGACAAGCCGGGTGGACATCGCCACCAACTGGACGTGGCTGAATGACTTCACCTCGACGCCGGTTGCTGCATTTCCGGAAATCCAGAATTTCTGCGCCGGCTCGTTTGGGCCGACTTGTGGTCAGCCGCTTCCCGTATGGCGGGGGCAGACGAGGGTGACGTGGACGATTGAGGACCTTGGCCTGTCACTGCGTCATCGGTATCTGGGGCCGGTCACAACGGACCGCTACATCGTTCCGCTGCGCCGCGAAGGGGCTACGCCGCCGGCACTGAACACCATTCCCTATCCGCGGCTTGGTGCGGAAAATTATATCGACCTGTCTTTCACATACGACATCACGGATGGCGTGCAGGTGTTTGGCGGTGCAAATAATGTGTTCAACAACAATCCGCCGATCACCACCCAGGGGCCGAACGCCAACACCTGGTCTGCGACCTATGACGTTCTTGGAACGGAGTTCTTTATGGGCGCCAGCTTCCGCTTCTGATCCAACCCCCCTCCGGGGGTCGCGGCTATGGTCGCGGCCCCCGTTTTTTTGCAGGGTTGGGCACGAGCCAAAATAAGGATGAACGCGATGCTGATCGATCGGCGTACCGTAATTCTGGGCAGCCTCGGGCTGCTGGGTGCCGGGATGGTCGGTTTCCACCCCGCTCGTGCAATGGCGCGGCCGGGGCCAACGGGACCGGTCGCCAATATCCGCGATTTTGGGGCCATGGGGGATGGCAAAACGATCGATACTCCCGCAGTTCAACGGGCGATCGATTATGCGGCGGCGCGTGGCGGCGGTACCGTCTATTTTCCCGCAGGCATCTATGCCTGCTACACGATCCGTCTGCGCAGCCGGATTACGCTCTGGCTGGATCAGGGTGCGACGATCCTGGCAGCGGATCCGGTAGGCGCGACCGGCTATGACCTGGCGGAACCCAATCCGTGGGACAAATACCAGGATTTCGGTCACAGCCACTGGAAGAACAGCCTGATCTGGGGCGAGAATCTGAACGATATCTCGATTGAGGGTCAGGGGCTTATCTGGGGCAAGGGGCTGGGTCGGGGGGATGGCAAGGATGACTGGCTGAAGGATCCGAACGGGCCGGGGACCGGCAACAAGGCGATTGCCCTTAAAAATTGCCGCGGCGTCCTGTTGCGCGACTTCAAGATGCTGGAGGGTGGCTGGTTTGCCTTGCTGGCGACCGGCGTCGACAATCTCACGATCGACAATGTGCTGTGCGACACCAACCGTGACGGGTTCGACATTGATTGTTGCCGCAATGTCCGGGTCACCAACTGTACAGTCAATTCGCCCTATGACGATGCGATCTGCCCCAAGAGCAGCTACGCGCTTGGAGAGCCGCGAATTACCGAAAACGTCACGATTTCAAACTGTCTCGTGGCCGGCAATTACAAGATCGGCACCGTGCTTGGCGGCACATGGGAACGAATGCCCGCCGATTTCGCCCCGCTGATCCATGGCCGGATCAAATTCGGAACGGAAACCAATGGCGGGTTCCGCAACATCACTATCACGAACTGCCTGTTCGATGACAGCCGGGGACTGGCGTTCCAGACGGTCGATGGCGGCATGGTGGAGGATATCACGGTCAACAATATCACCATGCGCGGCACCATCAATGCGCCGATCTTCATGCGGTTAGGGCGTCGCATGCGTGGGCCGGAAGGGCGCTCCATCGGCACGATGAAGCGCATCCTGATCCAGAATGTGACTAGTTCGAACGCCAACCCGCTGCCTTCGGTCATTGCCGGACTTGCCGGGCATCCGATCGAGGATCTGAAGATCAGCGATTGCTACCTGCATCATGTCGGCGGCGCCCCGGCTGCATGGACCGATCTGAACCCGGCTGAAAATGAACTCGGTTATCCCGAAGCGCCGATGTTCGGTGACTTGCCGGCGACGGGTTTCTATGTCCGTCACGCGCGCAACGTCGAAATCAGCAATGTCGAGGTCGCGGTCGCTAAGCCGGACCCCCGTGCAGCCATCTGGCTGGACGATGTGGCGGGGGCCGATCTGTTCCGGTTGCGCGTGCCCGCCGGGTCGGCAGGCCTTGTGACCCGCAAGGTGACAAACCTGTCCAGTCTTGCCAACCGATTCATGGCTGACGGCAGGTTGCCGGGACCACTGAACCGCAGCTTCTGATCCTTCTGCAGGGTACATTCACTGTCGTCCATCGGAATGCCGGTGGATCGCCATGCCATTGCAGCCCAAGCCCGCCCCGGGGTCGGTGACCGTGAAGGCGGCATCGGGCCGTCATCCATGACCGCCGCGTCACGTGGCAATACCGGCCGGCGGGCGTGCGCAACCGGCATGCAATTCAGGGTAGGGGGGTAAGCCCCTCAGTACGCACCCGCCAACCCTCGCTTGGAAAGCCGGGTGCCTGGCCTTCGCTGCCTTCCCAGCCGGCCGCCATCATGCCCACTGCCAGCAACAACGTGCCGTTGGACGGAAAATAGGTCTCGGCCGCACGGCGATAGCCCGGGCCGTCCGGGCCAGCCTTTGCCTGCGCTGCAGCCGGTCCGATCAGCTGTGTCTCTCCCTCCAGATGAACGCGCGGTGTCATGCCGTTGACTTGCCACTGGTTGTTCTTCTGATCGAGGAACAGCCAGTCAATCGCTGCTTCCGGCCGACCCAGCCGGGCGGCGGTCATTGCGATGATCGGAAAGTCCCAGCCCCAGAGCTGGCGAAGGTCCCAATGGCGTTCCACTGCATCCAATGTCCGCCCCATGACAAGCGGGTCGACGCGGCCGGGAATGGGTCCCAACGACATCAGGAAGCTTGCATGATCGCGGTTAAGGCATTTTGGCGGATGGGCATCGCGGCTGCATTCTGCCGACCGGGTGATATCCCAGAAGTCTTCGGCACCCGGTGCGACTGGGACGTACAGTCCGTCGCCCATCGGCGGCGACGGCAGGTCGGCAATCACCTTGTCCCAATCGGCGCGGCGAGGCTGTCCAAGCCGTTCCCGCCATTGCTGGGCAAGGATCAGACCGAACCGGAACTGTTCCAGCTCGAAGCCCGGATTGGTCGTCGTCAGTGGCGGATGGTTTTCCTGAGCCGGCACGACAGGCGGACCAAGCATCAGATTGCCGCCAGCATCGCGATGGGGCAGGCTCGCCAGCAGTTTAGCTGTTTCCTCGACAAGGTCGGCATATCGCAGGAGGATCGCGCGGTCCGGACGTGCCCGATAAGCAAGCTCGGCCATCCAGATCGGATGCGGTTGCTGCCACAGGATGAACGGGTTGATCGTCGATGGGCTGTTCCAGCCATTCGGCCCCGACATCTTGGTCCACCACGCCCCCTCCACCCCGCGCAGCCGAGCGCTCGCCTTCGCCTCGTCAAGGGTATCGAGATACCAGCCAAGCGTTCGCTCAAGCCGATCCGGTCGACCCCATGTCGCCCAATGCGCAGTGTGAAGCGGCGTTACCTCCAGGTGAAATTTGCCGTTCCAGCTGTTCGAGAACAAGCCTTCCTCCTGCGGAGGATAGGCGCCGCTGGCATTAATGCGCGCCAGATACTGGGAGAGCACGATCCGCCGTTCCAGTTCACTGGCCCGGGGATCGGTACTGCCCGAAAAGTCGATGGCCCCGCCTGATTGCCAGAAGGAGCGCCAACCTCGGTCGGCCATATCCGCCGCCTGGTCAAACTTCGCAATGTCGATGGCCGCTCGTTCCGGGGCAAAACCCATCTGCACCTTGACGGTATCGCCGCTGCCGCTGACGATAAAGCGGTGCGCGCCGCCATCATCGATGCGGCCGCCCTCCGCAGAAATGCCGGCCCAGATCGAGGTGCCATCCAGTCGCCGTTCCGCGATGATGTGGCCGGCGCTGCGTTCGACCGCCATCGTGCGATGGGCATCATTGTTGTCCCAGTCCTGGGGGTCCGGGTTGATGCGGGGGTGAACGCCGGGATACCGGACCGAGATCCTGACACGTCCGGTCGCCACCAACGGCGAGCTGACTTTGAGAAGAACCGTGTCCGCATCGGCGCGGACCCGTGTTTCCACCCTGACAAGAACACCCTCAAGGCGGAAGCTGGAGTGCAGCACGCCGGTCCAAAGGTCGAGCTTCTGCCGTGTCTCGGTCAGATCATTCAGCGTTGCATCAGTGCCATCGCTGCGCTTCATGACCAGCGACAAACGGCCCATTCCGAACCGGTGTGGATTTTCTCGAAGCCATTTGAGCGCGGGGCGGGTTTCCAGTTCCTTCCAGTCGCGGATCCACGGAAACGGTGCGGTCCGTCCCCCGGGCATGGGGACATCGACCCAGCCGTCGCGCTCTGCATATCCAGCAGGATTTGGAAAGCTATGCCAGCTCCATTGGGCCATGGTCAGCATCGGGACCAAGGGCGAATACGCGTCGGCAAACGTCTGTGTGCCGGTAATGTCTGCGGTGAAGCCCAGATTGTCATTGCCGACCATCATCGGCGCATGAGGATCGATGCGGGTCAGTTCGACGGCATGGCGGCTGACCAGCGCCTTGCGATCAATCCGGGCGGGCTGGATTGTCGTCCGGGCAGTTGTTGTCTGGACGATAACCGGCTGAACCAAAATGGCCAGCACCAGCGCGATCAACCGGATCACAGGGTGACGCCCCGCTTCCAGATCGCTATTTCGCGTTCATCGTTGCGTTCTGCCGCTGTCTGTTCGCCGCTTGCGATGGCAACGATCTTGTCCAGGAAATCGTTGGCTACCGTCTCCATCCCGCAGTCAAGCACACGCCCGGCATCAAAGTCGATCCAGCCGGGTTTGCGTTCCGCCAGAGCAGTGTTGGATGCCACCTTGACGGTCGGTGCCGGAAAACCAAGCGGCGTGCCGCGGCCGGTGGTGAACAGGATGATCGTCGCGCCCGACGCTGTCAGCGCGGTGGACGAAACCGCATCGTTGCCCGGGGCCTCCAGCAAGGTCAGTCCGGGCCGCGTCACCCGTGCACCATAAGGGATCACGTCGGTAACGATGGCACGGCCGGCCTTTTGCACTGCGCCCAGCGACTTTTCCTCCAAGGTGGTAATGCCGCCTGCCACATTGCCGGGCGACGGATTTTCGGAAACCGGCTCGCCATGCGCGGTGAAATAGGCTTTGAACCCGTTCACGACATCGACGATTCCATCGAAAACCGCTTCATTGTCCGCGCGTTGCATCAAAAGATGCTCGGCGCCGAAAATCTCCGGGATTTCAGTCAGGATGACACGGCCTCCCGCAATGGTGACCCGGTCGCTCATTCGCCCGACGAGCGGATTGGCGGTCAGGCCGGACAACCCATCGGATCCGCCGCATTTGACGCCAATGGACAGCGCAGAAAGCGGCTGAGGGGATCTGTGTGCTTTTGCAGCGATCGCGGCGAGGTCGTCGATCAGCGCGTCTCCCTCGGCAAGTTCATCGCCCGCGCTTTGTGCGCGCAGCGTCCGGATGCGCGGATGGGCGGACGGGTCGATGCGGCCCATCAGCGCATCGAGCTGATTATTCTCACAGCCAAGCCCGATCAGCAGCACGCCGCCCGCGTTCGGATGCTGGGCAAGCGCGGCAAGAATGGCGGCCGTACCGTCAAGATCGTCGCCAAGCTGGGAGCAGCCAAAGGGGTGGGTCAGGGCATGAACACCGTCCACGCCTTTTCCGCGATGCCTCGCATCGCCACGCTCGGCGATCTTGCTCGCAGTACGCGCGACACAGCCGACGGTTGGTATGACCCAGATTTCGTTCCGCGTTCCGGCGAGACCCCCGGTCCAGCCATCACCCCGGGCATAGCCCATAAAGGTCCGTTCATCCCCTCTGGCCTGGGCGGTTTCGGCCTTCCGGTCATAGGCGTAATCACCGGACCCTGTCAGCGCCGTCGACAGATTGTGGGTGTGGACATGATCGCCGGCCGCAATGTCGCTGATCGCCGTGCCGATCGGAAATCCGTATTTCAGCACCGGGGATCCGGCCGATACAGGGCGCACCGCCACCTTGTGCCCCCGAGCCACCGGCTGCCTTACCAGAAGGGTATCGATCACGTCGCCCGGCGCCAGATCGTGCAACGCAGTTCCGACATCGTCGCGCGGATCGACATGGAACAGGGCGGGCATCTGCGTCATGATCTCACCAATGAATGCGGTCTGATCGGTTCACGTCCAAAGCGGCTGGTAGGCTGGATTGCAACCCGCGCTGCTCGTCAAAAAGCTACCCACCCATGGCATGGCCGTCCGCAGCGATCACAGCCGGATTGCCCCATGGCAAGCGCACGTTCGCGAGCCTGAAATCACCAGCGGACCTGCAGGATCAAGGAAACAACATTTGACGCCGGTCTTTCCATAAAATAACATTCTGTCTCATCATGTGAAAAGTCAATACCGGAAGCGGTCCTGACCGTGAACATCCGGATGCAGGTGATCAGTCCGACGGGGAGGGCGGTGGCAGCATGCAGCAAGAGCAGAGATGACTTGTCCGCTCGCCCGGCATCGCCGGGTCTTTGAGGTCTTGATCCGTAGGACGGGTGCCCTGGACAAAGCGGTTTGCCGCCTGGCCAGCGGTGCAATCCTCTTCGATTTCGAATGGCGGCGTCTGGCCATTTCGGCAGGTGTCGTTGGTGGCATGCGCACCAAGTGGATGGAGGTTGAATAGATGGGCAATCCGGTGATGGGTGTCCTGTTCCACTGGCTTGGTGGATTGGCCTCTGCCAGCTTCTATGTCCCCTATCGCGGGGTCAAACGCTGGTCGTGGGAGATTTACTGGCTGACCGGCGGGATCTTTTCCTGGGCGATTGCGCCCTGGCTGTTCGCTTCGCTTCAGACCGAAGATCTGCTTGCCGTGCTGAGCGAGGCACCGTTGCCCGTGCTGCTCTGGCCGGTTTTTTTCGGCATCTTGTGGGGGTTTGGCGGACTGACCTACGGCCTGACCATGCGGTACCTGGGCCTGTCGCTCGGCATGGCCGTGGTGCTGGGCTTGTGCACCGTATTCGGCACCTTGATCCCGCCCATCTTCAACGGAGAGTTCGTCCCACGCCTGCTGGGCACGCCGGCTGGCCAGTTTACCCTGCTTGGTCTGGCGGTAACGGCGGTCGGTATTGCCGTGGTTGCGCGCGCTGGCTCGGCAAAGGACAGGGCGCAGTCCGAAGCAGAGCGGGTTGCATCGATCGCTGAGTTCGATTTTCGAAAAGGGCTGATGGTCGCGGTGTTTTCCGGCATCATGTCGGCCTGTTTCGCCTTTGGTCTGGCCGCTGGCGAGCCAATCAAGGCGATCAGTGCGGCGCACGGTACAGGGCCGCTCTGGACCGGACTGCCGGTCCTTTGCCTTGTCATGCTGGGCGGCCTCATTACCAACGGGGTCTGGTGTGCGATCCTGATCGTCCGTAACCGGTCCGCCGGGCAATGGGCCGGACTGCCCGCACCACTCCCAGCCAATGCACCGGCATCCGGTCCCGATCGCCCGCCATTGCTGCTGAATTTCCTGCTTTGCGCGATCGCGGGTATGGCCTGGTATTTTCAGTTCTTCTTCTACACCATGGGTGAAAGCCAGATGGGCGAATATGGCTATTCGTCCTGGACGCTGCACATGGCATCGATCATCATTTTCGGCACGCTATGGGGTTTTGCGCTGAAGGAATGGCGGGGGGCGGCACCTAAGGTCCGCGCTACCGTCTGGGCGGGCGTCGGGCTGCTGGTCTTTGCCACGATCATCATCGGATATGGCAACAGCCTGGGCGGCGGCGCATGAACCGGATGATCCAAGCCGCGGCGCTGATCATGCTTGCCGTCAGCGGTTATCCGGTTGCCGGTCAGTCGACCGATTACACCAACCCGATCATCCATGCCGATTATTCCGATCCGGACGTGATCCGGGTCGGGCGGGACTATTACATGGTGTCGTCGAGTTTCCATCTGTCGCCGGGCATTCCCGTGCTGCATTCCCAGGATCTGGTGACATGGCGCATTATCGGCCATGTTCTGCCGCGCCTGCCGTTCGGTCCCCTGTATGACATGCCGGGACCGCATCTGATCGACGACACCCGGTCCAAGCCCATTGGCGGCACCAAATATGCCAGCGGCGTATGGGCGCCTTCGATCCGGCATCACGATGGCAAGTTCTTCGTTTATTGGGCCACGCCTGACGAAGGCGTCTTCATGGCGACGGCAGCCGATCCCGCAGGCCCGTGGTCCGCGCCTGTCCATGTGATCGTTGCTGCGGGGCTCGAAGACCCGTGTCCGTTCTGGGACGAGGACGGTTCCGCGTGGCTGGTGCATGGCAAGGTCGGGGCAGGGCCGCTCGTGCTGCGCCGGATGACTGCAGACGGCACCGCTGTCCTGGATGACGGGATCGTTATTGCCGAGGACCGCGAAGCCCTGCCGATCCTGGAGGGCCCCAAGCTCTACAAGCGAAAAGGCTGGTACTATATCTGGGCGCCCATCGGCGGCGTGGGCACAGGTCCGCAAGCCGTGCTCCGATCGCGGAACATCCGTGGGCCATATGAACATCGGGAGGTGCTTAAGCCCGGTGGCCCGCTGGATCTGGCCGGCCCCCACCAGGGCGGCTGGGTGGAAACGCCAACCGGGCAGGGATGGTTCGCGCATTTCAATTCGACCGGGGCCTTTGGTCGGATCGTTCATCTGCAACCCGTCACATGGGGGGCGGATGACTGGCCCGTCGTGGGGCGAGCCGCACCCGGGGGGACGGCCGGGCTGCCGGTGGATCGTCACGCGCGTCCCGACGTCGGCGGGCGCCCGCAGGCAATGACGATGCAGGCATCGGATGAATTCAACGGACCATTGGGTCTGCAATGGCAGTGGAACCATAATCCCGATGCGGAACGCTGGAGTCTCAGCGCCCGTCCCGGTTATCTGCGCCTTTTTGCTGGCTCGGCGCAGCATCTGACGACTGCACGCAATACGCTGACACAGATGCTGCAAGGTCCGCGTATGATCATCACCACGCGGATTGATGTCGGTGGCATGGTCGATGGGCAGCGTGCGGGGCTTTCCCTGTTCGGCGTTCGGCCCAGCTGGATCGGCATACGGCAGGAAGGGGGCAAGCGGCGCATCACTCTATCGGATGCAGGCGTTGAAACGCCCGGTCCGGTGTTGACGGACACGGCGATTATCTTACGGGCGGAGGTCCGCCCCGATCAGACGGTGGCATACAGCTATCGGCTTGACAGCGCCGAGACCTATGTCGGCATGCAGCAATCCATTGCCCTGTCCCGCTTCAGCTGGTGGCGCGGTTCACGCCCTGCATTGTTCACCTATTCCGATCGCAGGGGCGGCAGTGGTGCGATCGACATTGACTGGTTCCGGGTCGAAACGAAACAGCCATGACGGATATTGCTTATTCAGAATATCCGTCACGCATTGCTGAACTACCGGTTCTGACGTTGACGTGCTCCCCTGAAATGTGACCGATTTTAAGTAGTGTCCGGCTCGAAGGAGTCGGACGAAGATGAAGCGCAGCAGGTTTACCGAAGAGCAGATCATCGCAATTTTGAAGGAGCAGGAAGCCGGGATGGCGACGGCGGACGTGTGCCGCCGCCACGGGATCAGCTCAGCGACGTTCTACAAGTACAAAGCCAAGTTTGGCGGCTTGGAGGTGTCGGAAGCGCGGCGGTTACGCGCGCTCGAGGACGAGAATGCGAAGCTGAAAAAGCTTCTGGCCGAACCGATGCTCGACAATGTGGTGCTGACCCGAAGGGCGGCGTAGCCAACGATCTGGCATAAAAAAATGGTAACGCCCGGCGCCAAGCGGGAAGCCGTCGCCCATGCCCGTGAAGATCACGGGATGAGCGAGCGTCGGGCGTGCGAGTTGGTCGGCGTGAGCCGCAGGGTGATCCGTTACGAGCCGACAAGGGTTGATGATGCGCCCTTGCGGGCGCGTCTGCGTGAGCTGGCGGCGGAGCGTTGCCGGTTCGGCTATCGGCGCCTCGGTTATCTGCTGGCGCGCGAGGGCATGACGCCCAACCATAAGAAGCTGCTGCGGATATGTCGCAAGGAGAACCTGCGGGTCCGGCGCCGCGGCGGCCGCAAGCGGGCGCTGGGCACCAGGTCGCCGATGGTGCTGCCGGATGGACCCAACCAGCGCTGGTCGCTGGACTTCGTCTCTGACAGCCTGATCTGCGGTCGGCGGTTCCGCATCCTATGCGTGGTCGATGACTACACGCGGGAGTGCCTGGCACTGGTCGCCGATACGTCACTGTCGGGCGTGCGGGTCGCGCGCGAACTGACGCGGCTGATCGGGCTGCGCGGCAAGCCGCATACGGTGGTCAGCGACAATGGTACCGAACTGACCTCCTCGGCCATCCTGCGCTGGTCGCAGGAACGGCGGGTCGAGTGGCACTACATCGCGCCGGGCAAGCCGATGCAGAACGGCTTTGTCGAGAGCTTCAACGGTCGCTTGCGCGACGAATGCCTCAACGAGACGCTGTTCACATCACTGGCGCATGCCCGGTTCGGGCTCGATGCCTGGCGGCACGATTACAATACGGTCAGGCCACACTCTAAACTGGGCGGGAAGACCCCCGCCGAGATCGCCGGCCAACGTGTCTGGGGGCATGCCCCCAGACACGTTGCCATCCCATCAAACACCCATCATGAAGGAGCCACACTCTACCTCTGAATGGTAACAATCAGGGGAGCACGTCAGTGCCTGAATGCGTTGCATCGCAGTTCCGAAGAGGACACGCTTCCTTGATGGCGCCTTTTGCAGAACCATCTACAGCGTCACGCCACTCGGTGCCCGCGTCCTCAATGCCCAATCTGGTGAACTGGGCAATCTTGTAGGGCGTAAAGCCGGGCTTGCGAGGCAGGGCAATTGCCATGCTGTTCGGGAGGTCAAAGTGCAGAAACAGCAGCTTCGCCACGCCAGGGTGGCCGGCGCCTGCCGAACGTCACTGACCCCCGGCGGGTTGCCTTGCCGGGCGCGGAACGTAGCGGCGAGACAGGAATTCGAACGCCGGCAGCGCCTCATGCCGCTTATAGTCAAACCACGCCGCGTTTTCCCAGTTCGACCCCTTGCCCCAGCGCGTGCCGCAGCGGGTCGATACCCAGTTCGGCTCCCAATAGACGACCCCGACGCCGCCAGCATCGACCGTCGTCTGGGTCAGGTCGATCAGATAGTCGCGCTGCCCCTTTGGCGTCGCGGGATAGCCCTGCACCAGCGTGTCGGGGCCCAGCAGGTTGGGGGAGGTGTCGGCATTGTCGTTGGTGAACGGATACGCCGTTTCGACGACGATCACGTCGGCCTTGTACCGTGCCTTCACCCGCGCGATCGTTTCGCCCAGTTGCGGCATCGAGCGCGTTGACCATTTCTTGTAGTAGCTGATGCCGATCACGTCATAATCGAGCACGCCCGCCGCGGTCGCATCATCGAACCAGGGCTCGACATTCTCGGGCTGGGCGATGTGGAGCATGACGCGGGGGGCGATCTTCGACGCCCGGCCGGCGTCGCGCACAGCCTTGATCCCGGCGTTGAACAGCACGGCATTGCGCGCCCAGTCGATCTTGGGCTTCTTGACCCCGCCCATCAGTTCCGGATTGGTCTCGTTACCGACCTGAACCATCTCGGGCATTAGCCCTTCGGCATCGAGTTTGCCGAGCACGTCGCGAGTATAATCGTACAGCGCCTTGGCCTGCGCAGCGGTGTCGAGCTTTGCCCATGCCTCAGGCGCGATCTGCTTGTCGCCATCGGCCCAATCGTCCGAATAGTGAAAATCGAGCAGCACCTGCATTCCCGCGGCCCGTGCGCGACGGATCGTCTTGGTCACGTCGGCAAGGTCGCTGTATTTCGTCCATTTGGCATCGTTCCAGATGCGCACGCGCACGATGTTGCCGCCCTTGCGCGCCAGCAGCGCGAACGGATCGACCGGCTTGCCGCCGCTGCGATAGACGGCGCCGCAATCCTCCATTTCGTTGACGTAGGAAAGGTCCGCGCCAAGATAGAGTCCGCCCGGCGGCGGTGCGACCTTGTCACCCGCGCTCGCCGCCGATGCCATCGCAGCGAGCGCGACCCCGACCATCCATTGCCGCATCAGAACTGGTATCCCACGCCAAAGAGGATGCGCCGCCCGAATTTTTCGTAGCGCCCCTGAAGGCGGCGGTCGCCATAATAGGTTTCGAATGGCTCGTCGGTCAGGTTGTTGGCCTGAAGCAGCAGCCGCACGCCGTTGAGCGCCGAGCCCTTGCCGAAATCATAGCTGGTCTGGAAATCCAGCACCTCTTCCGGTGCCGTGAACAGGATGCGGTCGGTATCGCCCAGTTCGGTCGCATAGGCCGACCGGTAGCGATAGGCGATGCGCGCCTCGAACCCGGCCTTGCTGTAGTACAGCGTTGCGTTGGCGACATGCTTGGACAGGCCAGGCAGCTGGATCGCGCCCAGCGCGTTGTCATTCTCCGTCACGGTGATGTTGCTGTCGGTGTAGCTGTAATTGAGGTACACGCCGAGGCCGTCCAGCGGCTGGGGCAGGAAGGTGAACGCCTTCTGGAACATCACCTCCACGCCCTTGATGGTGCCGCCCGATCCGTTGACCGGCTGCACGAACGTCCCCTCGACCGGGTTGCCATTGGCGTCGGGCACGAAGATCGGCGTCACCTGCTGAACGATGAAGGTCGACAGGTCCTTGTAAAAACCGGACACGGTCAGCGCGCTGTCGCGGTCGAAATACCATTCCACCGTCGCGTCGAGCTGCTTGGCGCGGAATGGTTCGAGCAGCGGATTGCCGCCGAACGCCGCCGGCGGTCCGCCGAACGTGAACTGCCCGAAACCGGCGTTCAGATCGTCGAGCGGCGGACGCGAGATCGCCTCGCTCGCGCCCAGGCGGACCTGCAGACGGTCCGTCGGCTTGAAGGTGAGGTTGAGGTTGGGCAGCCAGTCGGTGAATTCGTTCCGGACCGCCAGCGGGGTCAGTACGACCGGGGCGCTGCCGTCCGGCAGCTGCGTCTGGGTGACCTGCGTGCTGCGCGAGAGCGTTTCGGTGCGGACCACGCGAAGGCCCAGATTGCCGGTGAACGCCAGGCCGAACAGATTGCCGTCCAGATCGATCTGCGAATAGCCGGCATAGGTTTTCTCGCCCACCTCCCAGCTCGACTGGCGATCAAAGTCGGAGGTCGTCGGGTTGATCGGGCCGAACAGCTGCTCGACCGCGGGAATGATGTCGATCGACTGAACGCTGGGCAGGCCGGCATAGGCGCCCTGAAAGGCATAGGGGCTGTTCAGCAGCGATGCCGGCGTGGGCTGACGCGCCGCCGGGTCGATAAAGCCGAACTGGGTACGCTGGGTATAATCCTTGGTGCGGTCGGTATAGCGCGCGCCGAACCGGATGCCCGCCAGCGGACCCCGGCCGATCTCACGCTGCACATCGAAGCTGGCCGTCAGCAGCTCGTCGTTGATGATCGGCGCGCCGCCGCCATTGGCGGGGATCTGGAAATCCGCGATCCGGAACAGCGCCGGATTGGTCAAATCCGCATTGATCGTCATCGTCGGGACGCTGTTGCGCCCGGACGCGAAGGTGGTGGTCGGGGCGATGCCGACCGGTTCGGTCCGCAGCGTCAGGAACTGCTGGTCGCGGCGCGTGGTCGAATAGCCGATATCGGCCGCGATGTCCCATCCCTCCGGCTGCCAGCGGGCATTGAGGCCGCCTGCGTACAGATCGTCCTTGAAAAAGAACGTCTCGTTCACGCCGCGCACGACCTGACCAAAGGATTCGTTGCCGGGGAACACGGTGGTGGTCAGGCCGGTGACGTAATCGGTCGCGCCGTTGCCGAAATCGATCGTGCTGGCGGTGGCGCCGCTCTGGACGTTGCCGAACGGCAGCCCTTCGACGCGGAACCCGCGCTGCGTTTCGTCAAATTTGACATGGCTGTAGAAGAAGTCGCCATTGACCTCGAAATTGCTGCTCGGCCGCCATTGCAGCGCGGCGAGCGCACCGTGGCGGATGTCGTCGCCGCCGCGCGCCAGCCCTTCGAATCCGAAGGGGATGTTGTCGTTCGACTGGCCGTTGCCGTTCAGGTCGCCAAAGCTGTTGGTGTAGCGAAAGATGTTGGTGCGCACCGTCGCCACCGACTGGCGCCGGCCGGAATAGCCGATGGCAAGGCCCAGCGTGTTGTCGATCAGCTGCGTCACCAGCGAGGCGCTGGCGATATAGCCCCAGGGGCTGGAATCCTGAACGTCCTCGGCCAGATCGCTGTAGATCGCACGGGCATTCAGAACGACCCGCGTCTCGTTGAAATCCAGCGGCTTCAGCGTTTGCAGGTCGACCTGACCGGCGATCGCGCCCTCGACCTGCGATGCGGTGGGCGATTTGAACACCGAAGCGCCGTTGATCAGCTCGGCGGGATATTGCTCGTAACGGACGTTCCGGCTTGCCTCGGCGGACACTATCTCGCGGCCGTTCAGCAGGGTGTTGACCAGATTGGGGCCAAGGCCGCGGATCGAGATCTGCGTGCCGTTGCCACGGTCGCGGTTGGTGGCAAGGCCGGGCAGCCGCGCGAGCGATTCGGCGATGCTCGCCTCGGGCAGCTTACCGATATCCTCGGCTGCCAGCACTTCCTGAACGCGGTCGGCGTTGCGCTTTTCATTGATCGCGGTGCGCAGCGATTGGCGATAGCCGGTGACCACGATGTCGCCGTCATCAGCGGCGGGCGCAGGGGTGGCGGTGCCGTCCTGGCTGGCCCCGGCGGACGTCGGCGTCCCCGTCTGGCTGACATCCTGTGCCGCGGCCTGGCTCGACAATGCCGCAAGACCAGCTGCTGCGAGCAGCATTCCCTTAGAAATCACCCGATCCTCCCAACTGTGGCGTCCCCTCTGCAGGAGGCTGCGCGCATTCATATGATAAATGAATTTCGGATATGCAAGCGCAATTCGCACCGCCGGGCGCGGACGCCACGGGCCGGTCGGATGCGAGGTCGATCAGGCTGAGGCTGGATCCGATGCGCCGGACGCGTTTCCGGCCCTGGCACAATTGCCGAGCGCGTTGAACAGCTGAGTGATTGCCGGCTGCTGCGCGTTCGCCGGCAGCGCGCAGATCTTCATCCGCCGATGTGCCCATGGGTCATCGATGGCCAGCACGTCGATTTGCATGGATCCCGCAAGGCTTTGAGCTGCAACCAGCGGCAACACGCCATATCCGAACCCGGCCTCGACCATCCTGCACATCCCGTCAAAACTGCGAACCTGCATGCGAAGGCGGAAGCTGTAATCGGCGCGCGCGGCCTCGCGCATCAATGTGCGGGTCAGTGCCGTGTCGTTGACCAGGCCCACGAAATCGTGCGGCGGTACGTCGGCGAACGCGATGGAGGTGCGGTACCCAAACTCCCCCTTGGGCACGACCAGCGCCAGCTGATCGCTACGATAATCGACGGTCGACAACAGGTCGATGGGGCCGTCCGCCACAACCACGCCGACATCCGCTTCGCCCGCCGTCACCGCGGCCACGATCTCGCTGCTCAATCGCTCTTCGAGTTCGATGCGAAGGTCGGGCCATGCCGAACTGAACCGGGCAAGGTCCGCCGGAAGAAACTGTGCGATTGCCGAAAGATTGGCCTGAAGCCGGATGGCACCGCGCATACCCCCGGCAAAGTCGGACATGGTGCTTTCGATCGACCGGGCGTCATCGAGGAGATTGCGGGCGCGGTCGAGCAGGGCGCTGCCCGCCGCGGTCAGAACCAGTCCCTGGCGACTCCGCCGGAACAGGCGCACGCCCATTCTGTCCTCCAGTTGCTTGATGCGCCGCGATGCGGCGGCAATCGCGATGTTGAGATGGTCGGCAGCGGCCCCCAGAGTGCCCAGCTCAGCCGCTCTGACAAAGAGCCGCAGCGTAAACAGATCATCGATGATCATCGCTGATTTCCACTTTTGCGAAATAACACTTGCTGAAACGGCGATAGACATGCCGTCGGCGGTGCGGGATGTCGATAGCCAAGGCGGCAAGGATCGCTGTTGGAAAGCAATGGTGGAGAGGTCTGTGAAAAGGTCTTGGTTACGCAAATCCATGCGCTCTTCCGTGATGATCGGCGCGATGCTGATCGGGGCTGCGATGGGCCATGGTGTCGCCTCGGCGCAGGCGATCGATGCCGGCGATTATGTGCCGGCACCGGACGGAACGCAGCTCGGTTTGCTCTATCTGCAATATGCGAACGCAAAGGGCATCTATGCCGACGGGCGTAACGTCGACCCCGATGCCGAATTGGAAAGTGCCGTGGCCATTGCCCGCTATGTCGGGTTCACCAAGGTCGGCGGCATGACGCTTGATTATCAGGTGCTGCAGCCCGTCGGCTATTTGCGCGGTCATGGGTCAGCCGCCGCGCTTGGCGAAACGACGGGGTTTGGTGACACCATCCTCGTCAGCACGCTGTGGCTGCATGAGGATGCGGAGAGCGGGACCTATTTCGGGGTTACGCCCTATGTGTTCGTGCCCACCGGCGACTACCGCGCCGACCGTCCGCTCAATCTGGGCGAGAACCGATGGAAGGGGTCCATCCAGGCCGTCGTGTCGAAAAAGGTTGCGCCCAAGACGATCCTCGAACTGTCCGGCGATGCCATGGTCTTTGGCGTGAACGACGACCTTGGCGCTGCATCGCAGCGGCTGACGCAAAAGCCGATGTACCGCGTGCAGGGTTTTGCGCGTTACCTTCTGGACGACAAGAATGAGCTGAACGCCCGCCTGATGTATGTTGGCGGGGGCGAGCAGCGGATCGACGGGATCGAACAGAATAATCCGATCGCAACGACATCGATCCTCGGCACCTGGCGCCATACGATTTCGCCGAAATGGCAGCTGATGACGCAACTGGGGACCGACCTCGACGTGCAGAACGGGTTCAAGGAAGGTGCGCGGGTCCAGCTTCGCATACTTCGGGTGTTTTAGGCCGTTGTTCCAACAACCAATTCGATGAGGCAGAGGATGACAGGCGATTTCGACAAGGACGGCGTGAACGCCGCGGCACATGATCTTTCGACTGGCGCGATCGACCGGCGCGCGTTCATTGCCCGTGCGACGATGGCGGGCATGGGACTTGCTGCGGCAAACGCGCTCTCGCTGGCTGCCGGTCCGGCGTTTGCCCAGTCCACGCGGACCGTTCCCGTGCCGCGCAGTGCAGATTACATCGTGATCGGGGCGGGCACTGCGGGCGGCACCTTGGCCGGTGAGCTTGCGCGGCGAACCGGCGCCAACGTCCTGGTCCTGGAGGCGGGGCCGAGCGACGAGGTGCCGCAGATCACCGATCCGGCGCGCTGGCCGGAGGCGCTGGCGCTGCCATTCACCAAGGGATATGAGACGGCCCCGCAGCGCCATGCCGACAATCGCAAGATCGCCTATCCGCGCGGCGAGGGGCTGGGCGGCTGCGGCAGCGTCAACTGCATGATCTATGCGCGCGGCGTGCCGGGCGATTTCGATTCATGGGCACAGGATGGCGCCACCGCCTGGGACTGGGCATCGGTGCTGCCCGATTACAAGGCGCTGGAGGATTGGCAGGGCGGGGCAAGCGACCTGCGCGGGGCGGGCGGTCCGCTCCACATCACCCGTCCCGATCCGGCCAAAGGGCATGAGGGCGCGCAGGCATTCATCGCTGGTGCGAAGTCGCTCGGCTATGAGGAGAATTACGACATCAACGGTCCCAAGATCGAGGGGCCGGCCTGGGTCAATTTCAACATCTATATGGGCAAGCGGCAGAACAGTGCCGCCGCGTTCCTGCGCCCCGCGCTGGAACAGGGCGCGAAGCTGAGCGTCCTGACCGACGCGCCGGTGCTGCGGCTGCTGATCGAAAAGGGGCGCTGTGTCGGCGTCGAATATCTCCACGGCGGCAAGCCGGTGAAGGTCCGCGCGACCCGGGAAGTCATCCTGTCGGCGGGCGCGATCATGACGCCAAAGATCCTGACGCTGTCGGGCATCGGCGATCCGGCGCAGCTTCGCAAGCTGGGGATTGCGCCGGTCGCGGGGCTGCGCGGCGTCGGTGCGAACCTGTCCGACCACGTTCTTGGCGCGGGCGTCAATTTCGAGGCGCAGCGACCGCTGCCGCCGACCGCGTACAACCATTCCGAAGTCTATATGTGGTGGCGCTCGCAGCCAGGGCTTGCCCGGCCCGATATCACTGCGCTTTATGTCAGCCTGCCATTCGCGACGCCGGAACTGGGGCTGAAGCGGCCCAATTGCTATGCCATCCTGTCGGGCGTCATGCGGCCCGAGGCGCGCGGTTCGGTGACCATCACCTCGGCCGATCCGCGTGCGGTGCCGGTGATCGATCCCAACTTTCTGGGCACGGAGCAGGATATCGCGGCGTTCAAGGCTGCGACCGAGCTGGCCCGCGCGATCGGCAATTCGTCCGCCTATGGCCGCATCCGCAAGGAAGAGGTGCTGCCGGGCGCTCAGGCGGCCGACCCGGCGTCGTATCGGGCCTTCCTGAAAAAGGCGGCAGCGACCTTCTACCACCCGGTTGGAACCGCCAAAATGGGCAGCGGGCCCGATGCGGTCGTCGATCCGCAGCTGCGCGTTCACGGGATCGCCGGGCTGCGTGTCGCGGACGCCTCGGTCATGCCGAGCATTACGACGAGCAACACCAACGCCCCATCGTTTTTGATCGGTTATCGCGGCGCTCGATTGATCGCCGGGGGTTGAGGGTAGAATAAACAGCAGGCGGATCAGATGACCGAAGCGAGTATGCGTAACTTCATCGGCGGCGATTGGCACGAAGCGAAGACGGCCGATAGCCTGCCGATGATCGATCCCTCGACGGGCGAAGCCTATGGCGAGATCGCCGATAGCGGCGAGCGCGATATCGACCGGGCGGTCGCCGCCGCGCGTCAGGCGTTCGACGAAGGGGCGTGGGGCCGGCTGACCGCGACCGAGCGGGGGCGCCTGCTCACCCGCTTTGCGGATGCGGTCGCGGCCAATGCCGATGAAATCGCCGGGATCGAAGCGCGGGATACCGGCAAGCCGATGCGCGTCGCCCGCGCCGATGCCGCCGCGCTGGCCCGCTATTTCGAATTCTATGGCGGGGCGGCGGACAAGTTCCACGGGGAGACGATCCCGTATCTGGATGGGCACCATGTCGCCGTGATCAACGAGCCGCATGGCGTCACCGGGCACATCCTTCCCTGGAACTACCCTGCCCAGATGTTCGGGCGAACGCTGGCGCCCGCACTCGCCGCCGGGAACGCGACGGTGCTGAAGCCGGCGGAAGATGCCTCGGCAAGCGCCCTTCGGCTTGCGGCGCTCGCGGCCGAGGTCGGTTTTCCTGCAGGGGCGATCAACGTAGTGACCGGGCGCGGGGCGACCGCAGGCGCTGCGCTGGCATCGCATCCCGGTGTCGATTTCGTCTCCTTCACCGGATCGCCGGAGGTCGGCCAGATCATCCAGAAGCTGTGCGCCGACCATTATATCACCTGCACGCTCGAACTGGGCGGCAAGTCGCCGCAGATCGTGTTCGCCGACGCCGATCTCAACCGCGCGGTGCCGGTGATCGTCAATGCGATTGTCCAGAACAGCGGTCAGACCTGTTCTGCGGGCAGCCGCCTGCTGGTCGAACGATCGATCCACGACGCGCTCGTCGAGCGGCTAGCGGACGCCTTTGCCCGGGTGCGGGTCGGCACTCCGGCAATGGACGCCGATTGCGGCCCGATCATCACCGCCAAGCAGCAGGCCCGCGTTCAATCCTTCATCGATCGCGCACGCAGCGACGGCATCCCTGTGCTTGCGCAGGGCAGGCTGGACCCCGCACTGCCGGCAGGCGGGTTCTTCGTTGCACCGACACTGTTCGGCGCGGTGCCCCGCGACCATGCGATCGCGCGCGAGGAGGTTTTCGGCCCGGTGCTGAGCATCCTGCCGTTCGATGACGAGGCGGATGCCGTCGCCCTGGCCAATGCGACCGACTATGCGCTGGTCGCGGCAGTCTGGACCCGCGACGGCGGGCGGCAGATGCGGCTGGCCAAGCGCGTGCGTGCAGGGCAGCTGTTCGTGAACTGCTATGGCGCTGGCGCGGGCATCGAGCTTCCCTTTGGCGGGTCGGGAAAGAGCGGGCACGGGCGCGAGAAGGGCTTCGCTGCGCTGCACGACTTCAGCAAGACCAAGACGATCGTGATCGACCATCGATAGGCGGCGGCGCGATCGGCAACAGGAGCAGGACATGGATTTGAAGAACAAGGTCGCGCTGGTGACCGGCGCGGCAAGCGGGTTCGGAGAGGCGATCGCGCATCGGTTCGCGGGCCTTGGCGCACGCGTGGCGGTGGTCGACCTGAACCTGGACGGGGCCGAGCGGGTCGCTGCGGCGATCGGCCCCGATCGCGCGATTGCGCTGCGTGCCGATGTCAGCAAGCGTGCCGATATCGATGCCGCGATCGCAGCGATACAGGCCCGTTTCGGCACCCCGGACATCGTCGTCAACAATGCCGGATACACCCACCGCAACCAGCCCGCGCTGGAGGTGGATGAGGAGACGTTCGACCGCGTCTATGCCGTCAACGTCAAAAGCATTTACCACATGGTCCAGGCCGTCGTGCCCGCGATGCGCGACAATGGCGGCGGGGTGATGCTGAACGTAGGGTCGGTATCGGGCATCCGGCCGCGCCCCGGCCTTAGCTGGTATGCCGGGTCGAAGGGTGCAGCGAACACCCTGTCAAAGGCGCTGGCCGTCGAGTTCGCGCCCTACAAGATCCGGGTGAATGCCATCGCCCCGGTGATGGGCGCGACCGGCATGCTGGAGGATTTCATGGGCATGCCCGACACGCCGGAAAACCGCGCGCGCTTCCTCGGCTCGATCCCGCTCGGGCGGCTGTGCGAGGCGGGCGATGTCGCGGATGCCGCGGTTTACCTTGCGACCGCCGACTTCATCACCGGTGTTGAACTGCCGGTCGATGGCGGCCGGTCGGTCTGAACGATTTCGGGGGTAGTGCAAAAGGAGCAGATGATGAGCGAAGCAGCTGAACTGGATGCCCCGGCCGACCGGAGCGCGGTCCGTGTCGATTTCAACGGCCCCTATGCCCTCAGCATTGGCGGTCGCCTGATCGAAACCAACACGACCTTCGATGTGTTCAATCCTGCGACCAACGAGGTGCTTGCCCGCGCGCCCGATGGGAGTGCGGAGCATCTGGACGCGGCGGTCGCGGGGGCCAAGGCGGCTTTCCCCGCCTGGTCGGCGATGAGCTGGGACGAGCGTGGTGCGCTGATCGGTGAGTATGCCGACGCGCTTGAGGCGCACAAGGACGACCTGATCCGCCTTTTGACCCTTGAACAGGGTAAGCCGCGGCACTCGATGGCGAAAAGCGAGGTGGAAGCCGCAATCTACTGGGTGCGGGAAGTCGCCAAGCGCCGGCTGCCGCCCCAGGTGGTCGAGGATACCGACGAGCATGTGGTCGAGATCCGCCACACCCCGCTCGGCGTTGTCGGCGCCATCACGCCGTGGAACTTCCCGGTGCTGCTTGGCCTGTGGAAAATCGCGCCCTGCCTGGTCACGGGCAACACGATGGTCATGAAGCCGTCGCCCTACACGCCGCTCTGCACGCTGCGCTTTGGCGAGATTGCGCAGCAGGTGTTTCCGGCCGGCGTGCTCAACATTGTCTCTGGCGGCAACGAACTTGGCCAGCAGCTGACCGAGCACCCGGATGTTGCCAAAATCAGCTTCACCGGCTCCACCGCTACCGGCAAGAAGGTGATGGCGTCGAGCGCAGGCACGCTGAAGCGCGTGACGCTTGAACTGGGCGGCAAGGACCCGGCGATCGTGCTTGCCGATGCCGACTGGCAGTCGATCGTGCCGACCCTGTTCTGGGCCGCGTTCGGCAATTCGGGCCAGTGGTGCATCGCATCGAAGCGAATCTACGTGCATCGTTCGATCCATGCTGACTTCGTGGCGGCCTTTACCGACTATGCGCGCGGCATCCGGGTCGGTGACGGCATGGACCCGGACACCGACCTGGGTCCGATCCAGAACCGGATGCAGTATGACAAACTGCGCAGCCTGTTCGCCGATGTCGCTGAACAGGGTCACAAGGTGACGATCGGCGGGACCATCGATGAGAGCCTGCCCGGCAACTTCGTTCCGGTCACCGTCGTCGACAATCCGCCCGATGACAGCCGCATCGTGCGTGAGGAGCCGTTCGGCCCGATTGTCCCCATCCTGGCGTTCGATGAGATCGATGAGGTCGTAGCGCGGGCCAACGACACCCCCTTCGGCCTTGCCGCATCGGTTTGGGGCAAGGATCGCGAGGCGGCGATTGCCGTTGCCGAGCGGATCGAGGCGGGCACCGTGTGGGTGAACGAAATCCACATCCACGGCATCGACATCCCGTTCGGCGGCCACAAACAGTCGGGCCTGGGCGTCGAAAACGGGGCCGAGGGCTTGGCCGAATTCACCAACACCAAGACGTACATGTTCCGAAAGTGACGGTTGCGGGCGGCCCCGCGCCGCCCGCTTCCCTTGTCCTTCGAAGCCGAAACGGAGCCTCATCATGCGCCCGCTTGAAGGGATCACGGTTGTCAGTCTTGAACATGCCATCGCGGCCCCGTTTGCGACGCGCCAGCTCGCCGATCTGGGCGCGCGGGTGATCAAGGTCGAGCGGCCCGGTGGCGGCGATTTCGCCCGCGACTATGACGACAGGGTCAATGGTCTCGCCTCCCACTTCGTCTGGTGCAACCGGTCGAAGGAAAGCATCACCCTCGACCTCAAGTCGCCGCTCGGCCGCGAGGCGCTGTCACGGCTCGTCGCCCGCGCCGACGTTCTGGTCCAGAACCTTGCCCCCGGCGCCACCGCGCGGATGGGCTTTGACTATGCGTCGCTGGCATCCGAACACCCCGCGCTGATCGTCTGCGACATTTCGGGATATGGGCAGGACGGCCCCTATCGTGATCGCAAGGCCTATGACCTGCTGATCCAGAGCGAGTCCGGGTTTCTGTCGGTTACCGGCACGCCTGAACAGGTGGCCAAATCGGGCTGTTCGATCGCCGATATCGCGGCGGGCATGTATGCCTATACCAACATCCTCGCTGCACTGATCGAACGGGGCAGGACGGGCAGGGGGCGGCATATCGACGTCTCGATGCTTGAGGCGATGGCCGAATGGATGGGCTTTCCCATGTACTATGCATTCGACGGCGCGGCCCAGCCGCCGCGCACCGGCGCGCGCCATGCCACCATCTACCCATATGGACCGTTCCGCACGGCCGATGGCGAGGTGCTGTTCGGTATCCAGAACGAGCGCGAATGGCGGAGTTTCTGTGCGGAGGTCATGGGCGATCTCGCTCTTGCCGAGGATCCGCGCTTTGCCGGCAACAGCCAGCGTTCGGCCAATCGCGAGACGCTGGAACCGATCCTCGACGCGGTGCTGGGCAAGCTGAGCAGCGCCGCCTTGATCGAGCGGCTCGACAAGGCTCAGATCGCCAATGCACAGGTCAACGATATGGCTGCCCTCTGGTCGCATCCGCAGCTTGCAGCGCGCAGGCGCTGGCGCAAGGTGGCGACGCCGCAGGGTCCGGTTTCGGCGTTGCTCCCGCCGGGGCAGGCCGATGCGCGAATGGATGCCATTCCCGCGCCGGGCGCGGATACGCAAGCGATCCTCGCCGAACTGGGGCTGATCGAGGCAAAGGTTGCATGAACGCCGACGCTTCGGCGATCGCATCTGCGCGCAGCCTGTTGTTCGTGCCCGGCGATCGGCCCGACCGTTTTGACCGGGCGCTTTCGTCCGGCGCCGATCTGGTGATCGTCGATCTGGAAGATGCGGTCGCGCCAGCGGCAAGGACGGCGGCGCGCGATCATGTGCGCGGGCTTGTCGAAACCGGGGCGCGCGTCATCGTGCGGATCAATGGCGCGGGGACATCGGACGAGGCGGCAGACCGGGCGCTTGTCGATCGCGGCGGCATCTTTGGCGTAATGCTGCCCAAGGCGGAGCCGGGGCCGATGCTCGACTGGATTGTCACCCGTGTCCCCTTGATCGCGTTGATCGAAAGCGCACGGGGCGTTGCCGCCGTTCACCAGATCGCGGCCACGCCGGGTGTTGCAAGGCTGGCGCTGGGCACCATCGACCTCGCGAACGATCTTGGCATGGCAAGCGATACAGGGCTGCTCGATCCGATCCGCCTGTCGTTGACCATTGCCTCCAGAGCTGCCGGGCTGCCCCCGCCGATCGATGGGGTGTGTGCGGCGTTTCGCGATACAGCCGCTATGTTGGGTGAGGTCAGGCGCGCCGCAGACCTTGGCTTTAGTGGCAAGCTGTGTATTCATCCGATGCAGGTTGAACTGGTTCATTCGGCCCTTGCGCCTGATGACGAAGCGGTCGCGCGTGCCCGCCGGATCTTGGCGGCGGCCAATGCGGCGGATGGCAAGGCCTGCGCATTGGATGGCGAAATGATCGATGCGCCCGTTGTCGAGCGTGCCCGACTGATCCTGTCCAGACTTTGACCGACGATCGGTTGGGTTAGCAGAAAATGTAAGCAGTCGTCGTGCCGGTCTCCTGCGTGGGCATGTCAGGTTGCGGATGCTGCTGCGCCCAAGGCGACTTTGCCTTGAAGCACCCGTACCACGTCCTCCCGAAACTGCTACCTGGCGCATGGCCCCGATCGGCATGCGCCCCGACATGCGTCATTCACACCAATCCCTCATGTCCAGAAAACTTCTTGCTATTGATAACAAGTCGCATTAGCCGATCGCCAATCATAAGGGGATGCATATGCGTTTTGTTCGGTTCGCGGTGGGTTCAGCGGCGGCGTTGATGTCGTCGGCCGCCTTTTGCCAAGAGGGTCGTTCCGACACTGACATCGTCGTAACCGGCGAAAACCAGTCGGCAGGTGGCGCGACCAAGACCGACACCCCGGCAAGCCAGGTGCCGCAGCCGGTGACGATCATTACCGACGAATTGTTCGAGGCGCAGGGGGCGGTCTCGATCTCGGACACGCTGAACTACGTCGCGGGCGTGCAAGCCAATCCCTATGGCCCTGACAGCCGCGTCGATGGCGCATTTATCCGCGGCCTGGATGCGCTTCAGTTCCGCGACGGGATGCGGGATATCTTCAGCTTTTATGCCAGCGTCCGCGCTGATCCCTATAATTTTGACAGCGTCCAAGTGCTGCGGGGCCCCTCGTCAATGTTGTTCGGCCAGGGCGCCCTCGGTGGCCTGATCAACCTCAACTCCAAGCTTCCCTCGTCCGTCTCCGCTGGCGAGCTTGCCGTCCGTTACGGCTCGTTCGATCGCAAGGAAGTGCTTGGCGACTTCACCGGTGCGATCACCTCCGGCCTGAATGGCCGCATCGTCGCGCGCATCCGCGATGCGGGCAGCCAGACCGATTTCGTGCCCGACGACCGCGTGATGCTCTCGCCCTCGCTCACCTGGTCGCCCAGTGCCGCGACGGACATCACGCTGCTTGGACTGTATCAGGAGGACGACGGCGGCTCGACGTCGCAGTTCCTGCCGCTTGTCGGCACCATCCTGCCCAATCCCAATGGTCAGCTGCCCAACAGCCGCTTCATCGGCAAGCCCGGCTGGGACCGGTATGATGGCCGCCTGCTGCAGGGGACGGCGCTGGTGACCCACCGGTTCAGCGATGCGGCGAAGGTCAGCCTGAAGGCACGCTATATCGACAGCGACCTGACCTATCTGACCCATTATCCCGACAGCTATTCCAATCCGGCCAACCCCTATGTTCTGCTTGATCCGGTGACGGGCGCGCCGGTCACTGATCCGGCGACGGGCGCGGTGCTGCGCGACCCCGCCCAGCGGACCATCGGCCTTTACGCCGATGGCAGCAAGGCACGGATGGAGATCTTCTCCACCGACAATAATCTCCAACTCAATTTCAACACCGGGTCCGCGGTCGAGCACGTTCTGCTGGTCGGCGTGGATTATAGCTGGAACCATGTCCGCAAGGTCGGCGGGTTCGGTTATGAGTATATCGACATTTACGACATCAATTATGATGCGCTGTCCGATTTTGGCGGCGGCCTGCCCGCTGCCGATCCGCTCGAGGATGTCGAGCAGACCCAGCTTGGCTTCTATGTGCAGGATCAGTTGCGGTTCTTCGACCGGGTGTCGGTCGTGGTCGGCGCCCGGCGCGACCGGGTGACGAGCCGGACGTTCGGCGGCGAACGCGTGGCCCAGAGTGCCACCACCTTCCGCGCCGGGATCATCGGCGACATCACCCCCGGCCTGTCGCCCTTTTTCAGCTATACCGAGAGCTTCGAGCCGATCGCGGGCACGGCCAGCAACGGCAATCCGTTCGTGCCCAAACAAGGCAACCAATATGAGCTGGGCATCAAATATCAGCTGAACGCCGCCAGCATGATCACCCTGACCGGATACCGGATCAAGGAGAATAACCGGCCGGTCGATGATCCCACCACGCCCGATCCCTTCGATCAGCGCCAGGCCGGATCGCTGACCTCCCAAGGGGTGGAGTTCGAGGCGCGCACGATCCTGCCCGGCCAGGTGCAGCTGATCGCCAATTACAGCTATAACGAGGCCGAGATCGACGGCACCAACCAGCAGATCGACAATGTGCCGAAGCACAATGCGTCGATCTGGGCGGGCAAGGGCTGGACGCTGGCGAACGACATCGGGTTCAGGCTGGGCGGCGGCGTTCGCTATGCGGGCGACAACATCTCCTATGGCCCCGCCTTTCCGAACGGCATCGTGACGCCGGACTATACCCTGGTCGATGGCTTTGCCGAACTGAGCTGGCAGCGCTGGCGGCTGTCGGTCAACGCCACCAACCTGCTGGGCGAGGAATATTATTCCGCCTGCCTGGCGCGCGGCGACTGTTTCGTCGGGGCCGAGCGCAATGTGTTCGCAACGCTTGGCTATCGCTTCTGATGCGTGAGCCGATGGCCCTGGTCTGGCTCGCGGCGCTGCTGGGCGCAACGGGCGTGGGCGGACTGCGGCTCGCCTGGTCGTACGCGCAGCGCAGCGCTGGCTGGGTGGGTGCCGGTTGGGGGCTGATCGCCGCATCCGCCGTTGTCGCTTGGCACGGGGCCGGGGCCTGGGGCGTTGCCGTGGCTGCTTTGGTTGCCATGGCGACGGCCCTTGTCGCGCTTGGTGTGGCTGCGCTGCGCTCTCCGCCCGGCCGTAAGACGGCATTCGATCGCCGAACCGTGGTTCAATCCTCGTCCTGCGACCCGATGCGGATCGGGCGGAGGCTGGCGACGTTCTTGATTACCGTGCCCGGCGGCTTTTTGTCGGCACTGGCCCTGGGGCTGGCACTGCGCGGGGCGGGGCTGATACTGGGCTGGGGCGAGGCCAATGCCACCGTCGCCGCCCTGTTTGCCGTGCCCATCAGCTGGGCTGTGCTGGCTACGATTTTATTGATGCAGCCACGGCGGCGGGGTCAGGCGCTGACCCTGCTCGGCTGCGCTGTGCTAGGCGCACCTTTCATGCTGGGGATCGCATGATGACGGATGCTGCCAATGCGACTTTGGTCAAGCGGGGGCTTTCCGCGCATGCCGCCATTGGCCTGCTGGCCGGCGCGCTGCTCTATCTGGTCTGTCTCAGCGGCACGGTGCTGGTCTTTTACGAGGAATGGCAGCGCGCCGAGCAAGGTGCCGCACCGGAGATGACCACCATCGACCCGGTCGCAGTGCAGCGCGGCGTGCAGGCGGTGCTGGAGAGCGAACGCGGCAAGCCGGCGACCACGCATCTCTATGTCCATCTGCCCGTACCGGAGCTGCCCCGCACCACGATCACCACCGACAGCCAGGCGGTGCATCTGGATGCCCAGGGCCGCATTGCTGTCCCTGAGGAAAATGGCTGGTCCGAATTTCTCTACGCGCTGCATTACACGCTGCACCTGCCCAGCCTCGTTGGCATGACGATTGTCGGAATCCTGGGCGTGTTGATGCTGGCGCTCAGCATATCGGGCGTAATCGCGCATCCCCGGATCTTTCGGGACGCCTTCCGGCTGCGGATGCGGCATGGCGGCGGCCTTGCCCTCGCGGACTGGCATAATCGGCTGAGCGTGTGGACGTTGCCCTTCGGCATCGCCATTGCCATTACCGGCGCTGCGATCGGGTTGGCCAGCGTCACTGCCTATGCGGTCGCTGCCCGCTATTATGATGGCGATATCGAGGCGGTCTACGCGCCCATCTTCGGCGAAGAGGCCAAACCTGATCCACGCCCCGCGCCGGTGCCCGACGTCGCCGTAGCGTTGCGGACGATGAGCGATCGCTTCCCCGACGTCGCGGTCACCTATGCCATTCTGCATGATCCGATGACTGCTGGGCAGCATGTCCAGATCGTCGCGAGTCCGGCACGTCGGCTGATCTTCGGCGAATATTACGCGTTTGACGCTGCCGGGCGGTTCATGGGAACGGCCGGGCTGGCCGACGGCGATATCGGGAAGCAGGCAGCGGCGTCGAACTATAACCTGCATTTCGGCAATTTCGGCGGATTGCCGGTGAAGGTTGCATATTGCTTGTTCGGCCTTGCCCTTACCATAGTCAGTGCCACCGGCGTCTATATCTGGCTGGGCAAGCGCCAGCGCCGGGGCATTCGCGAGCCAGGTTTGTTGGGGGCTTGGCATGGTGTCGTCTGGGGAGCGCCGGCCGCGCTCATCCTGACGCTGGCCGCACGGTTCGCAATTGGCAATGCAGCACCGTTCATCGCCATTTTCTGGACAGTGCTTATCGTCACTATCGTCGCATGTGCCGTGAGATGGGTCAGCATGGACCGGTCCAACATGAAGCTGCGTCAGGAACCCTCTCGGCTCACAGCCGCCTGACGAAGAGGTTTGAACCTTCATCGACGCGATTTCGCTGTGAAGTCAGGACTCGTTGATCACAGCCAGAAGATGATGGTGGCAGCGAGGGCGACGGCAGATAAGAAGGCGGTCCGGCAGCGGTCGTAGGGGGTTGCAGCGCGGCGCCAGTCCTTGAGACGGCCGAACATGATCTCGATGTGGCTGCAGCCGCGATAGCGGCGCTTGTTCGTGCCGATCGAGGCCGCGGCGAGCGTGCTTGCTAGATTGGCATCGTCAGCATAGATCGCTGCCAAATAGCATCGATTGGTAAATGCGATGCCATATGCAGATTTGCCATGCTGGCTCTGCAACCCGTTGATACCGCCGTTACCGCCTTCCGTCCCGGGCCGATTACCGAGGACGAGGCGGCAGCCATGTTCCGGGCAGGCCTCAATCTTTTCGGCAAATGGGAGGAGCAGCGCAGCATCCCCTCGGCACAATCCCCTCAAGCAATACTCATGATCGGCCCGCAACTGTTCGACCGCCGCGCCGTATCGCGCCGGCGCGCCATCGCGCGTTCGAACAGCGTGATTGCCTTGTCTCCCCCCGTCGGCATGATGGCCCGATCCGCTGGCGCCGAAGCGATGATGGCGTGCTGTGCCTCGATGATCGCCTTGTCTTCGGCAAAGGCCTGCTGCGCCATCGCGAGCCTTTGATGGATCAGCGTTTCTGCATCGGGCATAGTGCGCGGGACGCCCCAGGTGAAGAAATAGCGTGATGTCGTAGCAGACAGCGCCGTGACAGCTTGCCCATGCACTTCCGACACCAGCGGCCCGCACGGCGGCTTGCCCGAGGCAGAGAGCTGCGCCACGGTCCCCAGCGGATAGGGTTCGGTACGCATGATAAGATAGCCCGGCACGAGATATTCGTAGGACGTGTGCAAATCGACCAGCATCGGGTTGTCTTTATCCGTGCCGGGCATCGCCTGGGTTTCGACCCACCATTCAACCGCAACGCCGTTTGCGATGGGCTGGATCGTCGGCTTGACCTGCGCCCAGCTTTCATCCGCCCCGAAGCTGGCTGGGTGGACGAATGTGAGATGCGTGAAGTCGAGCAGGTTGGCGTTGATCAGGTCGTTCGATGCAGCATAATCCAGCCGCCCCTTCACGAAGAAATAGTCCGGGGAATCGATCGCAACGAAGGGCGGGAGCAGGCTTTCATCGGCCGCCTCGGGCGCTCCGCCCCAGACGAAGACCCAGCCGCCCTGCTCGACAATGGCAAAGCGGCGGATTGCAGCGCGCGGCGGAATCTTGTCCTGCCCCGGAATCTCGATGCAGCGGCCGTCAGGCGCGAACAGCAGCCCATGATACATGCAACGGATATTCACCCCTTCGCATCGCCCCTTGGAGAGCGGCGCGAAGCGATGCGAGCAACGATCCTCGAGCGCAACCAGCCCGACATCGCTGCGGGTCACCACCAAAGGGTGTCCCAGCAATTGAAGCGGGACAAGTTCACCAGCTGCAAAGTCTTCGGAATATCCGATCGCATGCCAAGCGTTCTCGACAATGTCGGCCATGCCTCACTCCCCTTTTTTGCGCCCTCATTCTTGCGAGGTGTCACCAATGTAAACGGCGCTTACTTATTGCGTCGATATGGGCATTGTGTCAAGCCCGTCAGCATGTCCCAGCGCCAATTCCACCACGGCAACCTGCGTGCCGAACTGATCGAGCTTGCATCCCGGCGGATCGAGGAAACCGGGATCGAGGGGCTTTCGCTGCGCGAACTGGCGGCGGCCATCGGCGTTTCACCGGGCGCGCCCTATCGCCATTTTTCCAGCAAGGAGGATCTGCTGCACGAACTGGCCGAGCGAGAGATCGAGAGGCTGGGAGAAGCCTATCGCAAAGCCCAGGCGGCAGACCTGCCGCCGCGCGAACGGTTCAAGATGGCGTGCCGCAGCTACCTGGAGCAGGCGCTTCAGCGCCCGCAATCCTTCCGCATGGTGTTCATGACCGACCGCTATCTGAACCCGACCACATCGGCGGATTCAATCCCGTCCTATGCGCTGTTCGTTGACCTTGCGGTCGCGGCATCGGGTCATGCCGACCGGCGCCGTGGCGAGATCCTGGCGCTGACCAGCTGGGCCATGTTGCATGGCTTTGCCATCATTCGCATGGACTCGCGCATGCCTTCAACCGCGTCACGCGATGATGCGATAGAGGCTGTGCTCGACCGGGCGTGCAGGGTGGAGGAGTGCAATCCGTAATGCGCAATGGCCGGGATCGCGAAATCCCGGCCACCCGCAGATCAGAACATTCCATTCGTGTGCGGCAGTGTTGCCGGAATTTCCTGAATCACGTCCCAGTGTTCAGCAACCTTGCCATTTTCCACGCGGAAAATGTCGATGGCGGCAAGGCCTGGATCGCCGGGCCAGCGTTCAAGGTGAGTGTGGACCACCACCATGTCACCTTCGCAGATCGTGCGGTGCCAGGTGGGCTTGCGGTCAGGCCATTCCTTGGCGACCCATTCCACCATGGTCTTCAGGCCCTCAAAGCCATCACCCGCCATGGTGCTGTGCTGCTTGTAATCGGGCGTCATCAGCTCATCGCGCAGGCTGAGATCACCGCCATCGACGAGGTCGCGATAAAATCGCAGCACCAGCTCGCGGTTGGCTTCAAGATCGTGTGTTTCGCTCATGTCGGCTTCTCCGTCTGGTTGTCAGCGGGTTATTGCCTTTGGGGTCGCGCCTGTCTGTCACTACATCGGGGGACACCACGGCTCCATTCAAGCTGGTCGATCAGACCAGTTCGACCAGCAGCGCGCTGGCACTGCTGACCCCCAGCCGTTCATAGGCGCGGCGGCGATATGTCAGTACAGTGTTGCGGGTGATGGCGAGCTGGCTGGCGATGGTGGAGGAATCCTTGCCCATCACTGTCATCGCGCAGACATGGCGTTCACGCTGGGTCAGCGACGGGAAGCGCCTGCCCAGCAGGCTGACGAGATGTTCGGCGGTATTCTTTCCAGGGATGGCATCGACCGAGCGGTTCTGCCAGCCGCTGTGCCGCCGGATAAGCGGGATCGCCAGCGAGGCAAGGCTAGCCAGATGCAGAAGCTGCGCTTCGGTTGCGTCACTTTCTGCGAGGTAGATGTTGAAAATGGCCCAGCCCTTGTCCTGTGCCGTCGCTACCGAAATGCGCATCCGGAAGTCCGGTTGGTCGAAGCAGAGCCAGCGGTGATCCTGATCCTTCAGGGCGCCCACCCGCAAGGTGCCCACCAGCCGGTGGTTCGGATCGCCCTGTGCGGGCAGCGCGCAGAGCAGGGGATCTCGCCCAGAAAAGCGCTGCGCCAGCGCCTGCGCGCGCAGGCCAGCGTCGGCACGCCGCCCGGCCCAGCCGACCGCCTCGGCGCGCGCTCCGCAGACCATGCCGATCCCGCACACCTCGCCCACGGATACATCCGACTGACTGAGAAAGTCGAGCAGCGCGGTATCAAAGCTGCCATGGTCGACATGATCGACCAGCATCTCCAGTGAACGGCCATCGACGACTGCCGTGGTTGGCAGCTGGGTCCAGTTCATGCCTCTCCTCCGTGCAGCTTGACATGCGGCACTTGTCGTCCGGCGGCACCCGTCAATGCTCCGGGTATCCGGCCTGATTAGAATTCTACCGAACGGTCAGAAAGTCAACCGTTAGCAGATTGAGGGGCAGAAGCCGAACAGGATGAACCAGCGGGCCATTGCGGAGCAGCATCGGCCGGAAGCATGTTCGCAGTCATGCCGCCGGTCGATGCCATCATGCAAGGCGCCTTAACCGCAGCCGACGATGCCGCCGTCGACGATGATTTCCTGCGCGGTGATGTAGCCGGCTTCCTCCGAAGCCAAAAACAAGGCTGCGGCGGCGCATTCGTCTGCCGTGCCGAAGCGCTTCATCGGTGAGGCCTGGCGCATGATTTCCTTGACCTGCTCGACCGCTTCGGCGGGAACCCCGCCGGTCCGGCCGGGCAGGGGGGTGTCGATCGGGCCAGGAACAACCGTGTTCACCCGGATGCCCTGTTCCACCAGTTCCCCGGCCAGACTGCGCGACAGAAAGGAAAGCGCTGCCTTGCTGGCGCCATAGACGCCCGCCAGCGGCTTCACGCGGATGCCGCCGATCGAGGCGCAGAACACGATGCTGCTGCCCTTGCCGAGCAGCGGTAGCAGGGCCTGAGCGAGAAAGAAGCTGGCCTTGAGATTGATGTCCATCAGCTCGTCCCAGACCTCCTCGGTGACATGGGCGAGCGGGCCGAAGTTGGAGATGCCGGCATTGATGAATGCGGCGTCGAGACGGTCGGTGATTGCCGAAATCTCGCGCGCAACGTCATCGGCGGCGGCTTTCGACTTGAGGTCGGCGCGAAGAGCTACGGCACCGGTACCAATTGCGATGCGCGCAGCCTCAAGCGTCTCCGGATTGCGACCGACGATGATCACCTTGGCACCTTCGGCTGCGAACTGGCGTGCCGCGGCCAAACCGATACCGCTATTCCCGCCCGTAACCAGGACTGTCTTGCCTTCAAAGCGTTGCTTCATGTCCATTCTCTCCGTTTGGCCCCATGGAAGCTGGGTCGTTCATGCCGATCTGCCCGTTCTGGGCATTGATGTCTGTCACTAGACATCGGGACAGGTGATCCGGACCGCTGATCCGTTCGCCGGGCCATGCCTCGCTTACCCAGCCATGGCCGGGTTGCCGGAGCGGCGCCGACGAACGGCGTTGCCAGCAGCAAGATGCGTAGCGGCAGGCGGGCGGCTCAGGGGCGGGGGAGTGGGGGGACGGCTGGCACAGCGCCATCCCCCCGCTGGATCAGGCGCCGAGCAACGCTGCAACCGACTTTGTCTCGGTGTAGGCCAAAATACCCTCTGCCCCGTATTCGCGCCCGAAGCCGGATTGCTTGGCCCCGCCAAATGGCAGGGCGACATCCAGCAGCCCATGCGAATTAATTCCCACCGTACCGCTGCGCACGCGCCGGGCCATGCGGTGAGCGGTCGCAAGATCGCGCGTCCAGATGCTCGCCGCAAGGCCATAGGGCGTGGCATTGGCCTGTGCGACCAGCGACGACAGGTCGGTATCGTCGTCGAACGGAATGGCAGCCACGACTGGTCCAAATATCTCCTCGCGGATGATCGACATGTCGGGTGTGGTGTCGGTGAACAGGGTCGGCTTCACGAAGAAGCCAGCATCGCCCACCGCGGTGCCGCCGGCGGCGACGGCCGCGCCTGCGGCCTTGCCCTGTTCGACATAGCCGAGCACCCGGTCGCGCTGGGCCTGCGAGATCAGCGGGCCGATCACGCTGCCTTCGTCGAGCCCGTGGCCGATGGGCAGGCCAGTAGCGATGGCAGCGACGCCTTCCACCACCTGATCATAAACCTTGCGATGCACGAACAGGCGTGATCCTGCCACGCAGACCTGCCCGGTGTTCATGAACACCGCATTGGCAACACCGGGGATCGCCAGTTCGAGATCGGCATCGGCAAAGACGATCGACGGCGACTTGCCGCCAAGTTCGAGGCTGAGCCGCTTCATGCCATCGGCAGCCGAGCGCATGATTGACTTGCCGACGGGCGTGGATCCGGTGAAGCTGATCTTGTCGACCAGCGGATGCTCGACCAGCGCAGCGCCCGCATCGCCCTCGCCCGTGACAATGTTGAACACGCCTTCGGGAATGCCAGCCTGCAGCGCCAGTTCGCCCAGCCGCAAGGCGGTCAGCGGGGTCAGTTCGGCAGGCTTGAGCACGATGGTGCAGCCCGCTGCCAGCGCTGGCGCGGCCTTCTGCATGGTCAGCACCAGCGGCGCGTTCCATGCCACGATCTGCCCGACCACGCCAACCGGTTCGCGCAAAGTATAGGCGTGCCAATCACCGGGTGCGGAGACCTGGATAGTCTCCCCATTCAGTCGCGTGGGCCAGCCGGCATAGTAGCGGATGGTGGAAGCGACGAGCGGCAGGAAGAAGTTGCGCGTCAGCAGCAGCGGCGCGCCATTATCTACGGTTTCAAGCTCTGCCAAAAACGCCATGTCCTGTTCGACCAGGTCGGCCAAACGGTGCAGCAAACGGCTGCGCTCCACCGGCTTCATGTCACGCCATGCCGAGCTTTCGAACGCGGCATGGGCGGCGCGAACCGCCTTGTCGATGTCGCTCGCCCGGCCCTTCGCCACGCTGGTGATGACCTGACCCGTGCCCGGATCGACCACCGCGAGCCGCTCGCCCGCCTCGGCCGGAACGCTTGCTCCGCCGATGAGCAGGTCGTGCTGACGCAGAATGAAATCAAGTACGGGCTTTGTGATGCGCTGGTGAAGGGTCATGGTTCTCTCCTCGGATCGTTGTTGTTATGGATCATCGCGACAGGATGTGGATCGCGCAGGCCCCGGTCTCGAGACCGGTGGCATTGCCGCCGAGCATCTGTGCGAGGCCCAGCTTGGCCCCCGGCACCTGCCGCTCGCCCGCCTCGCCGCGCAGGTGCAGCGCGATCTCGCCGATATTGCGCACACCCGATGACGAAAGCGGATGGCCGAGCGAAAGTAGCCCGCCCGAGGGGTTCACTGGAACGCGCCCGCCAAGCGATGTCGCGCCCGACCGCAGCAGGCCCACCGCATCCCCGCGCGCGCACAGTTGAAGGTCCTCGTAATGGACCAGTTCCTCGGCAGTGAAAGCATCGTGGATTTCGACAAGGTCGATATCGCGCGGATCGACTCCGGCCATTTCATAGGCCTTGGCCGCAGTGCGCGCGCCGACTTCGAACGAAGTGAGATCGGCCTTGCGGTGGAAGTAGTCCCCCGATTGCAGCACCGATGCCATGATGCGGATCGGCTGGCGGGTGTAGCGCCGTGCATAGCTCTCCGAACACAGGATCACTGCCGCTGCGCCATCGGTGTTGGGGCAGCATTGCAGCAGGGTGATGGGGTCCACCACCGGGCGCGAGGCCAGAACCTCCTCTACCGTGAAGCGCTTGCGGTACTGCGCCTTGGGATTGAGCGCTCCGAAATCATGGGATTTGACCGAAACCTGCGCAAAATCCTCCGGCGTTGCGCCGTGCGTTTCCATCAGGCGGTTTGCCATCAGCGCGAACGTGACCGGCATGGCCGAGCCGAGCTGGCCTTCCAGATCGTCCTTGGCCGGAGGGATCAGCTTGCCGGCCACCGGGCTGGTCGTCATCGATTCCACGCCGACCACGATGCCGACATCGTAAAAGCCCGCCGCGATATCCTTCCACAAGGCGCGCACCGCGCTTGCACCGCCCGCGCAGGCGTTCTCGATGCTCATCATTTCGATGCGGGTGATGCCCACTTCCTTGAGCACGGTCTGCGCCGTAATCATGTCGGCATAGAGCCGCGAGCCATAAGCCACCTCGATCTCGCGCGCCGGAATTCCGGCATCGGTGATCGCCGCCAGCGCCGCTTCCCGGCCGAGCGAGCCAATGCTGCGATCAGGCATCTTGCCGAACTGGCTCTGGCCGACGCCGAGCACGAACACATCACGCATCGGCTTCTCCCGTTTTGACAAAGCGATAGGCAATCACCGGCACGCCATCCTCTTCCCAAGTAGGGCCAGCGTGCAGTTCCATGCGGTCACCGATCTTCAGGTTCTCGCCCTCCAGCGGGGCAAATACGCGCGGGCCATCATCATCGAGATCGACATAACCGACCTGGTAGGGGGGGGTGTAATGCAGCGTGCGCATATGGACCGTGGTGTGGGCGAACAGCGTGCCCTTGCGAGGCAGGTCCACCGTCTCGACGGTTTCCTCCAGCGTCTCCGGGCAATCGGCGCGCGGCGGAAAGCTGACATGGCCCGACTGCACCCCGCGCGACCCCACGAGAGTCCAGGCGCCCCCGACCTGACGGAGCGCGCCCTCGCGGACGAGACGCGGTTCGGGATTGGCTTCAGGCGGGCTCATTGCGGCATCAGGATGTTGCCGGCATCGAAGCGATAGTCGCGGCCGTTGTGCATGGGATTGCGGATGATCTCTTCGGCAAACGAGGCAAATTCGTCCGGCTGGCCCAGGCGCTTGGGGAACAGGAACTTGTCGATGATCCCCTGCTTGGTCTCGGGCGGCATCTGTTCGTAGATCGGCGTTTCGAACGCCCCGGGCGCGACGGTGACGACCCGGATGCCGGACGCAGCAAGTTCGCGCATCAGCGGCATGGTCATGCCCACGATCGCGGCCTTGGATGCCGCATAGGCCAGCTGCCCGATCTGCCCTTCATAGGCCGCGCCAGACGCGATGTTGATGATCACGCCGCGCTCGCCATCTGCATTGCCTTCCGTACTCTGCATTGAAGGCACGCAGGCGCGCATCATGTGGACCGTGCCATAGAGGTTGACCTTGATCACCCGGTCGAACTTGCTCATCTCGATCGGCCCCTTGAAGCCGACGAGCTTGGCGGGCCCGGCAATGCCGGCGGCACAGATCAGCGCGCCAACCGGACCAAAACGCGCGACGGCCGCTTCAACCGCGGCATTGACCGCCGCCTCGTCGCTGATGTCGACCTGCAGGAACATCGCACGCTCGCCCAGCTCTGCGGCGACGCGGTTGCCGCGTTCTGCATCCATGTCGATGATCGCCACACCTTTGGCGCCCGATGCCACGAGCCTGCGGGCGCAGGCCTCGCCAATGCCCGATGCGCCGCCGGTGATTACGGCGACCGTGTCTTCGATCTTCACTTCCCGTCTCCTTATGGTCTTACCGCCCGACAAACTGCGGCGCGCGCTTTTCCGCGAATGCCCGCAAGCCTTCGGCAAAGTCTTCCGATAGCGAATAGGTCATGTTGGCATCGATCTCGGCCTGAAGGGCCTCCTCGACGCTCTGGGTCCCCATGTCGTCGACCAGCTTCTTCGTGACGGCGAGGCCGAGCGGGCTCATCCGCGCAATGCGAGCCGCCAGCGCTTCAACCTCGGCGACCAGCGCATCGTCATCGCAGACAAGATCGATAAGGCCTGCCTGGTGCGCGCGCTCGGCGTCCCACAGGTCGCCGGTATAGAGCATCAGCTTGGCCGCACCGCTGCCGACAAGGCGAGGCAGTACAGCTGCAGAGCCTGCACCGGGGATCACGCCTGCCTTCAGATGCCCGTCCCCGATCTTCGCACTGCGCGCAGCGACGCGGATGTCGCATGCCATCGCCAGTTCAAGTCCGCCCGCCAGAGCAAAGCCCTTAATGGCCGCAATCACCGGTTTGCGCGACGTGCGGATCCGCAATAGCGTCCGCTGCACCCGGCGCGGCACGGCCGCAGGATCGCTGGCAATATCGAGCGCGGCCAGCCCCTTGAGATCAGCACCTGCGCAGAAGGCGGCATCATTGGCACTGCCAATAAGGATCACTCTGACCGCATCATCGGCCAGCAGCGCATCCATTGCGGCATCGAGAGCCTCGAGCGCGGAAAGGCTCAGCGCATTGCGCGCGCGGGGGCGATCGAGCAGCAGCCAGGCGAACCCCTGTTCGCTGCGCTTCACCTTCACCGCTGCATTGGTGGGGCCTGTCATACCAAACGCTCCTTTTCGTGCCAGAAGCGCTCGCGCAGTTCGCGCTTGAGTACCTTGCCCACTGGCGAGCGCGGCAGCGTATCGATCATGATCACGGACTTGGGCGCCTTCAGCGATCCGATGCGCTCCTTGCACAAGGCGATGAGGTCGTCGGAAGCGACGGTCTGGCCCGGCTTCGTCTCGACCACAGCGGTGACCGCCTCGCCCCAACGGTCGTCGGGAACGCCGATCACGGCGCAATCCGCCACGGCGGGATGGGCATTGACCACCCGCTCGACTTCCGCCGGATAGATGTTGAAACCGCCCGAGATGATCAGGTCCTTGGCCCGGTCGACGATGTGGACGAAGCCTTCATCATCGATCCGCGCCAGGTCGCCGGTCAGGTGCCAGCCATTGCAGCGGGTCGCCGCCGTCGCCTCGGCATCGCCGACATAGCCCAGCATCACGCCATCACCGCGCACGGCAATCTCGCCTATTTCGCCCGGGGCGACCGGTTGCCCATCTTCGCCCAGCAGCGCGATCTCGCACATCGGATTGATGCGACCGGCACTGGAAAGTCGCTCCGGCCCGGCAGGCTGGCCATCGCTTCCCAGATGATCGGCCGGGCCGAGGAAGCAATTGGGCAGGCCGCTTTCGGTCTGGCCATAGACCTGCGCCATCACCGGCCCCAACGCGCGCACCGCATCGGCCAGCCGTGCCGGCGACATCGGTGCGGCACCATAGAAAAGATATTCCAGCGCGCTCAGATCGTGGTTGGGGATCAGGCCGCTGTCGAGCAGGCCGTAGATCACTGTCGGTGGGAGAAAGGTTTGCGTCACACCCCAGCGCTCAATGGCGGCCAGGATCGCGCCAGGCTCAGCTGCGCCGAGCACCACGCAGGACCCACCCTGGGCAAAGATTGCATTGGCAATCTTTCCAGCGGCATGAGTCAACGGAACAGCAGCGAGAAAAACCGGCCTTCGCCGCGCGGGCGCCAGTGACAGGAAGCTGGCTACGGAGAAGTCCGCCTCGCGGACCGGCAGGAGAACCCCCTTGGGAAGTCCCGTTGTGCCTCCGGTCGGCTGAATGGAGTAGGGTGTTTCCGGATCACCAACAACCACCCCCTCCGAACGCGCATCGCCGCACCACGTCTCAAGATCGGACGTGTCCGGTCCGACGTCCTGCCCCAGCACCACTATTTCGACTGAGCGACCCATTTCGGTGATGAGTTGCGGCGCCAGCACCGCAAGATCAGGATGCAGAAAAATGACATCGGCTTTGAATCGCGCAAAAATCGCTGCATTGTCTGCCGTGGCATATCGGTGATTGCCGGCGATCGGGACAACTCCGGCCCGGAAGCAGCCAAGCTGAACGATAAAGGCCGTGACGTCATTGGGCGAAAGAATGCCCGCCCTGGCAATGTGAGCACGGTGTTTCAGCGCACCGGCCACGCGCATCGTTCGGTCTCGCACTTCGCTGTAGGACAACCGATCACCGGATCGGCCATCGATCAAGCAATCAGCCGCCGGGTCGCGGGCGCAAGCAATGTCTATGTGCCTTACGGGGTTCATGTTTCCTCTCGCCGTACAACATTTCTACTCACCGGTAAGCTGTGTCAAGTGCGGCATCGCAGCCCGTCGCGCTCAAGGAGGAGGCGTCACATAAAAGGGGCACAGATATACGGTATCGACGATCATGGCGGCAGTCGGGTGGTCCGACGCAGGGGCCGCAGCTTACCGTCTGATACGCTGGGGCTGGCCCAAAGATAGTCGCCGGTCAGGCTGATGTGCTGCTATCCGAGCGGGCAGAAATGCTGGAGTAGGTCGGGCGGTATTGGGGATGCGTGGCGCGAAGCGGAAGCCGAGCAGGTGGCATAGCGCGAAGACATGATCGCAGACGCCGCCCCCATTAGTGTGGTGGCGCTCGATCGCGAGGTCTGCTCCGTGGTGGAGCAGGCCGTCGAGAACATGCGCCGCTTCGCTGGCTCCGGCTGAGATGATCCTGGAATGGAACGGCGCGTAACGGTCGGAGACGTGCGTGCAGAACGAGACGGCGAGATCGCTGCCCTTGTGCGGGTTGATCGCGCCGGTTGCCTGCGCCCGCCGGTCGAGCGGGAAGTTCTGTCCGTCCGAGCTGGACGCGGTCCCGCTGCCGAACATCGCAGCGAGCAGCATCCGGTGCTGCGCCTCGGTCAGCCTCGCCAACGCCGCGCCGTTGGTCGTCGTCAGCGCGGGCGGCAGGAGCCAAGCCTGAAGCTCCACCCGATCCACGCCAGCGTGTCGATCAGCGTCGAGCGGGCGACGCCGAAGTTGCGGCAGACTGCCGCCTTGCTGGCACCTCCATCAAGCGCGGCGGTGATCGCCTCGATCTTCTCCGCGTCGATCATCGGCGGCCGGCCGCCTTGCCGCCCCCGGCGTTTCGCCTTCCTTCAGCTAGGCGAGGCAGGCTTTGAGGCCTGGACGATCGTCGCGCGCTCGGGACGCCTTATCGACATGAATGTGCCGCTCATCGACCCCGGCCGCGATGAGAGCGCCGCGCTGGAGGTCGACCGATTGACGGTCGTCGGCCGATGACACCCGCATGTATCCAACCAGCCTGTGCGACAAACCCTCCCAACTAAGTTTCCGCATGGTAAAACAAGGCAACAGGGTGTGTCGTATAATTTTGCCACGCTTCGGATTCCGGTTTTGATCGGCACCGCCGGCCCGCCGGACATCACCTGTTTGCTGTCACGCCAAACCACACGCACATTGGAGAGCTGCCGGTAGGAAAAGAGAGGCATGTGCGCAGGCTTTTGGTCGATCGCGCGGCGGCTTTACGAGGAAGGTCCACGCCCGCTGAGACAATCAAGGACTGCCTATCGGGTTCATCCTGACGGGAGGTGAGGCTTCGGATTATGGGGCCGTCGATGAACTGATGGCCCTGCCATTGCCCAAGCCCAAGGCGCTGCTTGCCGACAAGGGCTATGACGGCGATCGGCTCCGCGAGAACCTGCTCATGCGCGGGATTTTGCCCATTATCCCGCCCCGGTCGAACAGGAAGACGCCAATCCATCCCGCCTATCGACGCTAGCGGGGTCGCAACTGCATCAAGCGGATATTCGGAAAACTGAAGCAGCAGCGCCGCATCGCCACCCGACACGACAAGACCGTCCTGTCATCTGAAAGCTTCCTCAACCTCGCCGCCGCACGGCGATGGTCGAAGTCTTATGTCGACGCAGCCTAGCGTCCGTTTATCCATGGGTCGATGATGGGAACACCCGCTGCCTTGAACGCGCTGGCGTCCCGCGTGGCGACGGCGAAACCATGAGCGGTGGCTACCGCCGCGATATAGCCATCCGGCGTCGGAAACCCCTTGCCTGCTTTACGCGCGGCCACGGCAAGATCGGCATAGCGGCGGGCGGCGCTTGTATCGAAGGGCAGGATTCTGCCGTCGAACAGGGCGAGCACCCCGTCGAGTGTGACAGCGAGCTTATGCTTGCGCCGCCCGTCCGGCAGAGCTTCGATGCCGAACAGCAGCTCCGCGACCGAGACGCCGGAGAGGTACAGGGTTTCGGCGACCTGTTGGTCCAGCCAGTCGCGAACGGCGGCGGCCGGTTCCGGTTTCATCGCCTCGGAAACCACATCGGTGTCGAGGATGATCATTCAAAGCCCATGGGCTTGGCGGGCGTCTGGTCGCGGGTTTGTTCCAGCGCCTCGAAATCGGCGTTGGTCAGCCCGGCATCGCGGCTCAAGGCCGACAGGGCCGAGCCGATGCGGATACGGTTGGCGGGACGAACCGCTGCTTCCAGAATGTCGCGCATCTCGGCCTCGGCGCTGCGCCCATGATGAGCCGCGCGTACCTTGAGGGCGCGGTGGGTCTCTTCGGAAAGGTTGCGAATGGTAACAGCAGGCATCTGATCGCACCTCTCAAAATTCGATGGCTTTGCTATCAATTTAGTAAAAGTGATATCGCTCCGCAAGGTGAGCCCCAAAGGCCGCGACAGATGGCCGCCAATTCGGGTTTGCAGAAGATCACCCGGAAGAGTTGTTCCAACCGCTCGGTCCCCCCGTCGGTCAAAACCACAGAGTTCGCCGTGCCATTGGATTACTGATAAATCCCTTCCGATGAAACCGGTGCATCGCATCTCAATCGAAGCTTTCCCATGACGGGTCATCCCACAGGGAGGCGTGACGGGATTGCTGCTCTCTTTGATAGCAACAATCCCGATCAGCAGTTGTCCTGTCAGAACATGGTGTTGGTGTTGAGGGCCTCGGCGGGCACGGGCTGGATCACATCCCAGTGTTCGACGATCCTGCCGTTTTCGAAGCGGAAGATATCCACCCCTGCCTCGCCGCGTCCGGTCGTGTCCTGAATGCGGAACAGATGCAGATGCACGACCACAAAATCGCCGTCGATGATGAGGTTGTGGAATTCGAAGCGCGTGCCTTCCTTCGCGCGATCGGGCGCCCAGTTTCGCAGGCCCTCGACCCCGTCCGGAATCATCGGATTGTGCTGGATGTAGGTGTCGCCCATGAGAGCGGTCGCCTTGTCGATGTCAGCGTTCTGCCCATCGAACAGGTAGGTGTAGAAGTCCATGACGATACGCGCCTTGTCCTTCTGTTCGGGGGTGTGGTGCGGCTGGTCGACGAGTTGTTCGGGGGTCTTGATCATCTTGTATGTCCTTTTGCTACTGAATTTGGGGCATGCGTCACTGCGCCAGTGAACCGCCGTCCACCGGATAGAAGGCGCCGGTGACGAAGCTGGCCTTGGGGCTGGCCAGCCAGACGACGAGCTCGGCGACTTCCTCGACCTCGCCCATGCGGCCGATCGGATGCGAGGCTTCAAGCTGCGCAAGCTGGTCGGGCGGGAAGAATTTTTCGAGGCCGGTGCGGATCAGGCCGGGGCCGACGGCATTGGCCCTTATCCCCTGCGTGGCATATTCGAGCGCGACATTCTGAGTGAGCCCGACAACACCGTGCTTGGCCGCGGCATAGGGGCTCAGTCCCCGAGCGCCGACGACGCCACCCAAACTCGCCATGTTGACGATGGCGCCGCTGCCGTTTTCCAGAAGAGCGGGGATCTGCGCCTGAAGCGCGTGGAACATGCCCGACAGATTGACGGCGATCACCTTGTCCCAGGTCTCGCGCGGAATCTCCGCCAGCGGTGCGACCGGGTGGCTGATGCCGGCATTGTTGACGGCGATATCCAGCCGCCCGAACTCCGATCCAGCGCGCGCGACCAGTTCGCCATGATAGGCCGGGTCGGCGACGTCGCCCTCGACAAAGACGGCCTCGGCGCCCGCGGCCTTAAGCTCAGCGGCCGTCCGTTCGCCGCCCTCCACCGACATATCGGCGAGGACCAGCCTTGCGCCCTCGCGGCCGAACGCCAGGGCGATGCCGCGGCCGAGGCCGGACCCCGCGCCACTGACGATGGCGACCTTGTCCTGAAGCATAGCGTTCATATCGAACCCTCCATTTTGCTGCTCCGGTGTTTCTAGGTTGAATAACCAATCTAGAATGATCATACTAGTGGGTATGGCCGATCAGGGAGTCAAGAGCGGAATGCAAATCACATCGCCAAATGGGCAAGACAACGAAGGGGCCGGAGCCAAGGGCGCGAAGCGGCGGCATCAGGTGATCGCAGCGGCGGCGGCCTGCTTTCGCAAGGAAGGGTTCCACGGCACCAGCATCGCACGCATCTCGAAGGCGGCGGGGATGAGCCCCGGCCATATTTATCACTATTTCCCGACCAAGGAGGCGATCGTCTCGGCGATCGTCGAAGACGAGGAAAGCGAACTCGCCGCGCTGATCCGGGCCCTGGAAGAGGCCGATCCCGACGGGGACTTCCTTGAACTGGTTCGCGCACGGATAGATTCGATGATCGAACGCAGTCTGGATCCCGATCATCGCAGCCTGATGCTGGAAATCGCGGCCGAGGGCGCGCGCAATCCGGTCATCGCCAGCATCCTTCAGGACAGCGACCGGCGCGTCGCCGACCGTTTCGCACAACTGGCGCGGCGTATGTCGGGCGCGAGCGCCCTTGGCCGTGCTGACGAGGCCGATCTGCGCGCCCGGCTCGAACTTCTGCCCGTCCTGATCAGCGGGCTGGCAGCGCGTTTCGGGCACAAGGCCAATGCCGAAACGCCGCGCATGGCGGCGCTGATCAAGGATGCCATAACCTATATCTGGAGTGCAAAGGCGTGACCGATCAACCCACACCCGTTCCCCATATCCGCATCGTCGGTGGCGGTATCGCCGGCCTCATCTTGGCGACCCGGCTGGGGCACTCGCTTGGCAAACGCGGCCGGGCGCGGATCAGCCTCGTCGACAAGAGCGCCACCCATGTCTGGAAGCCCATGCTGCACACGTTCGCTGCCGGCACCTGGAATATCTACCAACAACAGGTCCAGTTCCTCGCACATGCGCACCAACACCATTTCGAGTATATTCCGGGAGAGCTCGAAGGTCTCGATCCCGCCGCGCGGCGCATCCACCTCGCACCGGTCGAGGTGGAGGGAGAACGCGTCGCCGAGCGGCGCTCGCTCGACTACGACGTCCTGATCCTGGCTTTCGGGAGCCGCGCCAACGATTTTGGCACGCCCGGCGTGCTCGAGCATTGCCATTTCATCGATAACCAGGCCGAGGCGAATCTCTTCAATCAACGTGTCCGGGCACTGGTCGCGAGAAGCTTCGTTCACGGCGGCGATATCGACATCGCAATCGTCGGCGGCGGTGCGACGGGCGTCGAACTCACGGCCGAACTGACGCGCATGGTCGAGCTGGCCTCCAGCTATGGCGATGGAGCCATGCGGCAGCGGCTTCGGCTTACCCTGCTCGAAGGTTCTCAACGCATTCTCGGCGCCTTTCCAGAGGCGATTTCCGAGACTGCAACGGCGCAGCTTCGCGCGCTTGGGGCCGATGTGCGCACCGGCGTGAAGGTCGTGGGAGCGGATGAAGCAGGTTTCGTCATCGATGGTGGCGAGAGAATCGACGCTGCACTTAAGGTCTGGGCGGCGGGAATCCGTGCCGCGGCCGTGTTCGAAGGTTCTGGTCTTGCAACCAACAGGGCCGGCCAGATCCTGATTACACCCGATCTCATGGCTGAAGGAAGCCGACGCATCTTCGCGCTCGGTGATTGCGCAAGTTTAACACCTGATGGCGCCGAACGGCCGCTACCCTCCACCGCGCAGGTCGCCAACCAGCAGGCACTGCACCTGATCCGGCATCTGCCGGGCTGGCTTGAGCAAGGGGTTGAGATTCCGCCATTTGTCTTCAGAGACCTTGGATCTCTGGTCTCGCTCAGTGACTACGATGCCTATGGCACCCTGGGTCGCTTTGGCTTTTTCAGGGGCGGCTTGATCAAGGGGCGGTTCGCGCAAGCCAGCCACGCGGTCCTTTACAGACGGCATCAACTGACATTGCACGGCTTGATGCGTGCACTGCTCCTGTGGCTGGCCGACCGGATCAACGCGACGGCGCAGCCGCCGATACGCTTGAGCTGATGTTTAGCCCCGTCGGCATGAACGGCCCGAGGAGCGCCGCGAGGCCACGCGCGAGGTGAACAAGGGCGAGGCGCAGAACGCGCCCAAGCACCCGATCTTTTTTCCATCGCACCGGCCGCATCCGCGATCACGGTCTGCAAGCCCAGGGACATCGCGCCAGCGCGCTCAACCTGGTCGACCGCGCGATCGTGCTGTGGAACACCACCTACCTCGAAGCCGCCATGCGTTACTTCCATGCAGGGACGCCCGGTGCCGCCCGACCTGCTCCAGCATCTCTCCCCACTTGGATGGCGGCACATCAACCTGATCGGCGACTATATCTTTGGTCCGGCCCTGGCGCATCGGACGACAAGCTTTGTCCGCTGCGTCAGACCACCTGGTTGCCGGCATGATCGCCGCTACCGTATATCTGCGCCCCTTTTATGTGACGACCCCAAGGAGGCGCGACCGCGTCTCAGGCATGATCTGGTGAAGCGGGTTTGATAACCGGCCTGCTCACGCGTCCCGGAGATGTTCTGATGGGGGAAATGCCAGACGGGACTTGCTGCGTTGCGAACCAACGCGCATAACGACCGCTAACCAATGGGAAGAATTTTCAACGGAGTAATCGGGTGGGGAAGCCGCAAAAGAAAATGCGATGGTCCGGTACCGGAAGCGAGCGCGAACTTCAGGTCAAGATCCGCCGCGATGCGGTGGTGGCAACTGCTGCGCGATTGTTCAACGAATTCGGGTACTATGCAACAACTCTGGATGATGTGGCGAAGGAGCTTCACGTCACCAAGGCTGCTCTGTACTATTATGTCAAAGATAAAGACGAAATCCTGTTTGAATGCCAGAAGCAGGCGCTGCTGGCTATGCGTGACGCCCTTGACGAAATCGGCCAGCACGAGATTTCTGTTGGAGAAAGACTGAAGCACTTCCTCAATGCCTATGCAGAAACGCTTGGTCAGGACTATGGCAAATGCTTAATTCGTACCGGCATTCGTCAATTGAAGCCGGAGAGCCGGGAGCGGGTCATGCCATTTGTGCGTCAACTTGATTCCGGCCTGCTGTCGCTGATTGAGGAAGGAATCGCAAAAGGTGAATTGCGGCAAAACTCTGCACGCCTGGTTCGCAACTTTATTTTTGGTGCCTTTCAGGGATTGACGGTTTGGTTCAACCCGGATGGTGAATTCTCCATCGAAGACGTCTTCACCTGCTATTGGGAACTGTTGGCCCATGGTCTGTTTATAGCCGAGCAGCCAACTGCTCTGCCTGTTTCAGCCGTCGCAAACGCCCCGTTCGGCAGTTAGCCTGTCACGACTTCGTAAACCTGGATTACGGCAAGCGCCGCGCGGGTCGGGTAGGGGATTTCAGCCACGAACAGTGCGCGGTTCATCCAAGCATAGGGACTGTCGATCGCGACCTCGAACTTGGGTCGCGTCTTCATGTTCCAGATCCCCGAGCCGATCGGCAGCGCGTCAACCACCTTCATCGGCACGTCAGGCGTCACATGGCCGACACCTTCGTTGATGACTGAGATATGGTGGCCATCATCCGTCATCAGATCATAGCGCGCCCAGATTTCGAGACCTTCGTCCTCAGGCCGATAATAGTTCCAGTCCGATCCGGTATGCAGCACCTTGCCCGAACCGCCAGGGCCGAAAAAGCGCCCGCCGGTGACCGGTACGACCATCCGCATGCCCACCGGGGTCCGCCCGACAATCAGCGACGGCGCAAGCTCTGCCTCAATGGTCATCACGGGGCGCAAGGAAAGGGTCATGCTCGATCTCCAGATATTCAGAAATTGACAGTCGCAGCAGCCGATGCGCACGCCGACGATGGGATGATCAGATCGGGAAGTGGCCGGGCTGGGTTTCGATCGTGATCCAGCGAAGCTCGGTGAAACTGTCGATCCCGGCCTTGCCACCAAAGCGCCCGTAACCCGATGCGCCGACACCGCCGAATGGCATCTGCGCCTCATCATGCACAGTCGGCCCGTTCACATGGCAGATGCCGGACTTGATCTGGCGGGCGACGCGAAGGCCACGCGCTGTGTCGCGGGTAAACACCGCAGACGACAGGCCGTATTCACTGTCATTAGCCAGTTGGATTGCGTGCGCTTCGTCGCGCGCGGTTACGAGGGCGACAACGGGGCCGAAGCTTTCGTCTCGGAACAGCTTCATGTCCGGTGTCACGCCGGCCACGACATGGGCAGGCATAAGCACATTATGCGTTGTCTCTCCGCCGGTCAGCAATTGCGCACCCTTGGCCAGCGCATCCTCCACGAGCGCGGAGCAGTGGGCCACGGTTTTCACATCCACCACGGCGCCCAGCGGCGTTGTCCCGTCGCGCGGATCACCAACCGCCATTGCCGCGACCTTGGCCTTGAATTTCTCGGCAAAGGCCGCTGCCACGGCTTCGACCACGATGATCCGTTCGGTCGACATACAAATCTGGCCTTGGTTCATGAACGCGCCAAAGGCTGCCGCTTTGACGGCCTCTTCAAGATCGGCGTCTTCCAGCACAATCAGGGGCGCCTTGCCGCCGAGCTCAAGCAGACACGGCTTGAGATGCTGCGCAGCGCGAGTGGCGATAATGCGGCCGACAGCGGTGGATCCGGTGAAGTTGATCCGCTTCACCTCAGGTGCATCGATCAGCGCGCCGACCACTTCTGGCGCATCGGCGGGCGCATTGGTGACGACATTCACCACGCCATCGGGGAAGCCTGCCTCTGCGAAAGCCTCGATAATCAGGGCATGGGTGCGGGGGCATTGCTCGGATGCCTTGAGGATCACGGCATTGCCGCAAGCCAGCGGTACGGCAATGGCGCGCACGCCAAGGATGATTGGCGCGTTCCAAGGTGCGATGCCCAGGATCACGCCGACCGGCTCCCGCACGGCCATTGCAATGCAGCCGGGCTTGTCCGAGGGGATCACTTCGCCTGCAATCTGCGTGGTCAGCGCAGCTGCTTCGCGCACTACATTTGCGGCAAGGCCGAGATTGAACATGGCCCAACCCCGGGTCGCCCCGATCTCGCCCATCATCGCCTCGACAAAGCTTTCCGCCTTTGCCTCGAGCGCTGCGGCGGCCTTCATCAGTATGGCGCGGCGCGCATTGGGCCCCATCGCCGCCCATGCTGGAAAGGCTGTGGCAGCCTTGGCCGCAATGGCCGGCATGTCGGAAGGTTGCATCGCCGGGGCGGACGATGCGACGTCACCCGTCAACGGATTAATGCGTTCGAATTGCATAGTCCTGTCCTGTTCGGAACCTGTCCCCGCGCCGCCGCTTTGACGGTGTACGCGCCCTGACAATCAGCGCGTCAACCGCGCGTGGCCGCAAGCGTCTCCTGCCCGCCCTTGAGCCAGCCGCGCGCATCGGCAACCGCCGCATATTGGCGGTCAGCAGCAAGGATTTCGTCGTTACTCGGCGGCACCCAGGTATCGAGGAACGATACCTTGCTGTCAGGCGCCATCATCTGTGTGACGTACATCGTGCGCATGACATTCGCGGTCATCTCACGCTCTTCAGGCGTCAGCGGGGTCACACCGTAACGCACCAGCAGATGCTCCTTCACCGCAAACTTCACATAGTTCTGGCCGAGCCAATGGAGATAGGGTGGGAAAAAGCGGGTCGCGAAATCGTCGATCATCGATTCCGCGATGGTCGTATGCGCTTGAGTGGCTGCTCCCCAATCACGCGCGTCGAACGCTTCAATGAAGGCCTCCATGCCTTCATAGCTGTCAGGAAAGCCTGTTACGAGGGCATCCACCGTGACGAACTGTTCGGCCAGCGCCCGCATTTCATGATGCATCGCGATCTTCAGGAACGGCGGCAGGGTGGGCAGGCCCAGATCGGCCATGATCCGGCTTTGCAGCGTACCGATGACGCACAGCGTGTAGATAAAATCCTCGGTCCGCTTGAAACCGCCGGGCAGATGCTTTGCCACGCCCATATGGATGTCGTTTAGGCGGGCAATCGATTCCTTTGCCCTCGGGTGCGATGGACCATTGGCGAACCACGTCCAGAAAAAGCCCAGCCCGTCGGCGTTACGGCGGTTCGGACGGCGGACGATCTTGTTGGTATAGGCCAGCGTCTCCGCACCCTCAGGCGTCTGGATGTTGTGCAGCGTGCCTGCGGTCACCACGAATTGCAGCGCAAACATGTTGAGGCTGTACTGCGAGAAGATCGAGATCATCCGTTCGTAATCGGTTTCGGGATCGAGGCTCGCCAGATAGGGCATGAGCCACTTGTCATCGGCCTTCACCGTGTCGGGAACGTCGTACGCTTTTTCCATTTAACCCTCTCCATGCGTGGGTCATTCATCCGGGTGATCATCACATCCTGTAACGGTCTGCTATGCTTGGCACCGGACATCACCTTGTCACGCCACACCGCTTAAAAATAAATTCCACCGAACATCCAAATAGTCAACCCGTGGGTAGAATTCGAGTCAGCTGACCTCCGATCACCTAACCGGCCGGTCGTACGCAACGATCACGGCGCAATGACACCGGCGCATGACCCGAACCCGACGCGCACGCGGCCTTCCGCCTCGGCCCATGCCGTCATCACGACCTCGTCGCCATCTTCAAGGAAGGTGCGGGTTTCTCCCGTTGGCAGCGCTATCGGCTGAGTGCCGCTCGCCGTAATCTCCATCAGGCTGCCGAAGCTGCTCGGATCCGCGCCTGACAGCGTGCCGGTACCTAGCAGATCGCCGGGGGCGAGATTGCAGCCGTTGCTGGCGTGATGCGCGACCAGCTGCGCTGGCGTCCAGTACATCGCGAGCGTGCTGCCAATACTCAGCCGGTGCGGCGACAAGCCGGCCTCGCGCATGGCGCGCGTGGTCAGCAATACCTCCATGGTGATATCGAAGGCGCCAGACGCCTGATCGGCTTCGTCATAGAGATAGGGCAGCGGGGCCGGATCACCTGCCGGACGCGGCGGCTGTGCGCGCCGAAACGGCGCCAGGGCATCGAGCGTCACCACCCAGGGCGAAACACCGGTATGGAAATTCTTGGCGAGAAACGGCCCGAGCGGCTGATACTCCCAAGCCTGTACATCGCGCGCCGACCAGTCATTCAGCAGCGAAAGGCCGGCGATATGCGCTCCGGCTTCGCCAATCGGCACGGGCTGGCCAAGTTCGTTTCCCTGTCCGACCCAGATCGCCATCTCCAGCTCGTAATCGAGCCTGCGCGACGGCCCGAAACCCGGCGCCTCATGTCCCGCAGGCCGCGTCTGGCCCATAGGGCGTCGCACTTCTCCGCCGCTCACCCGGACGGAAGACGCCCGGCCATGATAACCGATCGGCACATATTTGTAGTTGGGCAGCAGCGGGTTGTCCGGCCGGAAGATGCGCCCGATATTTTCGGCGTGATGGATGCCGGTGTAAAAATCGGTGTAGTCACCAATCGCGAAGGGCAGATGCAAGGTGCAGCCGGCAGCATCGTGGAGATGGTTTGCCACTTTCGGCCGCTGGGCCGGATCGGTCAGCAGGGCGAACAGCCCATGGCGCAAGCGGCGCAGCACGTCCGGCCCCGCCGCAGCCAGCGCATTGAGCGTGCCGCCCGCTGTGGTCTTCACCGCGGCGGCGACATCGGCTTCGAGCAAGGGGGCAATCGCCACCAGATCGAGCACCGCATCGCCAATTGCCGTGCCACCGCGCGGCGCGCTGCCGCCGGCTAGCGAGAAGATGCCGAGCGGCAGGTTCTGCACCGGAAAATCCGCGTGGCCAGCGGCACTTTCCACCCAGCACACAGCAGCCGGATCATGGGTATGGTCGATCATGCGGTGGGTGCCTTGTGCAGCCATTCGGCATGGCGCGGTGCTGTCTTGGTCCGGCTCCATTCCTCCAGCATGGCAGGCGCCACTTCGCGCAGTTCGGCATATTGCTCAGGCGTGCCGATATCGCAGGCCAGTTCCAGCCGATGCCCGTTGGGATCGAAGAAGTAGATCGACTTGAAGATGCCGTGCCAGGTGGGGCCGAGCACATCGATGCCAAGGCTTTCGATATGCACCTTGGCCTCCAGCAGCGTCGCCTCATCGGCAACCTTGAACGCCAGATGCTGCACCCATGCGGGTGTGTTCTCGTCACGGCCCATATCGGGCTGGTTGGGCAATTCGAAGAACGCCAGCACATTGCCCCCGCCGCAATCGAGGAACACGTGCATATAGGGATCATAGGCCCCGGTGGAGGGCACATGGTCTTCGGAGAAGGCCGTGACATAGGTCATCCCCAGCACTGCCTGATACCATTCGACCGTCTGCTTCGCATCGCGGCACCGATAGGCGACATGGTGAATGCGCTGTAGCGCCGGCGGCGAGGTCATGCGGGTGTCTCCAGCAGGCGGGTGGTACGCTTGGCTTCGGCGATGGCTTCCAGAACGATGGCGTCATCGCCGACCTGGTTGGCCAGCAGCAGGATGAGCCGGGCGTTGAGCCGGTTGCTTTCTTCCTGACTGCGTCCTTCGTGCAGCGCGATCAGCTGCTGGTAGACCATGTCAGCGTGGTGAAGCCGTGGATCTAGGGCAAGGGTCATGGGGCAGCTCCTGTGGCGCGAGCGAAGGCTGCGGCCAGTCCTTCTGGCGATGGCTGCTTCCAGCGCGCGGCGACATAGTGGTCGGGGCGTACCAGCACCGCCGCCCCAGGATCGAGCGCCAGCCGTTCGCAGGCCAGCGCCGTGTTCGCAAAGGTGGCAAGATCGAGCGTCTCGACCTCGTCGGGTACCCTGGTTACTGGCCCGTTGCTCACGAGTACGAAGCGCCCGCCCAGCCGCTCAAGCAACCAGCCATCGTCTACTGGGGCGTCGAGCACGGGCGAGCCCGGTGGCACACCGCCGGCCCAGCGTTCGGCATCAGGCGTGTTGAGCGGGCTTTCCGGATAGCTGACGGCGGTCGACAGACGCCCCGAATTGACAAAGGGCCTGGCAAAGGCGTGCTGGCCCGCCAGATCAAGCACGGCGTCGCGGAAGGCACGGCTGACCTCGCTCTTGGGTGTCAGGAAATCGGTCGATCGGGTCGAGTTGAGAATATTCTCGTCGGCGGTAACGATCGCCTCGTAGTTATAGGCTTCAAGGAACGCGGCCGATGCCTTGCCGGACAACACCCGGTCCAGCTTCCAGCCAAGATTGTCGATATCAGCAAAGCCGCCATTGCAGCCGCGTGCGCCGAAGGGCGAGACGAGATGGGCGCTGTCACCGGCAAAGATCACCCGCCCGTGAACAAAACGCGCCATGCGGCGGCACTGGAAGGTATAGACGCTGTACCATTCCTCTTCATATTCGACATCCTCGCCCAGCATCGCGCGGATCAGCGGATCGACATTTTCGGGGCGGATGCAGGCTTCGCGATCGATGTTCCAGCCGAGCTGGAAATCGATGCGCCAGACATCATCCGGCTGCCGATGCATCAGCACCGACTGACCGGGATTGAACGGCGGATCGAACCAGAACCACCGCTCGGGCGCGCGTTCCTCCTTCATGCGGATATCGGCGATCAGAAAGTTGTCCTCGAAGATGCGCCCATCGAAATCGAGGCCGAGCATATCGCGCACGGCAGACTTGCTGCCATCGCACGCCAGCAGCCATTCTGAGGCGATGCGGTAGTCCCCATCCGGACAGGATACCCCGATCAAAACACCATCATCCTGCTGCTCGACCGAAGTGACTTCATGCGCCCAGCGGATCGTCACATTCGGAAGCTCAGCCAAGCGCTCCAGCAAGATATCTTCCATGTGATATTGCTGGAGATTGATGAAGCCGGGCATCTTCTGATGCTTCACCGGCAGCATGTCGAACTGGTAGATCGGCTCACGGTCGGCCTGCCAGTAGACCTTGCCCACGTTCCACACGACGCCCTTCTCGACCGCTTGCTGTGCGACACCGAGCCGGTCGAGAATATCGAGCGATCGTTTGGAAAAGCAGATCGCTTTCGAACCGGCGGGCACGAAATCGAAGCGCGCAAGCACCACAACTTCGTGACCGCGCAGGCCGAGGTCGAGCGCTTCAGCAAGACCCACAGGCCCGGATCCGACGATCACCACACGCTGGTCTTCGGGTCGCCGCGGGTCGGCCCCCGCCACTGCATGCGGCATTGGCGAGGGCATCTTTTCACGCCACACACGGATAAGGTCGCGCCATTTGTGCGCGTTGATCCTTGCACTCATGACAGCTCCTTTCCCGGATGTTGCCAACTGTCGCGCATGTCACCCGGCGTTTGCGGTCGGTCAGCCCTGCAGCTGCGCCCAGACCGCGCGATCCATCTCCATCGTCCAGATTTCCGGCCAGTCGCGGCCGTCCATCTCGTCCCACAGCCGCTTCACGTCGAAGGGCAGACAATGTTCGAAAATCGGCCAGCGCCCGAACTTCGGCTCGAGCGCCGCATGGCACGCCTCGAACGCCTCCTTCAGTGATCCGCCGCGGCGGTGAACCGCGCCGGTATGCTCGATCATCGACTTCAGAAAATCGCGGGTCTGCTCGATCGCCTTATCGGTCGCCTCGACCCCGCGGGCCACGGCACCGCGGCCGCCAACGAGGTTTTCGGCCCGGTAGGTTTTGACCTTGTCGAGCGTGCCGCCCGACCAGTCGAAATGAAAGGCATCCCCAGTGTAGAGCGCTGCTTCGGCCTCGACCAGATCGCCCGCGAACAGCGTCTTGCTCTTCTCGTGCCACACCACGATGTCACCTGCCGTGTGCCCGCGCCCGCAGAATTGCAGATCAAGATGGCCGCGATCCCCGCCAAGCTCGATTCGCATCGAATCCGCAAAAGTGATTGTCGGCCTTGTCAGACCCGGGATTTCCTCAGGGTCCTTGAACAGGCGCGGCATACGGCCGAATTCGCTGTCCCAGTCCTGCATGCCGCGTTCTTCGATCAGCTTGCGCGTGGCGTCGCTGGCAATGATATTTTCCGCCTCGAAGGCTGAAGCGCCAAGCACACGAACCGCATGATAGTGGGTCAGGATGAGGTGCTTGACGGGCTTTTGTGTGTGCTGCCGCAGCTGGGCGAGCCAGTCGCGGGCGGCCGCCGGGGTTGCCCTTGCCTCGATGCAGACGACGAAGTCCTCGCCCTCGATGGCGCCGACATTGGGGTCGCCCTCGGCGGTCAGCGCATAGACGCCGTCGGCCAGAATCTCGAGCGTTTCCTTTTTGGGGGCGGTGTCAGCGGATGAGGCAAATGGCTTAGCCATCGATATCTCCTATGGGCGTTTCTCTTTGTCGACCTGATAAACCCGCCAAGCCCTGCCTTGTGTCAGTAGACCTATAGACACGTCTTATTTTTCGACTAATCAGTAGAATGATCGCCCGGGACAGGAGGGGCGACCTGTAAAGGGAGCCGGACGTGCCGTTCGATGCTGAGGCCGCTGCCCTGCTGATCGATTTGGCGGGTACGCCGGGCTTTGGAGTCCATCTGCTTGAAATGGCAGCGAGCCAGAGCGGGATCGAAGAGATTTTTGGCTATGTGACGGATGATCAAGGGCCGCAGGTGCTGATTTCCGCCAGTGCGATCGACCACCAAAGTCAACGCGTTGAGGCATATTCCCGCCGATACTTCAGGCATGATCCGGCGGTTCGTGACGTTACCGCCTTGCATCCAGGGGCAAATTTCACGCAGACGGTGACCGCCAACCAGATTGCCTCGCCCGACTATCGCAAGGTCTGTTTTGATGTACCCAAGTTCGCGGGCAAACTTTGCTTTGGCTGGCGGGGCGCCCACCACACGCTCGTGCTGAATTTTTATCGGCGTCACGGGATGCCGGACGTTGGCCTCGAAGGCCTGGGTGCGATCGCTGAACTCGCTCTGGCAGCGTTGCATCGCCGTATGCATGCAAGAGGCAGTAATGAGGCGTTTCTCGAAACGCTTGAGACCCGGATCCGGACCGAATATCCCCTGCTTTCAGCGCGGGAGCGTCAGGTGCTTGCCCGCACGCTGACCGGCGAGCATGCCGACGATACCGCTGCGATGCTCAATATGGCCCGCGGCACCGTGCTCACATACCGGCAGCGGGCGTACCAGAAATACGGTTTGGGAAACGCGTCGGCATTTCTTTCGCGACTGCTCTGACCTTCAACCGCGCCACATGGCGAAGCCTGAGGCATTGAACGCCGGATCCGATATTTTTTGCGGTTTCCCGGCGCAAAACATGCGGCTCACCTGCCAGCAATACGACGCTATTGACTAATGCGGCCATTAATCTACTCATAAGTAAATAAATTGATGGGAGAGTATGTGCTGTGAACGCGGATGTCGCACTCGTCGAGCGCGTCCTTGCCGGTGCCGTGGTGTTGCCGGCCGCATTCGACGCATCGCCCATAGCGCGCGCACTCGGCATGAAGATCATCTCGCTTTGCGATGCCGGTGCTGTGGTGGAGTTCAGTCCGGACGGCACATTTTTGCAGGGTGCTGGCGTCATGCAGGGCGGTGCGATCGCTGCCATGCTCGATTACGCAATGATCGTTTCCGTCATGGCGGCCATGCCATCGGGTGCCTCGCCAGCAACGACAAATCTTGATCTTGTCTGTCTTCGCCCCGCGCCACTTGGCGCCTTTCGCGCTGAAGCCACGATCCGCCGCCGTACCCGATCAGTCATCTTTGCTCAGGCTGATCTCACACTTGCCGACGGAACGGCAGTCGCTACCGCAACGGCAACCAACTTATTGAAAATAAAGGCAAATGACTAGCTCAAAGGGTGGTGCGCCCAACGAGGCTCATGTCCAGTGAACGTGTAAATAAAACAACGAAATGGGGAGGATAATCATGGGATTTTCAGCACAGCGTGTTGCTCTCTGTGTCGGCGTAAGCGCCATGACCTTATGGCTGCCAGGCCTGGCAAGTGCGCAAGAGGCGTCATCCGCGCCTGATCAGGGTGAAGCTCAAACAGCCTTGGAAGACATCATTGTTACCGCCCAAAAACGTTCTGAGTCCGTCAATGATATTCCGATTTCGATTACAGCCATCGGTGGATCGGAATTGGAGCGATTGGGTGTCCGGAGCACGGATGACCTTATCAAGATTGTCCCCGCATTATCGGTCGCAAAATCGCAGTCCAATACACCCATATATACGCTTCGCGGCGTCGGATTTCAGAATCAAAACCTGACTTCGACATCACCGGTTGGGATTTACGTCGATGAGGTCGCTTATGCTTATCCCTATATGGGCTCGGATATCGCTTTCGATCTTGAGCGTGTAGAAGTTCTGAAGGGTCCGCAAGGACTGCTCTATGGCCGAAGCACGACGGGCGGGGTGGTAAATTATATCACCGGCAAGCCCAAGGGTACAACCGAAGGCGCAGTCACCTTCGAAATCGGCAATTATGAAACCTATGGCATCCAGGGCTATGTCACGGGGCCGATTACCTCTACGCTAAGCTATCGGGTGGCAGGCAAGGTTGAGCTGGCCCTTGATGGCTGGCAGCGCAGTGTAACCCGGCCGGATGACCGGCTTGGCGAACGTAACCGCAAGGCGCTTCGCGCCAGCTTGCTCTGGGAGCCGACAACAGACTTCAGCGCTTTGCTCGCAATCGCCTACTGGCGTGATCAATCCGACACTCAGGCGCCGCAGGCGATCCGCTATGTCCCCGGCAACCCGGCTTTTCCAGACCCGCGTGTCAATGCCAGCCTCATCCCGAACCCGACCAACAGCCGGGACGCTGACTGGACCCCTGCCGACTATCAGCCAACCGCTACGCGCACACGCCCGCCGTTCAAGGCCGATGGCGAATTCTACGGCATCAATCTGCGTCTGAACTACAGCCTTTCCGACGCGATCGAAGTGACCTCGCTGACATCCTATGGCGATGTGCGGCGCAATGACGTGACCAGTGTCGATGGGGTGGCCACAGAAATTCTCACCAACGGTAATCCGGGGCGGATCAAGAGCTTTTCTCAGGAACTGCGCCTAAGCGGCGATACCGACACCTTCAAATGGCAACTCGGCGGCTATTTTTCGGAAGACAGGCTGCGCGAGAACGTGATCGCCTATACTTATGACGCAAGTGCTGCGATCGGTATCCGCAGCCTAGCGACTTTGCTCAAGGTAAATCCCGAACTGGCGGCAACCATCGTGGGCATACCCGCCCCGGCTCGGCCAGGATTTATCGCGCTCGCGGGCATCAACACGGCTGCCTACAGCGTACCCGACCTCGCGGTAAATGGTTTCCAGACCAATAATTTCGGACTGCAGGGTGTTGCCCGCACGTACGGTGCATTCGCCAATGGCGATATTCAGCTATCCGATAAAATCGCAATCAATATTGGTGCGCGCTATACCCGTGATACCGCGAGCAATACCGGCTGCGTATTTGATATCGACGGCAATAATGATGCCTTTGCCGCCTTTGTGGGCACGCTTATCCTGCGACAGCCAACGACGATTACACCCGGGCAATGCCTCACACTGGAAAATGACCTGTCTGCATTTTCCGACCCGATCGAAGGGCGCCTTTCGCAGGATAATCTCTCGTTCCGTACCGCCATCAATTGGACGCCGCGCCCTGGCCTGCTTGGATATGCAAGTTTCAGCCGCGGATACAAGGCGGGCGGCTTTCCTGCCCTTCCGGCCAATATTGCCGCCCAGCTCGACCCGGTAACGCAAGAACGTCTCGACGCTTTCGAACTAGGCGTGAAGGCGTCGCTTTTTGATCGGCGCGTCCAATTTAACGCAGCCACCTTCTATTACGACTATACAGACAAGCAGGTCTACGCAAAGATTCCAGATATCATCTTTGGAACGCTTAACCGGCTGCTCAACGTACCGAAGTCGGAAGTCTACGGCGCTGAGGCAGAGCTGACAGTCGCCGTAACCGAAGGCTTGCGACTGCGCGGCGCTGCAACCTACGTCCATTCCGAGGTCCGGGAATTCAATGCCTTCGACGATAGCGGCACCCCGCGCAACTTTGCCGGAGCTGCACTGACCTATACGCCGGAATGGTCAGTAGTCGGTGCCCTTGATTACAACTACCCGATCAGCACCGACTTGGAGTTGCAGTTCAACGTCAACGCCAACTACCAGTCCTCCTCAAATGGTCGTTTCGAAGGCGGCACAACAACGCCGGCACAAGCTGCCAACGATGCATTCTTTCGCATCAAGGGGCGGACCGTCGTCGATGCGACGATTGGCCTGAACGCGGATGGCTGGCGGCTTGAAGCCTATGCCCGCAACCTTTTCGATACCTACTACTGGAACACGGCCGACAGCCAGCTCGACACGGTGTTTCGATTTGCGGGCATGCCGCGGACCTATGGCGCTCGCTTGACGTTCAATTTCTAAATCCCGCGCCTCCCGGCGGTGAGCAGTGCACCGCCGGGAGCAGCATTTTCTGTACTGGAGTACTCTGCAAATGGAACAAGGTCCCGTGCTTATCATCCTGACATCGATCATGCGTGAGGGAGCCGAGCCCAAGCTGCGTGCCCTTTTGAATACCATCCTGCCGGTAACGCTCAAATATGACGGATGCCTGGGCATTTCTCCGCACTACAAGCAGGACGGCTCGAACAAGTTCATGATGATTGAGTGGTGGCAATCGTTGGAGCACTACAAGCGTTATGTCGCATGGCGCGATTCTACTGGTGACCTCAACTCGCTGATGGATCTTCTCGAGGGGCCCCCGTCAGTCGACCTCTGGCCGCTTGAGCTGGTAGATTGATGTCCGGCCGCGTCCTGCGAGCCTAACCCATTGCCCAGCGGACAAAGGCATCCGGGTCTTCGTCGGCGCCGTGGCCTGCATCCCAGTACATCGCGGCATCGACGCTATCGCCGAGCTTGCGGATTTGAGCCGCAAGGTTGCCCACCACAGTCAGCGCGGTGTCGGTGTCCTTGGCGCCGACCCGCAGCCACCAGCGCCGCGCGCGTCGGGGATTGGCCTCGGCGAGGAAGCCCATCGGGTTCATTGCGCTTGTCTTTCCCGCGATATCGGGCGCAAGTGCGCCGCCGCCCGATCGCGCCGCAATGAACGGCGTGAAATGCCGCGCCTTGACGGTGTCCTTGCCGAACAGGTTGTTTTCACCGGTTGAAAGGTCAAAGGCATCAAAGGCCGGTGCCGATTTCTTGCGCGGACCGACATGGCGGAGATAGTCCGACCAAGTGAAGCGCGCCTGACGTTCCGACCAGCCGATCTGCGGATGCTTCGAGAGGTATGACCGGCGCTCGTCATCGGGCAATCCGGCGAGATAGCGGGTCGCAGCGGGAATCAGATATTCGCGCATCAGATGACGAGCATAGGAATCAGCAGTGAGCGGTGTGCCATCGCCCATGCTGAGGTTGAGGTTGCGCTGATACTCGGCAAACATGGTTTTCAGCTCATCGGACAGGGCACGGTCCAGATCAGCGCCGGAGGCGGGTGCCAGTTCGCCCCAGTTCCACTCATAGGCCATATCGGCATGTTCGAGATCGGTGATCGGGCACCATGCTCCAACGGCGTGGATCGCGTCACTGGTAGCGGCAGCGCCGATGGCTTGCAGATAGGGTTCATAGAGGCTGTTGTCGCAAGAAGCGCCGAGCAGCGCGGACAGCGCACCGCCTGCACTGGTGCCGGTCGATATGATCCGCTCGACGTCGCCGGGAATAATGCCCCTATTGTGCCGCAGATAGCGTATGGCCGCTTTCAGATCGACGATCGCCGCCGGGGCTGTGCCGTAATATTGCCCTGCGTCATTCACCAGCGTGCGTCCGCGCGCGCCCGGCTCGACCACGACCATGCCGGCGGCAAGGGCATATTCCGGCTTGCTGACGCGACGGCCCATCGGCGCAGCACCAGGAGGTGGGCCGCCTGCTCCCGCAGGCCTGCCGGGTCCACCGGGGCCACCCGGACCGCCCGCACCGCCGACGTCCGTGGCATCGACCACCGATGACGGCATGTATCCCCCAACCGCGTTCGCAAATACGATCGGCGCATTTCGGGCATCGACCGCGCGGCCATCGATGCTGATGGGGACGCTGATATTGAGGCTTTGATAGCGGGCATCGATCGGGTTCGCGACATAGGGGATTGCACGGTAGAACCGGTAGACCACGTTGTGCCGGCCCGTGCCGGTGGTGATCTGTCGGGTCCTTTCGGTGAACGCCACAGGATCAAACCGCAGTCGATCCCGCGAGGTACGGATAGCAGGGGACACGCACCCTCCGGCAAGGCCCGTGATAACGCCTGTCGTGCCGTATCCGAGTACCGTTCGACGACTAATCATCATCTTGCTCCGTGTTCTGTCGGTCAGCGATGCTGGTGCATCAGCCATTCGCGGATGGCATCGATCGAATAGGCAATCCGCCAGGTATTGGTGTGATTGCTCCCCCCATTGTCGGGCTGACCGGCACGAACGACGGTACCCTTGGTCAGGGCAACATAGTTGATCGGCGCACCTTTCGCGATCAGCTCGGATGCACGCGCATCGAACTGAGCCGGGGTGGATCGCCCATCCCATTGTGCACGTGCGACGGTTGCACCCTTGGCTTCGAGGGTTTTGGTAATGGCATTCTGGCCAGGAAAGGCCTTCAGATCGCCCTCGGCGACCGTGATCCACAGCCGGTCTTCCGCAAGCGGCGCGACGAACGCGGGATCCCATTGCCCCGCGACGATGTAGGATGCAGCGAACAGATCAGGATATTTGATGTTCATCGCGATCGTCATCATCGCACCGCCTGATTGGCCGGTCGAATAGAGCCGGTCGCGGTCGATGCTGTATTGCTGCGTCAGGAAATCGACCAGATGCACGGTGGTATCGAGCAGGCTGGTGGCTTCGGACCTGTCATTCACTGTTTGCGCGGCATATTGCGGGGCAATGACGATTGCCGGGTGCTTCGCCTGGTTTTGTGGCTCTGCCCATACGGTTGCACCATTGCCCTGGCGTAGCGTGATGAGCGGATCGCTGCCGGTGTTTCCGGCGTCGTGCATAAACAGCACCAGCGGATAAGCACGGTCAGGGTCGTAATCGGCCGGTATGAACAGGTTGTAGACCAGGCGATCACCCGTGACAGGATCGCTGAAAACGTGCTGGGTAAAGCTATCCACCACCAGATTGCGCACGGCGCTGCTCACCAGAGGCGAGCCGATCGGAGATTTTATGGAACCATCCGCGGCATGAAACTCCGGCACGCGCTCGACGGTGGCCACCGCCGGCCGGAAAGTTGGTGCCGCCATCCCCGGCGGGGGGCCGGCCATGCCGCCTAAGCCAGGCTCTGCCGCCGGCGGGCTGCCGCGCCGCGGTGGCTCGACCTTGAGTGTGGCGGCCGGATCATCGGCGGCAAGTTCGATGACGACAAATTGTCCTGTCGCAGCCGCGCCGGGTTCTGCACGGTCGCTGACATAGGCGCGCGTGACCCTGCGATCCTTGACGGCAAAATCGCCGACAGCCAGCGGCACATTGGCGAGTGGCTCGTCATAGGTGAGCACCACGGCGGTCAGCCGCTGCCCATCTCCTGATACCTGCGTTATCGCAGTGACGTCGGGTTTGGCGGGATCGGTCCTCCCGGCGTGGGCAGTGCTGGCAACGCACAGCAGCGCGGCGGCAAAGCCTGTGGGCAATTTGAGCTTGAAGGGCATCGCATTCATTCCATCATCGTGCCAATGATCAATTGGCAAGGGAAGCCGGAGCGGCAGGCTGCGGCGCCTCGCTGGACAGGCCCGGCTGTGCTGGGCCGCCTGCGCGTTCCAGGTCACTGTGGCCCCGTCCTTCAAACCGGCGGCCGCGATCGCCATGCCGACCGCCCATGCGTCCTGTGGCATAGGCACGGCCCTGCGTGTCGGCGATGAACATCGGCCGCAGCATGGTGCCGTCCATCTGGCCCTGCACGGTGACGGTCTGGCCAACTGTCGGGGCAAATCCCTGCGCCTTGCGTTGCGCGATCAGCAGCCGACCAGACCCGTCTTCAAGGATGAAGCTTTCGCCATAGACCTCGGCGATCCGGCCCTTGACCGCGACGATTGCGGGATTGAAGGTCGCGGAAGCGAGACTGGGCAGGCTGGAAATAGCGATGGGCTTAGCCGGAGCCATTACGGCGATGGGTTGCAACGCGTGGGTTGCAGCAGCCCCAGCCGCACCGCCAACCAGCATCAGGCCGATCGCTGCCATCCACCGACGAAAGGGGCTATCGATCTTGATCACGTCTTATCTCCTTGTTGATCGAGATCCTTGTATGATCCTCACCCCCACCGTCACTGAACCGCGCCGTTCAGGTTCGGTTTGGGTGGCGGCCATAAACGTGGCGCGGGAAAGCGAGCGATGCGGGTACTGCTGGTAGAAGACGATCCGGCTCTGGCCGAAGAAATCGCCCATGCCCTGCGCGCGGAACATTTTGCCGTCGACATCGCGGGCAACGGGATCGACGCGCTGCATCTTGGCGATACCGAACCCTATGACGCAGCGGTGCTCGATCTGGGGCTGCCAGGCCTTCCCGGCCTGTCGGTGCTAAGCGGCTGGCGCGAAAACGGCCGCGCGCTTCCGGTGCTGATCTTGACCGCGCGCGATGGCTGGTCGGACAAGGTTGCCGGGTTCAAGGCCGGGGCCGATGATTTCCTGGTCAAGCCCTTCCGCACCGAGGAGGTGATCCTGCGCCTGCGCGCGCTGGTGCGGCGGTCGGCGGGCCACGCCGCCCCGCGCATCACCTGCGGGCCGCTGACCTTCGACACCCAGCTCGGCCATTTCGAACTGGATGGCCTGCCGCTGAAGCTGACGGCCTTTGAATGGCGCGTGCTGTCGGCGCTGATCCTGCGCAAGAACAAGGTGGTGGACCGCGGTGAACTGTTGGAGCGGGTGTATGAATATGACGGCGCGGGCGATTCCAATTCGCTTGAGGTGATCGTCGGCCGGGTGCGGCGCAAGATCGGCGCAGCCATGATCGAGACGGTGCGCGGACGGGGCTACAGCCTCATCGAGCCGGCATGATCCGCCGCCTGTCGCTCCATGCGCGGTTGATCCTGCTTGCGGCAGCTACCGGTCTGGCAATCCTCGTATTCGCCTCGATCGCGATCGGTGGCGTGCTCGAACGCTTTGTCATGGTCGGCGTCGACAAGACGCTCGACACCCAGATCGGCGTGCTGGAGCGCGCGTTGGAACCCGATGGATCGGTCGCGCCCGCCCGCATCGTCAGCCTGCCCAAATTCGACACACGAGACAGCGGCTGGGGCTGGGCGGTGCGCGGCACGGCACGGCAATGGTCGAGCGGATCGGCGTTGCAAAGCTTCCGCACGCGGCGGACGATGCGCCACTCTGGCACTGGTATCGTCGGCGGACGCGGGCGAACCAACGATGGCCGTGCGGTCCATGTCCGGTTCGTCGAGGTCGCGACCTCAGGCGGCCCGGTGACGATCATCGCCTTTGCCCCGCGAGAATTGATCGACGCGCCGCTCGATGCCGCGCGCGGCACGCTGTTGGCCTCGCTCGGCTTGATTGCATTTGCACTTGTCATGAGCACCGCAGCGCAACTGCGCTATGGATTGCAGCCGTTGCGCCGGTTGAGCAACGCTGTTGCCCGCATCCGTTCGGGCGAAGCCGATCGGCTGCCCGCCAACCAGCCACGCGAGCTGCTACCGCTGGTGGAGGAGGTCAATGGCTTGATCGACCAGAACCGCACCAGCCTGGAACAGGCACGGCGACACGTCGCCAATCTGGCGCATGGGCTCAAGACGCCCCTGGCGACGCTCTCTCTTCGCCTGGCCCGCGAGAACGCATCGGTCGAGACGCGCAAGCTGGTCGAGGCGCTTGATCAGCGCATCGCCCACCATCTGCAGCGCGCCCGCATCGGTGCCCATGCAGCCAGCGGACGCGCACGTACCGAGATTGATGGGGTGATTGACGACCTTCTGGGAACGATCCAGCAGATCCACCGTGCCAGCGGGATCAGGTTCAGCCGGGTGGGCGTCCCGATCGGCGCGCCCAGCTACGCGGTTGCAGTCGAACAGCGCGACTTCGACGAACTGCTGGGCAACCTCATTGACAATGCTGGACGCCATGCCCGCAGCGAGGTGCGAGTGGCGGTGGAGCAAGTCGGCCCGCGCATCCTAATCGCAATTGAAGATGATGGCCCGGGCATGGCCGAAGCCGACATCGCGCGGGTGGTGGAGGCGGGGGTTCGCCTTGATGAAAGCCTTCCCGGTTTCGGTTTCGGGCTGGCAATCACAACCGAGCTTGTGCAGCTTTATGGCGGGACTTTGGTCATTGCGCGATCTGCTACATTGGGCGGCGCCTGCGTTACGATCAGCTTGCCCCGGGCGGGCTGACCCGACCACCTCCGGCGACGCCGTGTAATGTCTCGCCAAACCCCCGGTTCGGCGCAATGATCGATCAGGGTGCCGCCTGGCTACCCTGCCGCCGGCAGGGTGTATATTGCCAAAGTAGGGCGGCCGGCTGCGGTTTTGGGTGCGCTCCGACCCGGTCGGCTGATGTGGTGGATGGCTGTTTGACGGTGAAATTCGCCGATCAGGCCATAGCGACTGCCGTAATGCTGTCTGACGCGCGCCTACTGATGAACGATGGCGCACCTTCAGCCGTGGCCTATGGCAGCCGCTCGCTCCCGATCGGCCAAGATACGCGCATCCCAGGTGGAGGCAGCGGCGTGGCAACCAGCGATCTCGTATCGAAGCTCCCGGCCAGCTGTCTGCAGCGCCTGTTCCTAATTGGAGGCTGAAATGAAGAAATTGCATTTATCCCGGACCGACCTCCTGGAACCGGACTTTCCCAACTGTCCAACAACATAGTCGTTCGTCCTTGCCCCGCGCATATGAGCAAGTCTGCAACAAACGCATGAGAGGGGAGTGGGCTTTGCCCTGATTGAGCCAGTTGGGCGTCGATGGTCGACCGGCACGCAGCGTCCAGTTCATCGACCTTGGCCGGGCATCGATATCGATCGTCGATCCGGGCAACAGATTCACTGTCGTCGGTCCGTTCGCAATCGACATTGGTGCGCCGGGTCGGGGAACCGTAATCCGGGCAAGGCCCGAAGTGACAGTGACATGGCGCCTGCCGGATCGGTTCGATGACGAGAGCTTCGCATCGGGCGCCAGAATGAGGATTGTTCCGTCATCAATCGGTCGTTTCGCGATCGGTTCAAGCAGTTCGAGGAACCATTCGGCCTTCTTCAACGTGGCGGGCGATTTTCCCTCGGCCCGCATTTTGTCGATATATTCTGTGGCAACCAGCGCAAATGTTGTCTGAGCCGATTGTTCGGCAGCGAGCTGGCGCTGACGCTTTTGCTCAACCGGATCGATCCCGTCCTCAAGCTGTGCCCTCACGGCATCGCGTTTTTTCCGAGCTTCAGCCAGCGTGATCTTGGGGAAGGCTCCCAGCGAAAGCTTTCGTTCCTGGCAGAGGATTTTGTACCGGTACCGCCACAGCAGCGCTCCAGATGGCTGCACCAGGAGAAACAGACCGTCCGAATCGGCAACTTTGTAGGGCCGGTCTTTCGGACGGAGCGATTTGATGCCTACGACTGAAAGCATGGTGGACCACGACCTCTCGAAAACACGTGGTCCGCCGTTTCGTGGTCCACTTTCGATGGGTCTTGTCGGAACATAACGAGAAAATATGAGACCCAACGGCCTCAATACACCGCACAATTCTGCGGTTTTCTACACTGCTCTCTTTATGTACTGGTGCCGCCTACAGGACTCGAACCTGTGACCCCCGCATTACGAATGCGATGCTCTACCAACTGAGCTAAGGCGGCGAGGCGCAGATGCGCTGCCAAGGCGGCGGCGCTTAACAGGATGATGCAGGGCTGGCAAGCATTGACGACGGGGTGAGCGACGATCCTTTGCCGGCTTCCTTTACCCGCTGTTTACCACATCCGGCGCACACATGGTCCATCAGGGTGCACAGGCCCGTGCTTGAGGATGATTCCATGGACACCGTTCGCGGTACCGAAGACCGGATCGAGGAACATGACGGCGTCGAGGACGCTGCCCATGCCGCCAACGCCCAGATCGGGACGGATGAGCGCCGGATGCACGTGCGCGCCTATAATTACTGGGTGTCGCTGCTGAACGGCCGGGCCTATCCGTCGATTGAGGATCTGGATCCGCAAAGCCTTGCCGATTTTGGCCCGCACAGCGTGCTTCTCGACTTTTCCAGCGGCATCGACGATCCGTCCATCCGTTTCCTGGGCGACCGCTTGAGCGCCGAATGTGGCGTTTCCAGGGATATCGCCAGCATTGCCGAAGTTCCCGGCCGGTCGCTGCTCTCGCGGCTGACCGACCATTATTTGCAGATCATCGCCAATCGCGCGCCGATCGGGTTCGAGGCGGAGTTCGTCAGCCATCGGGGGCTGAACACCCTGTATCGCGGCATCCTGATGCCCTTTTCCTCGGGCGGCGATTCGATCGATTACATTTACGGCGTCATCAACTGGAAAGAGATGGTCGACAGCGACACTCAGGCGCGCCTGAATGCCGAGATCGAGGCCGCGCGCCGTGCAGCGCCGCCGCCGCCGCCGACCGAGCCGGTTTGGGCCGATGGCCCCAGCGGCGATGCGGGGTCGCCGTCGATCGCGGTAGAGGCGGCCGATGTGGACGAGGCTGCGCCGCCGCCGCCCGCCTTGCCCGGCACGCTGAGCGAGCGACTGATGCTGGCCCGCGAAAGCGCCGCTGCGGTCCGCGCCGCCGATACGCGCAGCCGTGCTGCCTTGTATCGTGCGCTGGGCCGCGCCTATGACGTGGCACTGGCGGCCGAGGCGGATCAGGAACGCTATGCCAGGCTGCTGGCCGAAAGCGGCATCAAGGAACAGGCCCGTGCCCCGATGACGCCGGTCGTGAAGCTGGTGTTCGGCAGCGATTATGACAAGGCGCGCGTGACTGAGTTTGCGGCGGTGCTGTCGCAGGCACGGCGGCTGGACGTTGCGGCGGGCGGCCTGGCCGATCTGCTGGAGCGGACCGAGGGCGGCATCAAGGCGCTGGTCAAGGCGGAGCGAAGTGCGCGTGCCCCCGCGCCGCGCCCGGATCGCTACACCAGCGCGCTCAAATCGCTGCGCAGCGCACCGGCGCTGGGATCGCTCACCATCGATACGGCGGGCGAGGAGTTCGTCCTGCTGGTCGCGCGGGCGACGGGCAAGGATCAGGTCGAGGTCGTGGGACAGGTGGGCAATGCGCCGGCACTGGTCCGCCAGGCGGTTGTGCGCGCTATCATGTGACGATTGCGGCCAAACCGGTCATGAAATCCGGTTTTTGCATTGCCACAAGCCTTGAGCCTGTCATCCGGGCGGCGCATAGCCGGTTGTCATGACGACACAGATCGAACCCTCGCTGGTCGAGGTGCTTGCCAGCCGCCTTACCGAAGGCGCGCTACCCGGAGAGACTGAAGGATTTGACGACGCCGCGCGGGCCGATGCCGCGCGATTCGTGGCGGAGGCGGCGCTGAGCCGGCCCGGCACGGGCGCCGCCATCCGGATCGAGCCGATGGCGGGGGAGGGGCAGTCCGGGATGCGGATCGCCATCATCAACCCCGACATGCCGTTCATCATCGATTCGGTGGCCGGTGCCATTGCCGCGCACGACATCGCGATCGATCGCATCATCCACCCCGTGTTGCCGGTCGTCCGCGACGATAGCGGCAGGATGACCGCAATCCGCGCCGGTGGTGCGCCGGAATCGATGGTCTATGTCGAAACCGAGCGGGCCGAGGCAAAGGTGCGCCGCGCGATTGAGGCGGAGCTGGCCCGCGTCCTTGACCATGTTCGCCATGCCGTTGCCGAATGGGGGCCGTTGCAGGCCGCGATGCTGGACGATGCCAAGCGGATCGCCGATCCGGAGGGCGCGGCGCTGCTGCGCTGGTTCGTCGATCGCAACCTGACCCTGCTGGCCCATGAAAGCTGGGACCGGGATGGCGGCACGCAATCCGCGCTGGGCATTGCGCGCGGCAAGCTGGACTGTTCGCTGCTGGCCGAGGCGTCGCGCCGCCGCGCGGTGGAATGGTTCGAGGCAGGCAACAAGCCGCCGCTGCTGCTGAAATCGAACTGCATGTCGCCCGTGCATCGCCGCGTTCCGCTGGATCTGGTGCTGGTGCCGATCATGTCGGGCGACCGGATCACGGGTCTGTCCATCCATGCCGGATTGTGGACCAGCGCCGCACTGTCGGCGGCACCGGGCGACGTGCCGGTGCTGCGCCGGTCGATGGTGCAGCTTCAGGAAAAGTTCGGCTTTGATCCAAAGGGGCATACCGGCAAGGCACTGGCCCATGCGCTGACGCAGATGCCCTATGACCTGACCATCGCATTTGCGCCCGACGATCTGGAAACGGTCGCGCTGACCGCAATGTCGATTGCGGATCGGCCGCGATCGCACCTGGTGCTGGTGAAAAGCCCGCTGGGCCGTCACCTGTTCGCCTTTGTCTGGCTGCCGCGCGACGAGGTGTCGACGCTGCGCCGGACGGCGATCGGGCGGATGCTGGAAGAGGCGGCCAATGCCAATGTCCTCAGTTGGTCGATCGAACTGGAGGACGGGGTGGCGGCGCTGATCCGCTTTACGCTGGACCTGCGCGCCGATGGGCGGATGCCGGATTCCGATGACCTCAACGAACGCATCCGGCGGATGGTGCGCGGCTGGCGCCCGGCCGTTGCGGCCGCGCTGGAGGAGCGGGTGGGCAACCGCGCGACCCGGCTGGCCCTTCGCTGGGGCAATGCCTTTCCCGCCGCCTATCGCAGCCTGCATGAACCGGAAGAGGCGGCCGACGATATCGTCGCGCTGGCCGATCTGGAGGACGAACGCGGCCGGGCCGTGCGCATTATTCCGGGCGATCCGGATGGCGACGGGCTGCTGCAGCTCAAGGTCTATCACGTCGGCGGCCCGCTGCCCCTGTCCGAAGTCGTGCCGGTGCTGGAGAATTTCGGCCTGACCGTGATCGAGGAGCGGCCGACCGAGCTGGACGATGAAAGCCGCCTCTATATCCACGACTTTCAGGTCGCGCTGGCATCCGGTTCGCCCGCCAACGCACCGTTCGAACCCGCCGTGGCAGAGGCCGCGATCCAGGCGGTGCTGGAGGGGCGTGCCGAAAATGACCGGTTCAACCGCCTGATCATGGAGGTCGGGCTGGCCCCCGCGTCGGTCGTCCTGCTGCGCGCCTGGTTCGCCTATCTGCACCAGACGGGCATGAATTATTCCAAGGCGACGGTGGTCGATGCCCTGACCCGCGCGCCGCAGATCGGTCAGGCGCTGATCGAGCGGTTCTATGCGCTGCACGACCCGCAGCGCCGCAGGGTGCCGGAAACCGGCGATCAGGCGGCAGCGGCGGCGCTGGAGGCGATCGAAGCGGGGCTGGCCAAGGTGGCGGCGATCGACGATGACCGCATCCTGCGCGCCTATCGCGGCGTGATCGACGCGACTCTGCGCACCAACGCCTTTGCCCCCGCAGCCGAAGAGGCGCTGGCGTTCAAGCTGGACAGCGCCCGTGTGCCCGGCCTGCCCAAGCCGCTGCCGTGGCGCGAAATCTTTGTTTATTCCCCGCGGGTGGAGGGTATTCACCTGCGCGCCGGGCCGGTGGCGCGCGGCGGCCTTCGCTGGTCCGACCGGCGCGACGATTTCCGCACCGAAATTCTTGGCCTGATGAAGGCGCAGCGGGTGAAGAACGCGGTCATCGTGCCGACGGGCGCCAAGGGCGGTTTCTATCCCAAGCAGCTGCCCGCTCCGTCCAACCGAGAGGCGTGGCTGACCGAGGGCACGGAAAGCTATCGCATCTTCATCCGCACGCTGTTGTCGGTGACCGACAATATCGTCGACGGCACGGTGGTGCATCCCGACGGCGTGGTGATCCATGACGGAGAGGACCCGTATTTCGTGGTCGCCGCCGACAAGGGCACGGCGACGTTCAGCGATGTCGCCAATGCAATCGCGCTGGAACGCGGCTTCTGGCTGGGCGATGCGTTCGCCAGCGGCGGGTCCAACGGATATGACCACAAGGCGATGGGCATCACCGCGCGCGGCGGATGGGTGTCGGTTCAGCGGCACTTCCTGGAAATGGGCGTCGATGTGCAGACCGACCCGGTCCGCGTCGTCGGGTGCGGCGACATGTCCGGCGACGTGTTCGGCAACGGGATGCTCTTGTCCAAGTCGCTGAAACTGGTTGCCGCGTTCGATCACCGGCACATCTTCCTGGATCCCGACCCCGATCCCGCGGCCAGCTGGGCGGAGCGTCAGCGATTGTTCAACCTTTCCCGGTCAAGCTGGGACGATTATGACAAGGCGCTGATTTCGGCCGGTGGGGGCGTGTTCTCCCGCACCGAAAAGTCGGTCCCGCTGTCGCCGGAGGTTCGCGCCGCGCTGGACGTGACGGCAGAGGCGATGGAACCGTCGGAACTGATCACCGCCATCCTGAAGGCGCCGGTCGACCTCATCTGGTTCGGCGGCATCGGCACCTATCTGAAGGCGGCGGCGGAGAGCAATCTGGACGTCGGCGATCCGGCGAATGATCGCAACCGCGTCAATGCCGAACAGCTGCGCGCCAAGGTGGTGGGCGAGGGGGCCAATCTGGGCGTCACCCAGGCGGCGCGCATCGCCTTTGCCGCGCGGGGCGGGCGGATCAACACCGACTTTATCGACAATTCGGCGGGCGTCGATTGTTCGGATAACGAGGTGAACATCAAGATCGCCCTGAATGGCGAGATGACGTCCGGGCGGCTGGCGCTGGCCGATCGCAACGTCCTGCTGGCCGACATGACCGACGATGTCGGGCATCTGGTGCTGGAGGATAACCGGCTGCAGACGCTGGCGCTGTCGCTGATGGAAGCGGATGGACCGCTTGCGTTGCCCAGCTATGTGCGGACCATCGAGATCCTGGAGGCATCGGGTCGTCTGGACCGGGCGGTCGAGGGGCTGGCCCCGAACGACGAACTGCTGCGCCGGGCACAGGACGGGCGGGGGCTGACCCGGCCGGAACTGGCCGTGTTGCTGGCCACGGCAAAGCTGGCCATGCAGGATGCGATCGAGACGCGCGGACTGGGGCATGATGCGGCCCTGACTCCTGATCTGTTCGCGGCATTCCCGGCCGCGATGCGCGAGCGGTTTGCCGATGCGATCGAGGGGCACCGCCTGCGCGGTGAGATCGTGGCGACCAAGATCGCCAACCGCATCGTCAACCGGCTGGGCGTGCTGCACCCGTTCGAACTGGCGGAGGAGGAAGGCGCCTCGCTTGGCGACATTGCCGCGATGTTCGTGGCGACGGAACAGCTGTTCGGCGTCCCGGCTCTTTGGCACGCGATCGAGACCGAGGCGATGCCGGAGGCGGCGCGCCTTGCCCTGCTGGACGAGGTGGCGGTTGCCGTCCGGTCGCAGATCGCCGACCTGCTGCGCGTCAGCCGGTCGGGCGATTCCCCGGCGACCATCGTCGATCGGCTGCGCCCCGGCATCGTGGCGCTGGACGAACAGACCAAGGCGCTGCTGCTGGCCGAGGCGCAGGCACAAAGCGACCGGATCAGCACGCGGCTGGCCGAATCCGGTGCGCCGACCGGCCTGATCGAGCGGGTCGTTCGCCTGTTCCAGATGGACGGCGCGGTCGGCCTGGCCGAACTGGGCCAGAAGCGCGGCATTGACGAGGTGGTGCTGACCCGCGCCTTTACCCGATTGGGTCAGCAGCTTGGGCTGGATTGGGCACAGGCCAATGCAGCGCGCATCACCGCGGGCGATCCGTGGGAACGGCTGCTGATCGCCGGGCTGGCCCGCGATTTCCAGCAGCTGCGGCTCGATTTCCTGACGCGGACCAGCGGGGACGATCCGCAGGCGGCGGTCGATGGCTGGCTGGCGGAAAACCGGGCGCGGGTGGATCAGTTCAATGCGCTGGTCGCCCGCGCGCGTCAGGCGCCACAGCCCAGCGCCGCCATGCTTGCCCAGATTGCGGGCCAGGCGCGCGTCCTGCTGGGACGGTAATCGGCGCGCAGCCGTAAAAAATGGGGGGCGCCGGAACGGACCGGCGCCCCCTTTTTTTCGTTATTCAGCCGGGGCGAGCCGGGCGCGCTGACGCTGGGCCAGCTGCTTGCGCCACTTGCGCGCCCGCGCCCACATGATGATCCCCGTCACCGCAAGGATGGCGGGCAGCACGCCGCCCAGGAACAGGATGACCTGCCACCAGAAGGGCATGCCCGACCCGTCATGGATCTGGCGCATCAGCCGCGCGGTGGTCGGCTGGGGCTGACCCGCGCCGGGGCCGCTTGCTGCATCGATTGCCGCCTGGCCGGTTGCATCTGCCACCTTGACCGTGGCGGGTCGGCCACTCGGCGGTGACATCTGCATCGTCCATTCCGGCTGGATGTCCGTCGGCCACTGAACCGATGTAATAGTGCCGGGGGCCACTGAGCCGGCCGCGTCAATCGCTGCGGTCAGCGGGGTTGCCGGGGCAGGCAACGGCTTTGCCCGCATCAGCGCGGCGCGATCCGGACCCTTGGGTCGGGACTGGGCCTGAGCCGGCTTGGCATCAAAGCTGCTGAACACCGACGGAAAGCTGATCCACACGCCGGTCAGGGACAACACCGCCAGCGGTACTGCGATCCAGAACCCCAGCAGATTGTGCAGGTTGTAATCGGTATTCTTCGGATGCCGTTTCCAGCGCAGCGCGCGCACGAACCCGCCCACCGTCGGCCACCACAGCCAGATCCCGGTCAGCGCGGACACCAGCATGGCAACGCCGACCCAGCCGACGACCTGTCGCCCAACCTCCGGGATGAACAGCGAACCGTGCAGCACGTGCATGAACCGGATCGCGCCCCGATCGCTGGCCGACACCTCGATCACCCGCGCATCGGCCGGGTCCAGATAGACGAGCGTGCGTACCGGCCGGCCCTTGCCGCCGCCGGGCCGGGCCGCCGAAACCTCGACCGGCTCGCCGCTTTCGGTGGGCAGTGCGATGCGCGCAATGCGTTCCCCGGGGGCCAGCCGGGCAGCGGCGGCATCGGCATAGGCGGTGACGGGCAGCTTGGCCGTCCCGGTCACCGCATATCGGTCGGGATGCAGCCAGCGTTCCAGCCCGTCATGCCACACCAGCGCCGCGCCAGTGACCGAAATGGGAATGATTGCCACGGCCAGCAGCAGTCCGATCCATTTGTGGAATTGCAGCCACAGGTTGCGCCATTGTCCCCGCGTCATTCGTCTTGCCCCTAAACGTCCGCCCAGCGGCGGATCAGATTGTGATAAAGCCCGGTCAGTTCGATGACCGAGCGGTCGTCCTGGCCCAGCTGGCCGCCCAGCCGCTGAACCGATTGATCGAGATCGAACAGCATCCGGCGCGCGGCATCGTCGCGCACCATGGATTGCAGCCAGAAAAAGCTGGCGATGCGGACGCCGCGCGTCACCGGTTCCACCCGGTGGATGCTGCTGGCCGGATACAGGACCATGTGCCCGGCGGGCAGCTTGATCCGCTGTTCCCCGAACCGTTCCTCGATCACCAGCTCGCCGCCGTCATAGGCATCGGGGTCTTCGAGGAAGAGGGTGCAGGACAGGTCGCTGCGAATGCGGAAATCGGTCCCGCGCCGCATCCGGATGGCGTTGTCGATATGCGCGCCAAATGCCTGGCCCCCGCCATAGCGGTTGAACAGCGGGGGAAAGATGCGGGCGGGCAGGGCGGCGGCGATGAACAGCGGTGAACGGCCCAGCGCCTCCAGCACCATTGCACCGGCCGTCCGTGCCGCCTCGCTCGCCTCGTCCAGCTGCTCGTTCCGCTTGGCGAGTGCGGATTGCGCGCCAGAGGTTGCATTGCCGTCCACCCACGATCCGGCATCGACCATGGCGCGCACTCGCGCCACGGCCGCTTTGTCCAGAACATCGGGAATGATGATCAGCATTGCCGGCGTTTACATCCGCACACGCAGGGTGGCCATGACCGTGCGGCCTTCGCCCGGCACCGCGATGACATAATTGTCGTTGGCGCGGATGCGGTTGATGTACGCCGCGTCCAGGATGTTGTTGGCATTCACCTGAAGCGAAATGCGCGGGCTGAAGTCATAGGCGACCATCGCATTGGCCAGGACATAATCGTCCAGCGCCCAGGCATCCTGTGCCGCGGTCGAATTGCGGGTCACGCGCTCGCCCATGTAATTGATGCCGCCGCCGATCTGGAACGGCCCCGTCTTGTAACTGGTCCACAGCGTGCCGGAATGATTGGGGGTCAGCGCCAGTACCTCGCCCAGCGTCAGTTCGCTGCCCGTCGCCGCACGCAGGATTTCGCTGTCGAGATAGGCATAGGCCGCAAACAGCTGCCATCCCGTCGCCAGCTGGCCGGTCGCGCTCAGTTCGACGCCCTGCACCCGCTGACGCCCGGCCAGCAGCACATCGGGGCCGACCGTGATCGGCTGATTGACCCGCTCCGTCCGGAACAGCGCGGCGGTCAGGCTGAGCTTTTCGGCCAGCACATCCCACTTCGCGCCGATCTCGTAATTCTCGTTCTTCAGCGCGGGCAGCGCCAGATTGGCGGTGGTGACGGCGCCGGTCGATGTTGCGGACAGCGCCTGGGGCTGTTTCGCATTGGAGTAGGTGAAGTAGATCGACGCAGTCTCGCTCGGCTTGGCGACCAGTCCGGCCTGCCAGCTGAACAGGTTTTCGGCATAGCTGCGATCGGCAAGCGCGGCATAGGCGGTGCCGCCCAGCTCGACCTCGAACCGTTCGTAGCGGCCGCCGACATTCAGCTGAACCGCATCGCCCAGCAGCTTCAGCGTGTCGAACGCCGACAGCGCGTACCGCGTTGCCGAGGTGTCATATTGACCGCTCGTCACCGTCTGGCTGAACGGGCCGGTAAAATCCGGGGTCGGCGCAAACAGGTTGCGGCGCGTGCCTGCGATGCCGGTGGTGGTGATCGTGTTGCGCTGAAAATCCTCGCGGCTTACTTCGCCGCCGATGACCAGCGTGTTGCCGATGCCGCCATCCGTGGCGGGCAGATCGACGGTAAGGGCGGTGCGATTGGTCAGCACCGTGTTGCTTGCCACGCGGCCCAGCCCCTGCGGACCACCGACGATATAGTTGCCATCCTGCGGCCGTCCCGCCGCAATCGCTGCCGCCGCAGCGTTCAGCGACGGGGCGTCGATCGGGCGGGGGGTGGACCACACCGCGGTGCGATCGACCTTACCCCAGCGGGTCGCATTGAGCAACTGAACCCGGTCGCTGAACTCATGCTCGATCTGAAGCGTGGCAAGCATGACCGTCTGATCCTCCCGGTCGATGTTGCGCCAGCCATAGTAATTGCGGATCGGCGCCGGACGAACCCCGGTGGTCAACAGCGGGATGCCGTAATCGGGCAGGTTTTCGTCCTGCTGCCAGAACAGGCTGACCGTCGCACGCGTCGGGCCGTTCATGCCGATGGAAAAGGACGGGGCCACGCCGAACCGGGTCTGCGTGATCTGATCCCGCCGGGCCACATCCTGATCATGCGCCATCAGGTTCAGGCGGAATGCAGAGCCGCCCAGCGATGCCTGCTGCACATTGGCGTCGAGCGCCAGCCGCTTCCATTCGCGATTGCCAAGGCTGGCATCGACATTGAGGAACGACGCCATCTGGGGTGCCTTGCTGACCAGGTTGATCTGGCCCGCCGCACCGCCCGCGCCGGACAGCGCGGTATTCGGCCCCTTGTAAACCTCGATCTGTTCGACGTTGAACACGTCGGAACGGCTGTACTGCAACCGGTCGGCAAAACCGTCGATGGCGATGTCGTTGCTGGCGTCGAACCCGCGCAGGTTGATGAAATCGCCCGATCCGGCGCCGCCCTCGCCCTGGCCCAGGGTGATGCCGGGCACGTTGCGCAGCGCGTCCGCAAACGTGACCGCGCCGGTATCGGCCAGGAACTGCTTGTCCAGCACGGTGACCGTACGCGGGGTATCTCGGGGTTTTTCGGTCAGCGCCGGATTGGTCGGCTTCTTGTTCTGCGAGCCTTCGACCACGATGGTCTGTGCATCTTCGCCAATCGGCTCTTCGCCGGCATGGGCCGGTGCCGTCATCAAAAACCCGACTGCCGACAGCGCCAGATACGCCGGTGCGCCAATTCCATCACTCACTGAAATCGCCCCTTGTATTGCGAACCATTTGCATCCGCTTATTGCGAGCGATTTGCAGAGTCAACGCTTTTGAGAATGATTTTCAACATTGTCGCAAGGGGCAAAACGGCGTTGGCGACGCCAACGGCTCGACGCTGAAAAAGGACGGATTGCCGGGGAATGGAACGGCCGCAATAATCGCCACGGAACCAATGGTCTGCGCTTTCATTTCCAGTTCATCTCCGTTACAAGCGTGGCTGGAGGGGACCGTTTCTCTGAGGCCATTGCGGCGATTTTGGATTGGAGTGGACATGAAGGCAGCTGGAACTTTTGCGAGTGTGATCGTGCTTTCTACCCTGCTTGCTGCGTGTGGCGGCGGTGGATCGGAACCCAAGAAGACGGAAACTGCGGCGGCCCCGGCTGCTGAAGCGCCCGCCGCCCCGGCACCTGCTGCGGCCCCGGCTGCTGCGCCTGCGGCTGCTCCGGCCGGTGCGCCCCCTGCGGCCGATACCGCGACCGTCGACGGCACGCAGTTCGCCAGCTTCACCGGCACGGCCGCGGCCGGCAAGACCGTGTTCGCTCAGTGCCAGACCTGCCATGCCGTGCAGGATGGCGTGAACAAGGTCGGCCCGTCGCTGCACAAGATCGTCGGCCGCGCCGCCGGCACGGTCGCGGGCTACAACTATTCGAACGCCAACAAGAACAGCGGCATCACCTGGACCAAGGAAAAGCTGTTCCAGTATCTGGAAAAGCCGCAGCGCGTGGTGCCCGGCACCAAGATGGCGTTTGGCGGCATCGCCGACGCGCAGAAGCGCGCCGACCTGATCGCGTATCTCGAAAATCCGAGCTGATCGGATCGGACAGATCGAAAGGACAAAAGGCCGGGGGAAATCCCGGCCTTTTTCTTGTGCGCTGCTGCTGGGAAGGCATGTTGCCTAGTGACGTGTGGACCGGTGCATCCGGACCTGCATTAGCGGGGCGATCGTTAACGCGCGACCACGCCCAGCCGAACACGCTTGCGCAGCAAGCCTAGTGGATCGCCGATATTCCTGTGCACAGCGGGCAGGGCGTCAGCCCGATCGGTCATCCAGGTGCCTGGCAGCGATGCCCGATTTAACGCGCATCGCTGCCTCGCTCCGGCCTTTTGCGGGAAGCGGATGTGGTTGGCGTACCGCCGCGCCGGATCAGGCGGCCATTTCGCGCCGTGCCAGTTCGCAATGCGACCAGATTTCGCTGAGCGCGGTCAGCAGCCGGTCGATATCCGCATCGCTGTGCACGGGCGACGGGGTGATGCGCAGCCGTTCCGTCCCACGCGGAACGGTGGGGTAATTGATCGGCTGAACATAGATGCCGTGATGTTCCATCAGCCAGTCGCTGATCAGTTTGCACTTGCGTGCATCGCCGACCATTACCGGGATGATGTGGCTGGGGTTGGGCAGGTGGGGGATGCCCATCCGGTCCAAGGCGCCGCGTACGCGGGCCACGCGATCCTGCTGGCGCTCGCGTTCGGCATCGCTGTCCTTCAGGTGCCGGATGCTGGCGCACGCGCCCGCCGCAACCGCGGGGGGCAGGGCGGTGGTGAAAATGAATCCGCTGGCAAAGGTGCGCACGAAATCGCACAGGTCGCGCGATGCGGCGATATATCCGCCCATCACGCCATAGGCCTTGCCCAGCGTTCCTTCGATGACCGTGATCCGGTCCATCAATCCTTCGCGTTCGGCCACACCGCCGCCGCGCGGGCCGTACAGGCCGACGGCATGAACCTCGTCGATATAGGACAGGGCGTTGTGCTTCTCGCACACCTCCACGATCTCAGCGATCGGGGCGATGTCGCCGTCCATCGAATAGACGCTTTCGAACGCAACCAGCTTGGCCCGGTCGGGGTCCAGGTCGGACAGCTTGCGGTCCAGATCCTCGGGCGAGTTGTGTTCAAAGATCATCCGGTCGGCACGGCTGTGCCGAATCCCCTCGATCATCGATGCGTGATTGAGCGCGTCGGACAGCACCATGCAGTTGGGCAGCATCCCCGCCAGCGTGCCCAGCGCTGCCCAGTTGGAAACATAGCCGGAGGTAAAGAGCAGCGCGTCTTCCTTGGCATGCAGGTCGGCGAGTTCCGCCTCCAGCAGCACATGGTGGTGATTGGTACCCGAAATGTTGCGCGTGCCGCCCGCACCTGCGCCGCATTCGTCCAGAACGCGGTGCATGGCGTCTAGTACCTTGGGATGCTGGCCCATGCCCAGATAGTCGTTGGAACACCAAACGGTGATGTCGCTGATCTGGCCGTCGACATGGCGGGTCGCCTTGGGGAATGCGCCAGCCTGGCGCTCGATCTCGGCAAAGACGCGATATCGCCCTTCCTGCCGGACGGCGGCCAGCTGATCGCCGAAATATGTTGCGTAATCCATCACGCCTTCCCCTCTTCAATCGTCGTCTTCTTGTGTGCGGTGCGCCGCTCAAGCGCCCATGCCCAAAGCGCGCTGTCGCGAAAGGGCATGGCGAGAAACAGATGCTCCAGCGCCGCCAGCAGGCTGAGGCAGCAGAGCAGGGCGGATCGGACCGCGGTGCCGGGATCGCTGGTGGCAATCGCCGTCCAGGCAAGCCACGCGGCCAGGCCGAGCATGGCCAGGATCGACAGCGGCAGCATCGGCAGCAACCGGCGCGGTCCGAAATAGCTTTTCAGGTAATCCAGATGGCGCGGCAACAACTCGTCGCTCAGGTTCGGCACGCCCCAATAGATGTTCAGTTTCGATGACAGGCGGAACACGAACAACAGCGTGAACGCATAGGCACCGGTCGGATTGGCGGTCGCCGCGGCCAGCGACAGCATCAGGCCCGCCGTCATCGCCAGCGCCACTTCGTGATGGATCAGCGCCAGCGTCGCCTGTGAAAACCGTTGCCAGCCGCGCGCGCCATCGGGGCATGGCTCGCTATGCGTGCCCGCGACCGCGCCGGTCAGGAACGCGATCTCGTGCCAGCTCCAGATCAGCAGGCCGCCCAGGAACGACAGATAGGATGCCCAGATCGCCGTCGAATGGGCACTGGCGATCACGAGGCCGAGGCCGGCAAAGGCACAGACACAGGCGATGATCAGCGCGCGCGGCATCGTGGCGCGCAGCCGGTGGTTCATCATCGCCACCAGGCCGGTGCTGACGAACCACAACAGGATGACCGCCGCAAAGGGCAGGGCCAGGCTGCCCGCAATCACCATGCAGGCTGAAGCCGGATGGAACGGGGCAGTTCGTTGGTCCGCGGTTTCATCAGGTACAGCCGGGCAAAGGCAAAGCCCGCCCGCGCCATGTTGGCCGCGCGTCCCGCCAATCCCGACACGCCGCCACGCGCCTTGGCCGTCTCGATCGCGACAGAGGCAAGGCGAAGCTGCTCCAGCGTCCGGCGAAAGGCGGGATCATCGGTGTCCAGCTCCACCGGAAACACCTGCCGGCTGATCTCGGTACAGATCGAAAACACCTGATACCCGTAATCGGCGGGGTGTACGCCCAGCGCCTTGTGGAACACTGGCCGGTTGTGGTCGCGCACATACATGGTGGCATAGACCGACAGCAGGAAAAACCGGATCCACAGCTTGTTCATTCCGGTCAGCAGCTTGGGATCGGCCCGCAGCATCATCGCGAACGCCTCGCCATGACGGAACTCGTCATTGCACCAGTCGTGGAACCAGTCGAAAATCGGGTGAAACTTGTTCTGCGGATTGCGCGCCAGATGGCGGTAGATGGTGATGTACCGCGCATATCCGATCTTTTCCGACAGATAGACGGCATAGAAAATGAACTTCGGTTTGAAGAAGGTGTATTTCTTGGTCTTGGTCAGAAAGCTGAGGTCGATGCCGATCCCGGCGCCCTTCAGCGTTTCGTTGATGAAGCCCGCATGACGGCTTTCATCGCGCGCCAGCAGCTTGAAGATCCGCTTCATGTCGGGATTCTTCGTCCGCTTGGCGATTTCGGCATACAGGATGCAGCCTGAAAATTCGGACGTCAGCGAACTGGCCAGGAAATCGATGAACTCGGCCTGCAGCGCCGGTTCCAGCCCCTCGATCACCCCGTCAAAGGCGTCCGTCTTGCGGAAATGCCGCTTATTGTGATCGTCCTCCATCTCCGTCATCAGCGCCTCCCATTCGGCGCGGACGGGGGACACGTCGATGCGGTCCATCGCTTCGTAATCGGTGGTGTAGAACCGCGGCGACAGCACCGTTTCCTGGCGTGCGATTTCCATCGTGTCATGCTGGGCAGCCAGCGATGCATCGATCCGTGCAGGCGCGTTCATCCTAGCCTCCCAGGCGTAAAGCTGACTTCATACAGCTCGGTGATCTCGAAATTGCTGGCAAAGCGGGTCCAGGCGCGGCGGATCAGGCCAGCGGGCTGAACCGTGGCGCGGCGTTCGAACACGCGGCGTTCGCCAAACCCGACCATGATCGGCGCGCCATGCACGCGCACCCGGTCGCCGGGCCGGATGTCGATATCGCCGTCCAGTTCGACATGGGCATGGAAATGCTCGGGGCTCTGCTCCACCTCGATCCGGCACTGGGTGTCGAACGGGGGCGGCGAAAACAGCGCGATCATGCGCCCGTTCCCGGCAGCATGTTGGCAAAGGTGCGGCTGTGGTCGGGGCCAAAGCCGTGCAGTTCGGCATCCTTACCGGTCTGAGGATCGACCAGCGACAGCGCGCCGTTCGCCCATCGCGTCAGGCGAAAGGGCGGCTCCGAACCGATGCCGGCGGCCATCCGCGCCTTGGCCAGCCGACGCATCTGGGCGCGCACGAAACCGCCCTGACCGCTGGGGATGACCGTGATCTGTTCGCCGGTCACTGCATCGCTGACGATCACCGCGCCATCGGCCCGGTCGGCGAAACGCAGGTCCCGCTGCTGCGCCGGGGCGACCTGATCGCGGGTCCGTTCGGCCACCGGATCGGCGGCGCGCGGGATCAGGCCAAAGCTGGTTGCCCCGGTCAGCGCCAGTGCCGTGGCAATCAGCACCCCCGCCCCGATCAGCGCCCGGGGCGGGACGGTTGGATCATGATGGGGGTGCGAATGGCTCATGCGCCGGCTCCGGCATAGGGGCCGGTGGCGACCGGCGTGTTGGATGCGTCCTTCACTGTCACAGGCTGAATCTGCTGAACGGCGCGGAACAGAGTGCGGGCCACGCCGGCAGCGTCCGGGATCGCACGCAGCATCGGCTGGGGCCGGACGATGCGCAGCGAGCGGGCGTGCGGCCACAGCATCGGATAGCCAAGCCGCGGCGCGCCCTTCAGCGACAGGACGATGCTGCCATGCCCGCCGCCCATCGCCTTCAGATCAGCGGATTCGATCTGGCTCAGCGGCAGGTTGACGCATTTGTTCAGGGCAACCCCGATGCGCAGCACCAGCCGCTGGTTGGTCAGCGTATAGATGCTGGTGCGCGCCGCTGCCCAGGCAAAGGCAATGAACAGGGCGATTGCAACGACGCCCATCGCCGCCACGACCAGTGCCGCGCCGCCATCGCCGCGCACCACCAGCCAGGCGATGATCGCGGCGAAATAGAGCAGGGTCAGCCGGATGTGCCACGCATTGGCGACCATGTGCCGGAAATCCGGCGAACCCTGCCACAGGATGCGCTCGCCCTCCGGCGGAACCCCGGGCAGGCCGGGGATCGGCTCATGCTCATATTCGCTCATATCAGCGGATCCTGACGAGCGGCGTTGGCATAGAGATAGCCGCCGCCATAATAGGCCATGACCCGCTCTTCCTCGTAAAAGGTGATGCGGTCCGGTGCGGCCAGGCCGGGCACGCCGGCAAAGTCGGCGGCGTTGATCGCGTCGATCACCACCAGGCTTCTGCGCGCCTGAACGGCGGCGGTGCCCATCGGCGCCAGTACCTTGGCAGAGCCGGTGTCGACCTCAAGATACCGGATGACGTGTTCGGCCCGGTCGACCCAGATGTCGCTGATCTTGCCGGCCACCTGACCGTCCGCCGCGATCACGCTGTAGCCCCGCGGATCGGGATCGCGCGGGTTGATCGTGATGTGCGGGGCCAGTGCGATCGGCACGATGCGGTTATGCCCTTCGGCATCCAGATCGGGGTGATTGGCGCGGTCGGCCCAGGCCGCCGGGCCAAGGCCGTCGACCAGCGGATTGCCGGTGGGGACATAGGGCGCACCGGCCGCGCGGAACGTCCGCGTGGCGGGCAATTCGACGCGCTCGCGGCCCTTGGTGGGGGTGCTGACGATGCCGCGACCGTGCGGCATCAGGAACGTCTTCGGCCCCGCATCCAGCAGCACGCCGCCCGGCGTGTCCAGACGGCCGGTGGTTTCGTCCTCCAGCGGATAGCCCTCGCGCCGGTCCTCGCGGCGCAGATACACCACCAGTCCGAAGAAGAACAAAACAAAGGTCAGAAACACCAGTTCGGTCACATCGAGTGTGCCCACAAGCTTAATATCGTCCATCATCCACCTCCTGCCGGCCCTCAGGTCGGAAACTCGCTCAAACCAAAGCGTTCACGCGTCACTCCAAGATCGCGGCCCACGCCGACCACTGGCCCCAGCACGACCAGCGCGAGCAGCAACAAGGCGATCTCGATCAGATAAACCGTGCCGAACCCCGTCGCGCGGTCGGCCAGGGTCGTGCCCAGCACATCGTGCAGCGCCAGCATGGCCACGCCATCGCGAATGGCCCCGCCCAGCGCGACGCCCAGACCGGCTCCGCTTGCCTGCACCGCGCCCCATGCGCCCAGCGCAAGGCCAGCGGCGTGATTGCGGGCCAGCGCCATCGCGGCGATCATCGTGCCGACGGAAAACAGGCCGTTGCCAAATCCGATGGCGGCGGCGCCAGCGAACAGCAGCGGCACGGAATGAAACGGTGCGGCAAAGATCGCCATCAGAAAGGCGCAGATGCCGATGACCGCGCCAAGCCCTGAAAGGCGGAGCGGATCGGCGCCGTGCGCCAGCCGCCGCCCGCTATGGGCAAAGGCGATCAGCGCGCCCAACGCCCATGCCCCGGTCAGCGCGGTCGTCGCGCCCACCGACATGGACAGGATTTCGCCGCCATAAGGCTCCAGCAGCGCATCCTGCATGGAAAAGGCCATCGCCCCGACGCCGATCGCGGCCAGCAGCCGTGCGGCGCTGGGCTGAGCAACGAAACTGGCCCAAAGCGCGGAAAATGCCGGCTGCGCCTCGACCGGTGCCGCAGCGACGCGCCGCCGTGCTTCCTGCTTCCACAACGCGATGATGTTCATCACAATCGTCAGCAACGCCGCGCCCTGCACCACCTGGATCAGCTTGGTCGCGGTAAAGTCGAGCAGGATGTTGCCGATGGCGAACGACGCCAGCATCATGCCGACCAGCAGCATGACATAGAGCAGGGCGACGACGCGCGGCCGGGTATCCTCTGGCGCGATATCGGTGGCGAGTGCCAGGCCCGCCGTCTGGGTGACGTGCATGCCCCCGCCGGTCAGCAGGAACGACAGGCACGAGGCCGCAACGCCCATTGCAAAGGTGTCGGGGCGGGTCAGCAGGATCAGCGCAAACGGCATGATGGCCAGCCCGCCGAACTGCGCCAGCGACCCGAACCAGATATAGGGCACCCGGCGCCAGCCCAGCACCGAGCGGTGGGTGTCCGACCGGTGGCCGATCAGCGCGCGGAACGGGGCGATGGCCAGCGGAATGGCGATCATCAGCGCCACCATCCATGCAGGCGCGTTCAGTTCGACGATCAGCACGCGGTTCAGCGTGCCGTTCAACAGGACGGCGGCAATCCCCACGCTCACCTGAAACAGCGCCAGCCGCAACAGGCGGCCCAGCGGCAGATCCGTGCTGGCGGCATCGGCGAACGGCAGGAACCGCATCGCGACGGCCTGCCACGCAGAAGAAGAGGAGGAGGGGCGGTCCGCCGGCTGCATCAGCTGCTGATCCCCATCGCCTGGGACTTGTAGAACCCGCTGGAGACGCGCTCGCAGAAATCGATGCGCCATCCGGGCAGATTGCCGGCAATGTCCGCCGTCAGCCGCCCTGCGCTGACCGGCCGGATTGCGGGCGAGCGGTCGCTGCGCGGAAATGCCTTTCCGGCGATGTGCATGGCACGCAGCAACGGCGTTGCGGGGGCAAAGGTATAGGCGATGTGCCCGGTGCGCTGCGCCCATGCCTTCAGCACACCGATCAGGTCGGCCCGGTCGTAATGGATCAGCGAATCCATCGCCACGACATGATCGAACAGGCCCAGCGTGTTGCTGCGCATGTCACCGACGCGCCAGTCGATCGACAGGTCGCGCCCCGCGCGTTCGCGCGCCACGGCGATCAGGCCCTGCGACACATCGATCGCCACCACCTGTGCCCCGCGGCGTGCAGCCTCGATCGCCAGCGCGCCCGTGCCGCATCCGGCATCCAGCAGCCGCTGGCCATGCATGTCGGCGGGCAGGGCCGACAGCAACAGGTCGCGCATCGCATCCCGCCCGGCGCGCACGGTGGCGCGGATGCCGCTGACCGGCACGTCGGACGTCAGATCCTCCCACGCTTTGCGCGCGGTCCGGTCGAAATAGGTTTCCAGCCGTTGCCGGCTTTCCTGATATCGGGTGGATGCGATGCCGGCGTCCATCATTCGAACCCCAGAAAGTCGAAGATTTCCCGGTCCTTCATCGGCCGCGCGTCCACAGGATCCACCCCGGCCCACAAGGTGCGGGCAAGGTTCAGATATTCCTCGCGCGCGGCAACGACTTCCGGGCTGTCCGGCATTTCGAACAGCGTGCACTTCTTCAGCCGCGACCGGCGGATCGCATCGACATCGCCGAAATGGGCAAGCCGCCGCATCCCGGTTTCCGCGCCGAACCGGTCGATTTCGTCCGTCGCGGCCGACCGGTTGGCGACCATGCCGGCCAGCCGGACCTTGTAGTTCTTGGCCTTTGCATTGATGGCCGCCATGATGCGGTTCATGGCAAAGATGCTGTCGAAATCATTGGCGGCGACGACGATCGCCTGATCGGCATGTTGCAGCGGGGCGGCAAAACCGCCGCACACCACATCGCCCAGCACGTCGAAAATAACGACATCGGTATCGTCGAGCAGGTGATGCTGTTTCAGCAGCTTGACCGTCTGGCCCACCACATATCCGCCGCAGCCGGTGCCCGCGGGCGGCCCGCCGGCCTCGACGCACATCACGCCGTTATAGCCGGGGAACATGAAATCCTCGACCCGAAGCTCCTCGGCATGGAAGTCGACGGTTTCCAGGATGTCGATGACGGTCGGCACCATCCGCCCGGTCAGGGTAAAGGTGCTGTCATGCTTTGGATCGCAGCCGATCTGCAGCACCCGGTGGCCCAGCTTTGAAAAGGCGGCCGACAGGTTGGACGAGGTGGTCGATTTGCCGATCCCGCCCTTGCCATAAACGGCAAAGACCTTTGCCCCCCGGATTTCGTCGCGCGGGTCCAGCGCAACCTGCACGCTGCCCTCGCCATCGGGCGGTGCGCCTTGGGTATCGAGAAGGTTGAGTGTCATTGCATGGTTCCCATCATTCTGCCGCGATCAGCCCTTCCAGCCGATCCTCAAGATCGTCGCTCGCCGCCTTCAGCGCCGCGAGGGTGGACGCATCCGGCGTCCACAACTGCCGCTCGCACGCCTCCAGCAGCCGGTCGGCCACACGCGCCGACGCCTTGGCATTCAGCGCGGACAGGCGGGCGCGCATTTCGGCGTCCAGGACAAAGGTTTCGCTGATCTTCTGATAGACCCAGGGGCTGACCTGTCCGGTCGTGGCGGACCAGCCCATGGCGGTCGTTACATGCGCCTCGATCTGGCGCACCCCCTCGAACCCGTGCTGCAGCATCCCTTCATACCATTTGGGATTGAGGATGCGGGTGCGTGCCTCCAGGTCGATCTGTTCGCCCAGCGTGCGCACCTTTGCCGGGCCCTGCGTCGCATCGACGATATAGACCGGCGCGGCGCTGCCACGGGCGCGATCCACCGCGCGGCTCATGCCGCCCAGGCCGTCGACATACTGGTCGATGTCAGTGACGCCCAGCTCGACCGATTCCAGATTCTGATACGTCAGATCGACGCCGGCCAGCTCGCTTTCGAACAGCTTGCGATGCTGCACCGGCGCACCCTTGCGGCCATAGGCATAGCCCTTGTGCTGTTCGAACATGTCGGCCAGCTCTTCGGGATCGGTCCATGCACCGCCGTCGATCATCTGATTGACGTTCGCGCCATAGGCCCCCTGACGGTTGGAAAAGACGCGCAGCGCCGCCGTTTCCATGTCGCAGCCAAGCGATGCCTGATGCGCCAGGCTGTGCTTGCGCACAAAGTTCATCTCGACCGGCTCGTCCGCCATCGCCGCCAGCCAGCTTGCCTCTGCGATCATGCGGGTCTGAAGTGGCAACAGGTCGCGGAAAATGCCGGACAGGGTGATGACCACATCGATGCGCGGACGGCCCAGCGCCTCCAGCGGGATCAGCTCCGCGCCCGCCAGCCGGCCATAATCGTCGAACCGCGGCCGCGCCCCGATCAGCGCCATCGCCTGGGCGATCTGCGTCCCTTCGCTTTTCAGATTGTCGGTGCCCCATAGCACCATGGCGATGCTTTCGGGCAGCCGTCCGCCATCCGCCAGATGCCGCGCGATCAGCTGATCCGCCTGATCCCGCCCCTGTGCACAGGCGTAGCTGCCGGGGATGCGGAAGGGGTCAAAGCCGTGAATATTGCGCCCCGTGGGCAGCACTTCGGCATTGCGGACCAGGTCGCCGCCGGGCGCGGGGCGGACATAGCCGCCATCCAGCGCGTGGATCAGCGCGCCCAGTTCGTCATTGGCGTCGATCCGCGCGCCCAGATCGGCCGGGTCCATGTCCGGGGACGCACCGGCGATGGCATCGATCATCGACTGACGCTGGGGGGCGTCCATCGCGGCGCCGAACACGTGCAGCCCGTGCGGGATCAGCGCGCGTTCCATCTCGTACAGCCGCCCGGGCAGGTCGGCGAGGTCGCCAGCCTCAAGGTCCAGGACCGCGCACTGATCGCGGATCATCTGTTCAAGGTCGCGGCGCTCATCGCCATCGTCCTGCACCGAGCGATAGCGGTCGAGCAGCGCCTTCAGGTCGCCAAGCCCCTGATACAGCCCTGCTTCGGCCAGCGGCGGGGTCAGATAACTGATCAGCGTCGCACCGGACCGGCGCTTGGCAATCATCCCTTCCGACGGGTTGTTCGAGGCATAGAGATAATAGTTCGGCATCGCGCCGATCAGCCGGTCGGGCCAGCAATCGCCGCTCAGGCCCGACTGCTTGCCCGGCATGAATTCCAGCGCGCCGTGCGTGCCGAAATGCAGCACGGCATGGGCACCGAAATCGTCGCGCAGATACCGGTAAAAAGCGGAAAAGGCATGGGTCGGGGCGAAATCGCCCTCGAACATCAGGCGCATCGGATCGCCTTCATAGCCAAAGGCGGGCTGCACCCCGACCAGTACATTGCCGAACTGTGCGCCCAGGACATGGATGGACTGACCATCGCTTTGCTGGCGGCCGGGGGCGGGGCCCCATTGCGCCTCGATCGCGGCAAGATGCGGCTCGCGCCGGACATGATCGTCGGCGGAAATCCGGGCGGCGACATTGGCGTCCGCGCCATGCTGCGCAGCATTGCCAACGGTGATTGCGGCGCGCAGGGCATCCACGCTGTCCGGCACGTCCACCGAATATCCCTCGGCCGACAGGCGGCGAAGCGTCGCGTGCAGGGATTCGAACACGGCCAGATGCGCGGCCGATCCGGTTGCCCCGGCATTGGGTGGAAAGTTGAACAGCACGATCGCCAGCTTGCGGCTGGCCCGTTCGCTGCGGCGCAGGCGGATGAGCGCAGCGACCCGCGCAGACAGCGCCGCCGCCCGCTCCGGACAAGCCTGCATCGGTCGGACATGCTCGCTCAGCGTGAAATGGCAGTTGCGGGCGCAGCCGGTGCAGCCTTCCGCAGACCCATCGGCGCGGCCGCCGAACACGGTGGGCAGGATGGATCCGTCCAGTTCGGGGATCGCCAGCATCATCGTGGTTTCAAGGGGGAGCAGGCCGGCGCTGCTGGCACCCCATTGTTCCAGCGACTGAAACTCGATGGGATGCGCCGCGATATAGGGCACATCCAGCGCGCCCAGCGTCGTCACGGCTGCGTCGACATCGTTATAGGCCGGGCCGCCGACCAGCGAAAAACCGGTCAGATTGACGATGGCATCGACGCGCGCGCCGTCCGGTCCGGTGAAATAGCGTTCGATTGCTGGCCGGGCATCCAGCCCGCTGGCAAAGGCGGGCACGACGGTCAGCCCCTGCGCCTCCAGCGCGGCGATCATCCCGTCATAATGGCCGGTATCCTTGCCCAGCAGATAGGATCGCAGCATCAGCACGCCGACCGTACCGGCATCGCCCGCAACCCCGGCCGACCGGGCCAGTCGTACCGCATCCTGGCCGATCCGGCCGGGCAGGGCGGGGTGATACAGCCCAACGTCCGGGTATTCGCGTGGCGGCTTGGCCGGCATCCGCCCCTTAAGCGCGGCGCGCGGGCCGCTGGCATACCGGTCGATCAAGCCGCGGACCATGTCGATCAGATTGTCGTCCGATCCGGCCAGCCAATATTGCATCGTCAGGAAATAATGGCGGACATCCTGGGCCGGGCCGGGGATGTAGCGCAGGATCTTGGGCAACCGGCGCAGCATCTTCATCTGCCCAGCGCCCGAACTGCCGCCCGGTTTGCCCGAACCGCGCAGCTTTTTCAGCAGCGCCATCGGGCCCTTGGCCGGCTTGTCCATCCGGTAATTGCCAAGCCGGGTCAGCTTGACCACATCGGCCGCCGACATCAGGCCGACGATGGCGTCGCACAAATCCCGCCGGGCCAGCATGGCGGGGTGGATGGCGCGGACGTGATCGTCCAGGAACAGCATCGTCGCAATGATGATGTCCGATTGCGCCACATCCGCCTTTGCGCGATCCAGCAGCGCCGGATCGTGATCCCAGTCCGATGCCGCGTGCAGATCGATATGGATACCGTCTGCCGCCATCTGACGATTGGCGCGCTCGACCGCAGCCGCCAGATGATTGTCCAGCGTCACGATGGTCACCCGGACGGGGGGAGGGGCATTACCGGGCATAATGCGCCTTTGCCTCGTACAGCGTTGCCAGTTCGATCGTGTCGATGCCCTGTTCCTGGGCGAACAGTTCGGTATTCCGCCGGGCCTTGCCGCGGACGAAGAACGGAATTTTCTTGAGTTCCCGCTCGGCATCCGCGCTCCATGCGGCGGCGGTGTCTGCAGCGGCGATGACGGGCGCTTCGGCCGGTGCTGCATGACCGGGGCCAAGATGCGATGCGCCCGCGCCATCGTGGAACTCGAAATCGTCGCGGAACATCGTCAGCAGATGTTCCTCAAGCCCCATGACCAGCGGATGGACCCAGGTGTCGAAGATCACATTCGCGCCCTCGAACCCCATCTGGGGCGAATGGCGGGCCGGGAAATCCTGAACATGGACGGGCGCGGAGATGACGGCGCACGGGATGGCGAACCGTTTGGCGATGTGGCGTTCCATCTGAGTGCCCAGCACCAGTTCCGGCTGTGCGTCCTTGATCGCCTGTTCCACGACCAGATGGTCGTCGGTGATCAGCGGCTCCAGCCCCAGCTGACGGGCGGCGGCGCGCACGTCGCGGGCGGTTTCGCGGTTGTAGCAGCCCAGGCCGACGACCTTGAACCCCAGCTCCTCGCTGGCGATGCGCGCGGCGGCGACGGCATGGGTGCCATCGCCAAAGATGAAAACCCGCTTGCCCGTCAGATAGGTGGAATCGATCGACCGGCTCCACCACGACATGCGCGACCGCGCCCGGTCGAGCATCAGGGCGGAATCGACCCCCGCCAGCCCGGCGACCTCCGCGATGAATTCCATCGTCGCATTGACGCCGATCGGCACGGTGCGCGTGTACGGCTGACGGAATTCGCGTTCCAGCCACTGGGCGGCGGCCTCGCCGGTTTCGGGATAGAGGACGATATTGAAATCCGCCTCGCCCAGGCTGGCGATCTGATCCACCGATGCGCCCAGCGGAGCGACGACGTGCACGTCGATCCCCAGTTCGGACAACAGGGCCGTCACCTCGACAATGTCGTCCCGGTGACGAAAGCCGAGCGCGGTCGGGCCAAGCAGATTGGCCCGCGCCCGCCGCCCGGCACGATCCGGCGCGCGCCGCCGCTTGTCGGTCAGTGTCCGGACGATCTGATAGAATGTTTCCGACGCGCCCCAATGTTCCTTGCGCTGATAGCTTGGCAGGTCGAGCGGGATGACCGGCAGGCCAAGGCCCATTTTCTCGACCAGCCCGGCCGGATCGTCCTGAATCAGCTCCGCGGTACAGGATGCGCCGACCAGCAGCGCATCGGGCGCGTGCCGGGCGATCACGTCATGCGCCGCGGTCTGGAACAGCTCCGACGTATCCTTGCCCAGGTCGCGCGCCTGAAAGGTGGTGTAGGTGACGGGTGGGCGGTGATCCCGCCGCTCGATCATCGTGAACAACAGGTCGGCATAGGTATCGCCCTGCGGCGAATGCAGCAGGTAATGGACGCCGCGCATGCCCGTGGCCACGCGCATCGCCCCGATGTGCGGCGGTCCTTCATAGGTCCAGACGGAAAGCTGCATCGCCCTATACCTTCAACACGTCGCGGCGGCGCAGCGGCCGGGCGAACAGTTCGGCCAGGTCGCCCGCCTGATCGAAGCCATGGATGGGCGAGAAGACGAGTTCGATTGCCCATTTGGTGGACAGGCCCTGCGCCTCCAGCGGATTGGCAAGGCCAAGGCCGCAGACGGTCAGATCGGGCCGGATCGCCCGCACCCGGTCCAGCTGGCGATCGACATCCTGACCTTCGCTGATCTGCACCCCGGGGGGCAGGGCGGCCAGTTCCGCCGCCAGATGATGGCGGTGCAGGTACGGCGTGCCGATTTCGGTCAGCACCATGCCCAGTTCATTGGCCAGGAACCGGGCCAGCGGGATTTCCAGCTGCGAATCCGGCATGAAGAAGATCGACCGCCCGGCCAGCCGGTCGCGGTGATGCGCAATCGCCTGTGCCGCCCGTGCCTGATAGGGGGCGAGCACCGCCGCCACGCGGTCCGCCGGAATGTTGAATGCTGCGGCGGCGGCGTGGAACCAGGCCGTCGTCCCTTCAACCCCGAACGGGAACAGCGCATCGATCCGGGTTGCGCCGCGACCATCGAGCCGCTGTCCGGTTTCGCCCAGAAAGGGCTGGGCCAGCAGATAGCGGGTGTTGGGGCCGATGCCCGGCGTGTCGGCCAGCGTCCGCGCGGGCAGGCAGGCGACGGGGCCGATGCCCAGTTCGTCAAAGATCCGCCGGAACTGATCCTCGACAATGTCGGGCAGCGATCCGGCGATGACCAGATTGGCGGGCGCATCGGCATCCAGCGCGGGCATTTCGGGGACCAGCGCGGCAAGGCACGCGTCCTCGCCCTCGGTAAACGTGGTTTCGATGCCGCTGCCCGAATAGTTGAGGATGCGGACATGGGGGGCATAGGCCGCACCCAGCCGCTCGGCCGCGCGGGCAAGGTCGAGCTTGATGACTTCCGACGGGCAACTGCCGACCAGGAACAGCGTGCGGATTTCCGGCCGGCGTTCGATCAGCTGGCGGACGATCCGGTCCAGCTCCTCATTGGCGTCGGCCAGGCCGGCCAGGTCGCGTTCCTCCATGATCGCGGTGGCGAAGCGCGGTTCGGCGAAAATCATTACCCCGGCTGCGGATTGCAGCAGATGGGCGCAGGTGCGCGATCCGACGACCAGGAAAAACGCATCCTGCATCTTGCGATGCAGCCAGACGATGCCGGTCAGGCCGCAGAACACTTCGCGCTGGCCCCGTTCGCGCAGGACGGGCAACGCGCCGTCATCGGCCGGGGCCTGGGGCGGGGCGAGCACGGGGGCGTTCATGCCGCCACCGCCATGCCCCGTGCGCCCTGCAACCGGGCGACACGCAGTTTCCACAGGAACTGGCCCGCGTTGACGACATAGGCGGCATAGCCTGCCAGCGCGACGGCCATCTGTTGTTGCGGGGTGCCATGGCCGCCGAACAGCATCACCAGATAGGCGGTGTGCAGCGCGAGCACCGCCATGCTGAACACATCTTCCCAGAAGAACGGGCGGGCAAACAGCCACGCGTCGAACACGACCTTTTCCCAGATCGATCCGGTGACCATGATGGCGTAGAGCGCGCCCGTTTTGGCGAGGATGGACAGTTCCGCCGCCTCGCGCCCGTCGCCGGTCAGCAGAAACCGGCAGACGAGAAACGCGCTGATCAGAAAGATGACGAACTGAACGGGGGCAAGGATTCCCTGGATCAATGTCCAGACCGATTCGTCGCGGCGTTGACGCTGTTCGGCCGTGTAGAGCGGCCGGCCCGCATCCGGCGCGGCAGCGGCGGTGCGTGGGTTCCGCCAACCTTGAGCCTCGATGTTCCGGTGCCCATTCACGGCACACTCTCCTTATTCAGCCCATGGAATAGACGGCTAAACGGATTGAGTGTCAAGTAAATTGGACATCAATAAAAATTGACAGATGGGCATTTGCTCGCGATGCTTTTGTCCTGTAGGATGCGCTCAGACGGGAACTGTACTGCGTTCCCAGGGCCGACGTTCTTCACGCCGACCAGACTTTGCAGGAGAGTCTGAAAATGGCTTTGGTGTTCGGCCTGAGCGAACTCAAATCTCGATTGACCGCCTGGCGATGGGATCGTCGCAGCAGCGACCGGCGATCGGGGCGTTCGGCCAAGGCGTTGCCGCCCGGCTATGGCCCGGAGGGTGAGGATCCGGGCATTTCGTTCATGATCGAGCACCAGGTCATCCCGCTGCTGGTGCACGCCTGTTACGACCCCGGTGCCACGATCACGGCGGAACCGGAGGATTCAGGCGGCGGGGATGGCGATGGCAACGGCGCGCAACCGCCGCTGGATGCGGACGTCGAACCTTTTGCCCAGCTGGCATTGAAGGCCGAGGCGCCCGAACTGGTCGCCTTTGTCGAGCGGCGGCTGGACGAGGGACATTCGGTCGAAACGCTGTTCGTCGGACTGATGGCCCCCGCCGCGCGGTTGCTGGGCGAATATTGGGAAAATGACAGCCGCGATTTCCTGGATGTCACCATGGGGCTGTGGCGTATTCAGCAGGCGCTGCGTCAGCTTGCCGAGCGGACCATGCCGCCGATGCGCAGCGGCCATGGGCGCCATTCGGTGCTGATGTCCGCCATGCCCGGCGACCAGCACGGGTTCGGAACGCAGATGGTTGCGGAATGCTTCTCCCGCGCCGGATGGAACACCGATCTGCTGATCCAGCCGTCCAGCTCCGAACTGCACCAGAAACTGGCCGAGTTTCACTACGATATCCTAGGATTGACCGTCAGTTGCGACTGTTCTACGGCGACACTCCGCAATTTGGTCACTGCGGCTCGGTCTGTGTCGCGCAACCCCGATATCCGGATCCTGATCGGTGGACGGGTGGTGAACGACCATCCCGACCTGGTGGCGGCGTGCGGTGCCGACGGTACGGCGGCCGATGCAGTGTCGGCGGTTGCGACCGCTACGCGTCTTATCCCGAACGTCAGGAAACAACCTGATGATCTGATATAGGATCTGGCCTTTTTCGATGCACAAACCCACGCCTCGCGGATTAGCAATCACGTTCAGTGATCCCGAGGTGCTGGCCGAGGGATTTTCGAAGCGGGACATTTTCGATCTGGCCTGTTCGGCGGGCGATATTGTGCTGGCGATCGACCAGAACCGCATCATCCGCGATATTGCGGCCAGTTCCATGGATTACGTCTTTGCCAACCGCTGGATCGGCCGCCGCTGGACCGACACCGTGACGGTGGAAAGCCGGGACAAGATCGACGCCATGCTGGATGGCCGGGACGAGGGCGGCAATGGCTGGCGCCAGCTCAACCACCTTGGCGATGGCGAGGAAGTGCCGGTCAGCTATCGCGTGATCGAATCCCCCGCCACCGGCTGGTTCATTGCTATCGGGCGCGATCTGCGCAGCGTCGCGACGCTTCAGCAGCGGGTGCTGAAGGCGCAGCAGGCGATGGAGCGCGACTATCTGAACCTGCGTCAGGCGGAAACGCGCTATCGGCTGTTGTTCGACACCATCGCCAACCCGGTGGTGATCACCGATGGCGAGACGCATCAGATTCAGCAGGCGAACCAGGCATTCTATCTGGCCGTCGGCGCTGCGCCGGGATCGCTGGAGGGCAAGACGCTGCTCGCCCGGATCGATCCTGCGGATCGCGATGCCGTTGTCGCCTATCTTGGGGCGGCGCTGGTCAACCCCGGGATCGCAGCCGTGTCGGCCCGCTTTGCCGGGCAGCAGGATGCGCGGCAGCTGTCGGCGACCGCGTTTCGTCAGGGCGGCCGGCAATATTGGCTGGTCAGCGTGATCGAAAGCGCACAGCACGTCAGTGCAAACCAGGCCGACCGCGACATGCTCGAAATGGTCGAGCGGATGCCGGACGCCTTCGTCCTGTCGGATCACAAGCACCGCATCATCGTTGCCAACCGCGCCTTTGCCGATCTGGTCCAGGCCGGATCGGTCGAGCAGCTGCGCGGCATGTCGCTGGCCGGGATGATCGGGCGGCGCGACATCGACCTAGCCCTGTTGCGCAAGCAGCTGGCGTCCGACCATGTCGTGCGCAATTTCGGGTCGATCGTCCATGACCTGAACGGCGGGGAAGAGGCGGTGGAGATTTCCGCCGTGATGATCGAGCGGGATCAGCCGATCTATGGCTATTCCGTCCGCAATGTCAGCCGCCGGGAACGCGACCTGCCGCCGGACGCACAGGACGCCCCGCGCTCTGTCGAACAGCTGACCAGTCTGGTGGGGCGAAAGACGCTGAAGGCGATCGTGCGGGAAAGTACCGATCTGATCGAACGGATGTGCATCGAGGCGGCGTTGGTCCACACCGCCGACAACCGCGCATCGGCCGCCGAGATCCTGGGGCTGAGCCGCCAGAGCCTGTATGCCAAACTGCATCGGCATGGCCTGGGCAACCTGACCGACCGCGAATAACGCTGCCGGGACTGTCAGTCCGCTCGGACGGAATCAATGTCCAATTAAATTGACACTGGCAGGGGCGAGGCATAGCCTGCCGGCCATGTCAGACTCCGCCTTCGCATCGGGATATCCCCGCATTCCTGCCTGGCGCGACGTCATCGAGCTGGGCAAGCCGGTCACCTGGTTTCCGCCGATGTGGGCATTCATGTGCGGCGTCGTTTCCGCCGGGGTGTCGCTGATCGATCACTGGCCGTTTCTGCTGGCGGGCATCGCGCTGACCGGGCCGCTGGTGTGCGGCACCAGTCAGGTGATCAACGATTGGTGCGACCGGCATGTCGACGCGATCAACGAACCGGGTCGGCCGATCCCGTCGGGCCGCGTGCCCGGCCAATGGCCGATCGCGATTGCGAGCATTGGCGCGCTGATTTCCCTGCTTGTCGGGGCAGCGCTGGGTCCATGGGTGCTGGCGGCCACCGCGGTCGCCCTGTTCTGCGGATGGAGCTACAGCGCGCGGCCGTTCCGGTTCAAGCGCAGCGGCTGGCTTGGTCCGCTGGTCTGCGCGTTCAGTTATGAGGGGCTGTCCTGGTTCACCGGGGTCAGCGTGATGCAGGGCGGCTTGCCGGCCGCGCCGGTGCTCATCGTGCTGTCGCTGTACAGCCTGGGCGCATTCGGGATCATGACGCTGAACGATTTCAAGGCGGTGACCGGCGACCGCGCGACCGGCATCCGGTCGCTGCCCGTCGTGCTGGGCGTGCGGGGGGCGGCACTGCTCGCCTGCGCGGTGATGGCGGCGGCGCAACTGTTCGTCGTGGGGCAGCTTGCGGTGCTCGGCCTGTGGATTTCGACGGCGCTGGTGTCGCTGTCGCTGCTGATCCAGCTGGGGCTGATGGCACGGATGGTCGGCGATCCCGCGCGGCTGGCGCCATGGTACAACGCCACGGGCGTTTCGCTGTACGTGCTGGGGATGCTTGCCGCGGCCCTTGGGCTGGGGGGATATCTGTAATGGCCTCGCGCGCGTCCGACCCGGGGATCGGCTGGCTGTCGATCGTCCGGCTGGGCCTGGTTCAGGCTGCGATCGGCGCGATGGTGATGCTGGCCACGTCCATGCTGAACCGCGTGATGGTCGTCGAATATGGCGTCGTGGCGGCGGTTCCGGCCGGGCTGGTCGCATGGCATTATGCGGTTCAGCTGACCCGCCCGATCTGGGGACATCGCAGCGACCGTTCCGCGCGGCGCACGCCATGGATCATGATGGGCCTCGGCATTCAGGCGCTGGGCACGGTGATCGCGGTCGATGCGACGATCCTGATCCCGCAATGGTATGGCCCCGCGCTGGTGCTGGCCATTCTCGGCTTCACGCTGATCGGCATTGGCGTCGGTATGGCGGGCACGGCGCTGCTCGCCCTGATCGCGTCGCGCGTTTCGGTGGCGCGCAAGCCCGCTGCGGCCGCGCTGACCTGGACCATGATGATTGCCGGGATCGTCGTTGCGGCGGGGGTATCGGGCAAATATCTCGATCCGTTCGCGGCGGACCGGCTGGCGATCGTTGCCAGCATGGTCGTGCTGTGCGCGTTTTCCATCGCGCTGCTCGCCCTTCGCGGGCTGGAGGTGCGCAGCCTGTCCTTATCCGCGCCAAGGGGCGAGGGGGAGGGCGCATCCTTTGGTCAGGTGCTGGCCGAAATCCGGGCCGATCCGCGCGCGTGGCGCTTTACGGGGTTCGTGTTCATCTCGATGGTTGCCTACAGCATCCAGGATCTCGTGCTGGAACCGTTTGCGGGTCTGGTTTTCGACATGACGCCGGGTCAGTCGACCCAGCTGGCCGGATTGCAGCATGGCGGCATCCTGTTGGGTATGCTGATCGCCGGGGCGGGCGGCACCCTTCACGCCCGGCGCTATGGCCGCAACCCCACCTTGTGGATCGTGCTGGGCTGCACTGGCTCTGCCGTGATGCTGGCCGGGCTGGCGCTGGCGGCGCTGACCGGCAGGGCATGGCCGCTGACGGCCAATATCTTCTGCCTGGGCGTTGCCAATGGCGTGTTCGCCGTGGCGGCGGTCGGCGCAATGCTGAGCATGGCGAGCGATGGCAGGACCGCGGGCGAGGGCGCGCGGATGGGCGTTTGGGGCGCGGCGCAGGCCATCGCCTTTGGCACCGGCGGGCTGCTGGGTGCGCTGCTCCTTGATCTGATGCGGACCATGGGCGCGGACAACGCCGCCTTTGCCACCGTGTTTGCCGTTGAAGGCGTGATGTTCATCGCCGCTGCGCTGGTCGCGGTCGGCATCCGCTTAAGGGGCGCCTCGACGCCGAAGGGAGCGTTCACATGACCCAGACGAGCTATGATTTCGACGTGATCGTGGTCGGTGGCGGCCCGTCGGGCGCAACCGCGGCGCATGAACTGGCACGGGCCGGGCACCGGGTGATGCTGCTGGACAAGGCGGGCCGGACCAAGCCGTGCGGCGGCGCGATCCCGCCCCGGTTGCTCGCCGATTTCGACATTCCCCATTCGCTGATGGTCGCCCGCGCGCGATCGGCCCGCATCATCGCGCCGTCCGAAACCAGCGTCGACATGCCGTGCGGCGGCGACGGTTATGTCGGGATGGTCGACCGCGACGTGTTCGACGAATGGCTGCGCGAGCGTGCGGCGGCGGCCGGCGCGGTTCGCGTGACCGGCCTGTGCGAGGATGTGGACGACAGCGCCGGGATTGCGCGCCTTCGCTATCGCGCCGACCGGCGGGCGGAACCCAAAACCGTGACCGCGCGGGCGGTGATCGGTGCCGATGGCGCGCGATCCGCGGTGGCGCGCCAATGCATTCCCGGCGGCGGCGACGTCGCCTGCGTCTTTGCCTATCACGAGATTGTCGAGGTGCCCGATCGCATCGTCGAGGATTATGATCCGTCCCGCTGCGACGTCTATTATCAGGGGCATCTGTCCCCCGATTTCTATGCCTGGATCTTTCCGCACGGCAAGACGGCGAGCATTGGCCTGGGCAGCGCGAACAAGGGGTTTGGCCTGCGTGCCGCAACGCGCGTGCTGCGCGAACAGACCGGCCTGTCGGAATGGAAGACGTTGCGCGAAGAGGGCGCGCCCATCCCGATGAAGCCGCTGAAACGGTGGGACAATGGCCGCAATGCGCTGGTCGTGGGCGATGCCGCCGGTGTCGTCGCCCCTTCGTCGGGTGAGGGCATCTATTACGCCATGACCGCCGGCCGGATGGGGGCCGATGCCGTGCATCGATTCCTGGAAACCGGCGATGCGCGGATGCTCCGCGGTGCCCGGCGCACCTTCATGAAGGCCCATGGCCGGGTGTTCTGGATCCTGGGGATCATGCAGTATTTCTGGTACCGCAACGACAAGCGCCGCGAACGCTTCGTCAAGATGTGCGCCGATCCCGATGTCCAGCGCTTGACATGGGAAGCCTATATGAACAAGCAATTGGTCCGCCGGGATCCGCTCGCGCATGTCCGCGTGTTCTTTAAGGATCTTGGCCATTTGTTCGGCTTGAGGGCCATCGAGGAACGCTAGGTTGGCATGAGCAGGGCAGCCCTTTTTCCGATCGTCATCGCCGGATCGCTCGCCCTGGTCACGGCCCTTGTCGGGGGCACGCTGACCGTTCTGGATGAATGGTACTATGCGCTGCGCCAACCGGACTGGGCGCCGCCCGGCTATGCGTTCGGCATCATCTGGACCGCGATCTTTGCCATGATCGCGCTGGCCGGCGTGCGGATGTGGCAGACCGCCCCGACGCGCCGCGATGCGGAAATTGCCATCGGCCTGTTCGCGCTGAACGGCTTTCTCAATCTGGGCTGGAGCTTCCTGTTCTTTCGGATGCACCGCCCTGATCTGGCGCTGTACGAACTGGCGGCGCTGTGGCTGTCGATCCTGGCGCTGATCCTGTTCTGCGGCCGCTTTTCGAAAGGGGCGGCGGCATTGCTGGTCCCGTACCTGATCTGGGTGACGATTGCCGGCGCCCTTAATTATCAGGTGGTCCAGCTCAACGGTCCCTTTGCCTGATCGGGCCATGCAGGCGCTGTTTACCAGCGGCCATGCGGTCGACATCGTGCTGGCCGTTCTGGTGGTTGAGGCGGTCTGGTTGAGGCATCGCGGCCAGCGCCTGAGCAATATCCTGCCCGCGCTGCTTCCTGCCGTGCTGATGATGCTGGGCCTGCGCGCGGCGCTGACCGGATGGGCCTGGCCATGGATCGCGGTGCCGCTGGCGCTCGCTTTTCCGGTCCATCTGATCGACCTTCGCCGCCGCCGGATGCTCGGGCGCCGGATGCGGGGCTGATCGTCCTTCGCCAGACAGATGCGGGGGGCTGGCCGCTGCCCCTATCCCTCAGACAGCGAAAAGCCCGGCCGTTTCCGACCGGGCTTCCCGGGAAAGGTCGCCAACGTGGCGACCGGGGGGACTTCGTTCGCGATCAGTATTCCGGCGCGTAGCCGTGCTCGATCGCCCACAGATACCAGTTGTCGACCACCGTACCGGTCAACAGGATGCCGATGCCGCCCGTCACGGTCGTCAGCACCGCAAACCACCAGGCCCAGCGATGGATCGATTCCATCGTGGCGTTGAAGCCCATGGTCCAGCGCCAGAACAGGCCGGCGCGTTCCGATGCCGTGCCGCGGTCGGTGATCTGTTCCAGCTCGCGCTCGCCGCCATACCGGCCCACCGCCAGGATGGTCGCGCCGTGCATGGCGAACAGCAGGGCCGAGCCATAGAGGAACACGATCGAAAGCGCGTGGAACGGATTGTAGAACAGGTTCCCGTATTGCAGCGAGAAGTTGTTCGTCCATTCCAGGTGCGGGAAAATCCCGAACGGCACGGCTTCGGCCCAGCTGCCCAGGAAGAAGGGGCGGATGAACCCCAGCACCAGATACAGCCAGATCGCACCGGCAAACGCCCAGGCGACGTGGGTGCCCATGCCAAGCGCCTTTGCCCGGCGATAGCTGCGCGCCCACCACAGCAGGATGGAGATGGTCAGGAAAAAGCCCGCCAGGATCCACCAGCCGCCCTTGTCCAGCGGGACAAAGGGGGTGAAGCCATATTCGGCCGCCGGCGGGGCAAGGCCCAGCCAGAAGAACTGCCGGACGAACTCCAGCGGATCCCAGTTGACCGACGCGGCCATGTTGAACCCGATGATCTCGATGGCCAGGAAGCCGAACAGCAGCGAGGCAAGGCCAAGCCAGCCCAGATAGATCGGGCCGATCTGCGCCTGACCGAACTTGCCCATCCAGTAGCTTGCGCCGGTCATCGCCACCCGCGGCTCGTCGCCGGGGGGCAGGTGCATGCCCATTTCCGGGGGGCTGGTCAGCTGGATTTGCGTGAAGATGTTTTGATAACGCGGCATGGCCGTATCCTCCCCCTTAAGACCAGATCGGAATGTTGCGCCACCATTCCCACCATTCGGGCCAGCTGCCCGCATAAAGCGGCCCGGCGATCACGATGCAGACCGCGCTCCAGAACCCGGCGCTGAGCGCCAGGAACAGGCCGACGCGGTGGATGCCGATGGTGCCGACCGAATAGCCGATGAAATCGCGGAAGAACGTGTCTTCATATTCCGGCGTCTTGACCGGCGTGCCCTTGGCCGGGTTCACCGCCGACAGGATCAGCGATCCGTGCAGCGCCAGCGCAAGGCAGGTCGTGAAGAAGAACGACACTGCGATCATGTGCGCCGGATTGTAATGGAAGTTCACATAGGCATAGCCCGTGTTCGACACCCAGTTCAGATGGCTGAAGATGCCGTAGGGAAAGCCATATCCCCATGCGCCCATCAGCACGGGCCGCACGATGACCAGCGTGACATACGCCAGAACCGCAACGCCGAACGCGATCGGCACATGATAGCCCATGCCAAGCTTTCGACAGATTTCCACCTCGCGCAGCGCCCAGGAAACGAACGCCCCCGTCGCGCAAATCGTGATGATCTGCCAAAACCCGCCCTTGTTCAGCGGCGCAAAGCCCAGGCCATAATCAATGGCCGGCGGCTCGATGGAAATAAGCCACGGGTTCCAGGTATTGCCCTGCGAAGCCGCGTACAGGATCAGCGCCGTACCGAGGATTGAAAAAATCGCGGTCGTGACGCCGAAAAAGCCGACATAAAACGGTCCGACCCAGAAGTCGAACAGATCCCCGCCGACCAGTGTACCGCCGCGAACGCGGTACTTTCTTTCGAAGCTTAGCAGTGCCATCGCACACCCCTGCCATCCATCCTGATGGCCATCCTGAGGAAATCGCTGTCATGCCCATCCCGGGGCCGGGGCGCGTGGCGCCGCCTTCCCCGGGCGGGTTCGCGCAAGTCAGGTCGCCGCCGGAGCGGTCGCCACTGCCTGTGCGGTCTTCGGTCCTTCGATCCAGTTGAAGCGATCGGTGCTCAACAGGATGAAATGGATCAGCAGCGCCAGGACGAAGAGGAAGATCGCCAGAGCGACCAGGGTCCTGCGCGGATCGAAAATGAGCCAAAGTCTCCACATGATGTCGTCTCCCTTTATGCCAGCATTGACGTGAGGGCGACGCTGGCGACCTGGGTCGCGTCATGCAGCATCGCATAGCCGTTGACACTCGGCAGCCAGGGCCGCCACGACCACACCAGCACGTGGGCGATGATCGCCACGACGGTGAAGCCGATAAAGCTGCTCACGAAGATCTTGTGAAATTCTTTTGCTTCTTCCGGAGTGAGATACGCCCCGGGTCCAAAGCGTTCAGTTTCGCTCATGATTCATCCTCCAACCTTGCCCCAACGAGCTGCAACACGCGGCTCTCCCGGGCGGCCCCTCCAGCAGCGTCCAAATGCTGCAAAAGGATCGTGACATCCGGCGATGCGCCGGATGAGTGGCGTGGGGCGGGGGCGGCGCGGATCATCGGCCAGCCCCTTCCAGCATCGTTGCGGCCAGCCGGTCGGCCGACACATGATCTTCGCCGGCGCGCCGGGCGGACCGCTCGGCCGCATCGCGCAGGTTCTTTGCCGCGGAAATGCGGACAAGCACGGGCTGTGCCTCGACGATCGCATCCAGCTTTGCCTTGGCCTCGCCGTCCCAGCGCAGCGCAGCCTCGCGCCGGGCGGGGGTCGCCGTGCCCGCATCCATGCGGGTGGACAGCGGCAGGATGTGGAACAGCGCGTCGAACAGCGCATTGCACACTTCCTGAACCAGATAGGTCGCGCCGGAATAGCCCATGAACGGCGTGCCGGTGTGGCGCCGGATCGCCGCGCCCGGAAAGCTGGCCGGGATGAACACGCCGGGCGTTCCTGCCTCGGCCATGTACATCCGTTCGTTATAGCTGCCGAACACGATCAGCGGCGGATTGGCGGCAATCGCGTCGCGGACGGCCTGATTGTCCGGCTTCACCCCCGCCTTGCGCCCGAATGCGAACGAACAGGGCAGGCCCATATCGTCCTCAAGGAACTTGCGGATGCCGCGGGCATAGGTGTCGGTGGCAACGATGCCAAAGCTGGCCGTGCCAAAGAAATCCTGGGTGACCGAACGCCACAGGTCCCACAGCGGCTTGATCGTCGTATGCTTTTCCCGTTCGATGAACGGTTCGGGGTCCAGCCCGGTCAATTCGCCCAGCTGACGCAGGAACCGGGTGGTGGAATCCAGCCCGATCGGTGCCTGCAGATACGGCCGGTCCAGCATTTCGCACAGGTTGCGGCCATATTCGCGGTACATGCAGATATTGACCGCGCCGAGCGCCAGACGATGGATATCGGCCAGGTGGGTGCCCAGCGGGAACACCATATTGACCTCGCACCCGATCCCTTCGACCAGACGGCGGATTTCGGCCAGATCGCTGGGCATGTTGAATGCGCCATAGGCCGGGCCGATGATGTTGATCCGCGGCCGCTCGCCTTCCTTCGGCTCGGCCGGCTTGGGCAGCTTTTTCGGCCCGAACTCGGTCCACAGCCAGGACAGCGCCCGGTCGGCGGCCTGCCACTGATCCTCGTCGATCGTGCGCGGCAGGAACCGGCGGATGTTCGTGCCCTGGGGCGTCACCCCGCCGCCGATCATCTCGGAAATCGATCCCGTCACGACCACGGCGGGCAGATCGGGGTCCAGCGTTTTCCAGGCGCGTTTCATCGCAGCCTCAGTGCCGGTCTTGCCCAGCTCTTCCTCGCCCAGGCCAGTGACGACGATGGGCAATTCATGCGGCGGCAGGCCGTCCGTGTAATGCAGCACCGACGTGACGGGCAGGTTTTCGCAGCCCACCGGGCCGTCGATAATCACCTGCAATCCCTTGACCGCGGTAAAGGCGTAGACCGCGCCCCAGTAACCGCCCGCGCGGTCGTGATCGAGGATCAGCGTCATGACCCGATGGCCTCCGCTGCCCTGGCCGCGGCCGCATTGCGGGCGGCGTTCATCGCCTTGAACTTCGGCCGGTCGGTCGGGGTTTCCGTCCAGATCCCGGTGGCATGGCCCGTGCCGACACCATCGAAGAAATCGCGCATCCGGTCGAACCGCGCCTGATTGCCGATGGCGGCATTGATGACCGTGGCCAGGCTGCCTGCACCGGCAACGCCCATCAGCGGCCGGGCGGAAATCAGGTTGGTGAAATACAGCGCCGGGATGGCGCGCGCCTTGGCGTGCTGAACGACGGGTGTCGTGCCGATGGCAAGATCGGGGTGGAATTCTTCGACCGCAGCAATGTCCTGTTCCAGGCTGGCGCGATAGACGATGCGGGTGCCGCGTGCCTCCAGCCACTGACGGTCCGCCTCGGACCAGGGGGTGCGCGGACAGGCGGTGCCGACATAGGGCACTTCGGCGCCGCTTTCGGTCAGCAGTCGGGCGACCAGCAGTTCGGACCCTTCATAGCCCGAAACGGTAATCCGGCCCCGGATCGGCGTTGCGGCCAATGCCGCCGCGATGGCAGGCAGGAATCGGTTCTTGGCCGCATCCGTCGCGCTTTGCGCCACGCCGCACGCGGCGCCGACCGCATCCAGCCAGGCGGCCGTGCCGTCGACACCGACGGGGGCGGAACCGATCACGGTACGGCCCGCGGCCTGAAACTCGCGGATGCTGGCGGTGTAGAACGGGTGGATGGCGGCAATCGCTGCGCCGTCCAGCGCGGCATACAGCTCCCGCCATTCGCGCACCGGCACCACAGGTCCGGCGGCCAGGCCCATCGGTTCCAGCATCAGGCCGATGCCCATCGGATCGGCCGGAAACATCTCGCCCAGCAAGGGGATGCTGGGCCGGTCGGGCAGGGCATGGGGCGCGGCAACCGGCCCTTGCTCTGCCTCCAGCCGGGCATAGCGTAGCATCGCGCCGGACAGGACGTCCTTGGCCTCCGCATGGGTGGGCACGCCGAAACCGGGCACGTCGATGCCGATGACCCGCACGCCATTGATCGAATCCGGCAGCAGCCGCAGCGGCACGCCGCTGGCGGTTGGGACGCACAGGTTGGTGACGATGATCGTGTCGAGCTTTTCGGGATCGGCGAGCTGTTCGACGGCTTCCTTGATGTCCTCGAACAGCTTGCCCGTCACCAGCGTTTCGGAACTGAACGGGACATAGCCGACGCTGCGCCGCGCGCCATAGAAATGGGCGGTGAAGGTCAGACCATAGACGCAGCAAGCCGAACCCGACAGCACGGTCGCCGTGCGCCGCATGCGAAGGCCGACGCGCAGCGATCCGAATGCAGGGCACATGGATTGCGGCTGGTCATGGGGCCCCACCGGATAATCGGTGGCATATTGATCGAGCACATCGCTCTTGCCCGCCGCGCGTGCGGCTTCGCGCAGCGTGTCGCTGCTTGAACAGCCGCCCAGATCGATGCGATCGGGCGCGCGGTCGGTGGCTGCCGGGCCGGTCATGCCTTACACCGCGTCATAAATGACCTCCAGCGACGGCTTGGTGGCATAGGTGCCGCCGCGCATATCGGCCTGGGTCGCCGGGACCAGCTTCACCGATCCGCCGACATCGTCGGGGGAGAACAGGCCGAGCAGCCCGTCCTGATCCAGCGGCTTTGGCTGCAGCGGCGGGGCGGTAGCGACATTTTCGGCCAGCTGTTCGAACAGCGAACCCCATTCGCCTCCGGGCATTCCGATGATCTGGTAATTGGCCGATTTGCGGCGAATATCCTCGTTCGCCGGGATCGCCGTCAGCACCGGAATGCCGACCGCTTCGGCAAAGGCATTGGCCTCGCCCGTGCCGTCATCCTTGTTCAGGATCATGCCGGCCACGCCGACATTGCCGCCCATGCGGCGGAAATATTCCACCGCCTTGCAGACATTGTTGGCGACATACAGCGATTGCAGGTCGTTGGATGCGACCACGATCACCTTCTGGCACATGTCACGGGCAATCGGCAGGCCGAAGCCGCCACAGACCACGTCGCCCAGGAAGTCGAGCAGGACATAGTCAAAGCCCCATTCGTGGAAGCCCAGCTTTTCCAGCGTTTCAAAGCCGTGGATGATGCCGCGTCCGCCGCAGCCACGGCCAACCTCTGGCCCGCCCAGTTCCATGGCGAACACGCCGTCGCGCTGGAAACAGACATCCTCTATGCCGATTTCCTCGCCCGCCAGCTTCTTCGCGCTCGACGTCTCGATGATCGAGGGGGTCGATTTGCCGCCGAACAACAGGCTGGTGGTATCGGATTTGGGATCGCAGCCGATCAGCAGCACGCGCTTGCCCTGCTGCGCCATCATGTAGCTCAGGTTGGCGAGCGCAAAGGATTTGCCGCTGCCGCCCTTGCCATAAATGGCGATGATCTGCGTTTCCTTCTTCACCTCGCCGGTGTGGACCGGATCGGGCTCATGGGCCGCTTCGTCGCGCAGTGCGTTCAGGTCGAGCATCGTCACGCGCAATCCCTCCAGTCGAGAAGCATTTTCAGGCAGGACGGGTCGTCAAATGCCTGGGGATAGGCGGTCTGCGCCTGTCCGGCCGGTTCGATCCGGTTGATCAGGCCGCCAAGGTCGAGCGCCCCGCTGCCAACCAGCGCCCGCACCGATGCCAGATCCTCGGGCTGCCATTCGGCGGCGACGCTGATCCGCGCCTCGCGCTGAAAGGCGGGAGCAAAGGCAAAGGCGATGGGCTGATTGTAGAACCCGGCAAGGATCAGCTCGCCGCCACGCACCAGCCGACGGATGAACCCGTCGATCGATGCCGCGTCGCCGCTGACGTCATAAATGGCGCGATAATCGTGCCGATCGTCATCGTCGGGATGCACGATGGCATATCCTGCCGCGCCGCCGGAACGGTCTGCACAGGTTTCCCAGACGACGGGCGCGGGCGCACCCGATGCGATGGTCAGACGGGCGAGCAGGCGGCCAAGCACGCCATGCCCGATGATCAGTTCAGGTGCCGCGCCGCGCCCCATGGCATGAAGCGCCGTTGCGGCCAGTGCGAACAGCACGCCTTCCTGACCCAGCGACCGGGGGACCGGCAGGGCGCGGGCGCCGGGCACGATCAGGGTGCGGCACGCGCCGCCGAACAGGCCGCGGGCATCGCGATAACAGCTGGCGCCCGGTACAAAGACCCATTCGCCAATGCGGTCGCGGTGATCCGCGCCGGCATCCACGATTTCGCCGACCGACTCGTAACCGGGGACCAGCGGATACCCCATGCCGGGAAAGGTCGGCATGGTGCCGTTCCACAGCAGTTTTTCGGTACCGGTGCTGACGCCGCTGAATTCGGTGCGGACCATCACATCGCCGCTTTCCAGCGGGCTGAGCGCGGTTTTCCGGACGGTCAGCTGGCCTGGCGCTTCGATAATGATGGCGGAACCGTGCACGCTGCCCTCGTCCTTCCTGCGGACCGCCATTCCAGAGTGAAGGCTGTTCCGCAGTTGTCACCATATCGTTACGAGCATTATTGTCAATTTTAATTGACAGTCTACTTCGTCAACGCGTGGCAACAATTGCGCTGGTGATCAGCGGCAGTGCAGTGGGCACGGATTGCACGGAGGCAAAGCCGGAAGCGGTCAGCATCGCGGTCAATTCCCGCTCGGAACGCGGCCTTCCCTGGCCCATCGCCCACAGGTACAGGCCGAAATAGGCATCGCCCATGCGTTCGGCACTCGCCACGCGCGCCATCGGCTCTACGATCAGCAACCGGCCGCCGGGGGGCAGCGCCGCATGGATTTTGCTGAACAGGGCGGCAACCACCGAATCGTCGTGGTCATGCGCAATGCGGATCAGCGTGATCAGGTCATAGCCGTGCGGCAGCGCGTCGTCGCGGAAACTGCCGGGGTGGATGCTGAACCGGTCGGCATGGGGCAGGGCAGCGATTCGCGCCTGCGCCAGCGCGGCGACGGGCGGCAGGTCAAAGATGCCGAGTGCCAGGGCTGGTGCCGCATCGGCCACCGCCAGGGCAAAGCTGCCCGACCCGCCGCCAATATCCAGCATCCGCCGATGCCGGGAAAAGGGATAGGCGGCCAGCGCCTGTTCCGCGATCATCGCCTGGGTCGCGGCCATCAGTTCGGAATAGTCCGCCGCATCGCCCGACTGACCAGCGCCATCCTTGGCGGCATAGGACCAGAAGGCGGACAGGGCCGTCTCCCTCGTCCGGTCCGCCCGCAACAGGGCCATGGGATCGGCCAGGTCGCGGTACAGGATGCGGTGGTGGCGGATCATCGCCATTGCGCCTGCATTGGCCGACAACGGCGCCCCTTCCTCGCCCAGCACCCACAGGCCGGGCTGCGGCTCCTCGACCAGCTTCAATGCCCGGCATCCGCGCAGCAACCGGTCGGTCGCTGCTGCGCCCAGGCCAAGCCGGGATGCGATGGCGTCCCCGGTCAGCGCCGTCCCGCGAAGCAGGTCGATCAGCCCGGATTCGACGCTGGCGGCCAGCAGTTGCGAATAGACAAATCCGGCGACCAAATCGAACTGCGCCGCCGCCCGTCGCCGGGCCACCGCCCTGACAATCGGCATCCGCGCTGCCCATCGCTGAAAGCCAGGGCTCCCCAGCACAGCATTGCGGCGAAGGGCCCAGCGGGTCCGCCAGTTCAATGTGTATGGCTGGCTTGACATTAACATATGTCTATCTGGATGAACTTCTGTTAGCCTCGGGTCAAATCCATTCGTTCGGATGGATGAAAGGCAGGCAGGATGGAGCGCGAACCCATCATCGTCATCGGCGCCGGGATCGGCGGCCTAGTCTCTGCGCTGCTGCTTGCGGCGCGGGGCGAGCGGGTGACGGTGATCGAGCAGGCGGCCGGCCCGGGGGGCAAGGTGCGCAAGCTGCCCGTGGGCGATGTCGGCAGTGCCGCCGTCGATGCCGGGCCGACGGTGTTCACCCTGCGATCCGTATTCGATGCGATCTTTGCCGATGCGGGCGAGCGGGTGGAGGATCACCTGACGCTGCGCCGGGCCGACATTCTGGCACGCCATGCGTGGAACGATGCCGAAACCCTTGATCTTCATGCGGATTTCGAGGCGAGCTGTGATGCCGTCGGCCGCTTTGCCGGCCGCGCGGACGAGGCCGGGTTCCGCAGTTTTTCGGCCGAGGCGCGCCGCATTTTCCAGATCGTCGATGCGCCGTTCATGCGCGCCGCAAAGCCGCTGCCGCCGCAATTGATGTGGCGGATCGGCCTGTGGCGGGTCGGCGCATTGCTGGCGATCCGTCCGTACGAAAGCCTGTGGAAGGTGCTGGGCGAGCATTTCAGCGATCCCCGGCTGGTCCAGCTGTTCGGCCGATACAGCACCTATTGCGGATCATCGCCGTTCCGCACCCCAGCCACGCTGATGCTGATCGCGGATGTGGAGGCGCAGGGCGTCTGGGCAATCGATGGCGGGATCAGCGCCCTTGCCGCGGCGCTTGAGCGGCTGGCCCGGGCGCGCGGCGTCACATTCCATTACGGCCGGGCCGTCGGCCGGATCACGGTGGCGCGTCGGCGGGTGTCCGGTGTCGAACTGGCCGATGGTCAGCACCTGTCCGCCAGCGCCATCGTCTTCAACGGCGATCCGGCGGCGCTGGGTCAGGGGCTGCTGGGTCCGGCGGTGCGGCGGGCAACGCGGCCCATGCGCGAAACGGCGCGCTCGCTGTCCGCGATGGTCTGGCTGGCGGAAGCACGCACCAGCGGATTTGACCTCGCGCATCACAACGTCTTCTTTTCGGACGATTATCCGGCCGAGTTTGCCGATATCGCCGCCGGAAGGCCGCCCCGCAATCCCACCGCCTATGTCTGCGCGCTCGATCGCGGCGGCGGGCGGGTGCCGGATGGGCCGGAACGGTTTCAGGTCATCGTCAATGCCCCCGCCAATGGCGACCGGCACAGCTATTCAGATGCGGAGAAGGACCAATGCACGTCGACCATGCTCGAACGGCTCAGCGCCTGCGGCCTGACGCTGGCGGATCCGCTGCCGCACCGGCTGCTGACGCCAACGGATTTCTCGACACGCTTTCCGGGGACGGGTGGAGCCCTTTATGGACGGGCCTCGCACGGGTGGGCGGCAAGCTTCCTCCGGCCGGGCAGCCGGACAGCGATCCATGGGCTTTATTGCGCGGGCGGGGCGACGCATCCTGGCGCGGGCGTCCCGATGGCCGCCTTGTCGGGGAGGCTGGCGAGCGAGGCAGTGCTGGCCGACCGGCCTTTGACGCGGTGGTTCCACCGCAGGGCTATCGATGGTGGTATGTCGACGCGATCAGCGATGACGGGCGCTTCGGGCTGACCATCATCGGGTTCATCGGCAGCGTCTTTTCCCCCTATTATCGCAGTTCCGGCCGCCATTTGCCGCTGGATCACAGCTGCCTGAACATCGCGCTTTATGGCCCCGGCGCGCGCTGGGTGATGACGGAGCGGGGGGCGGGCGACACCGCGCAGCATCGCGATGCCCTGACCATCGGGCCAAGTGCGATGCGGTGGGACGGCGACCGGCTGGTCATCGATATCGAGGAACGCGACGTCCGGCTGGGCATCCCATGGCGGCGGCGGGTGCGCGGACAGGTGGTGCTGCACCCCGAAATCCTGGTCGGGCAGAGCTTTCGGCTGGACGCGGCCGGCACGCATCACTGGCACGCCATTGCCCCGCGCGCGCGGGTGGAGGTGCGGATGCACGATCCGGCGATTACCTGGTCCGGCAGCGGCTATCTGGATGGCAATGACGGGCGCGAACCGCTGGAGGCGGGGTTCAAAAGCTGGCACTGGTCGCGCGCCCATCTCGGCCGGGACGTTGCCGTCATCTATGAAGGACAGCGGCGCGACGGCAGCCATTTTGGCAGCGCATTGCGGTTCGGCCCGGACGGCACGCCGGAAGAGGCAGAATTGCCGCTGGTCGCGCCGCTTCCTCCCAGCGGATGGCTGCTCGGGCGGCAGACGCGGGCCGATCGCGGGTTGGCGTCGGTTATCCGCACGTGGGAAGATGCGCCCTTTTATGCGCGATCGACGCTCCGTACGCAGCTGTTCGGGGAAAATGTGACGGCGGTTCAGGAAAGCATCTCGCTCGACCGGCTGATCCATCCGGTGGTGCAGTTCATGCTGCCCTACAAGATGCCGCGCGAGGCGGGGTAGGCGCTATTCCTGCGGCGGTTTTTCGCGGGCGGCCTGTTCCTTGTCGCGCGCAATGTCGCGGTTCACCGACCATAGCTGCCAGAAGCCGAAGCCCAGCGCCACGACCGCCACAAAGATCACCTCGATAAATCCGTAATTGTCGAACGAACCGGACACGTCTGTGCTCCTGTTGATTGCCGACGCTATGCAACGCCGTGCCGACGCGCAAATGCGTCGATCAGCGCGACGGCCCGCGCCGGGTCTTCCTCATGCGCCAGATGGCCGAGATCGCGCATCTCGGTCGTCTCGCACCCGGGGATCAACGCCGCCGCGGCTGTCACTGCCGATAAAGGTACGGCGGTATCGCCCGATGGATGCACCAGCATCACCCGACCGGCCAGCGCACCGATCCGCTGGCCCAGCGGCTCCAGCCGCCAGTTCGCCATCATCCGGATCGCCCCGTCGCAATGCCCGGATGTGCTGAACAACCGCGTATACAGCGCCTCGCCCCGCGCATCGATCGTCGATCCGGTCGACCGGCGCAGGAACTTGGCGGCCTCGCCCGGCGACCGGGCCATGCGCGAAAAGATGATGGACACGACGGGATTGCTGAACATCAGTGTCGCCAGCTGCGGAAACAGGCGCGCGGCAAGGCCGGGAAAGGGCATCAACGCGGGGGCCAGCCCGATCAATGGCGCGTTCCATCCCCGGTCGATCAGCATCTGCGCCCCGATCGCCGCGCCCGCCGAATGACCGACGACCAGCGCCGGCGGCGCCGCCAGCGTGTCGAGCAGTGCCGCCACCGCTTCCGCCATCGCCTCCAGCGTCGGGCGCTTGCCCGGTACGAACCGGGTAAAGCCATGGCCGGGCAGGTCCATGGCGATCACGCTGTATCGTTCGGCCAGCAGGGGCATGACGTCGCGCCAGCTATGCGTTGCGGCACCCGTGCCGTGGATCAGGACGCATACCGGGCCGCTGCCCATTCGCTGCACGTGCCAGCGATAGCCGCCCGCCTGGACAAAGCTGCTGGCGGCGCAGTTCGGCCAGTCGCGCCCCTCGGTCGCCCAGTCGGGATACCGGTCCGTCATGCCGCATTCTCCCGCCCGATGCTGTCGATTGCCGCCACCATCGCCGCGCTGCCCGCATGGGGCAGGGGCAGGTATCGGCCGCGCACCATTGCCGCGAGTTCCGATGCCTCGGCGCGCGGGCGCGGGGATATGTCGATCACGATCGCCGGGATGCCCGCCCGCGCGATGGATGCCGCCGCCGTCGCCGTTTCCGCCATTGCGGCCGCACGGTTGGCGGTGCCATCCAGCGCCACATTGCCCTTGCCATCGGTCAACAGTGCGATGATCGGCGATTGCCCGCGCTTGATCGCCGCCTCGGCCAGCTGCTCCGCCGCGATCAGGCCGGCCGCCAGCGGGGTGCCGCCGCCGCCGGGCAGCGCCGCCAGCGCCCGCCGCGCCCGGGTCAGGCTGCGCGTCGGCGGCAGCAGCACCTCCGCGCCGTGATGGCGAAACGCGATCAGCGCGACCTGCGCCCGCTTCACATAGGCTTCGGCCAGCATCATCTCGACCGCGCCCTTTGCCTCGGCCAGACGGGCGAGCGCCGAGGATCCCGATGCGTCCACCGCAAAGATGGTCAGGCTTTCCTGCCGCTCCTGAAAGGCGCGGACGCGAAGATCGGATTTGCGCAGATGCACCAGCCGCCCGTCGCCCGGTCGTGCCGCATCGCGCCGCAGCCTTTGCCACGGGATCGCGGCACGCAGCGTTTCGATCAGCGCCAGCCGCCGTCCGTCACCCGGCATCCCGGCGCGCGCACCCAGCGGCCGCCCGCGCCGAGCGGATTTCAGCGCCTTTCCGGCTCGCCCGCCGCGACCCTTGCCCCGGATGCGAAGCCTGCCCGCATTCTGATCCAGCACATGGCGGGGCAGGGCCGCGGTCGCGGCGGCGAGCAGGATTTCCTCCAGATCGCGGTCGGTCGGCATCGGCGGTTCGCTGTCCGCCTCACCGTCCGCATCGGGCGCACGATCCAGCGAGGGTTCGTTTGGCGGGGGATCGGCGGGCGGGGCATCGGCAGGCGGCTGCGCTTCACCGTCATCCGGCTCGCCCGCCGGCGCGTTAAGGGCGCGGGGGGCCAGCACCAGCCGCACCGCCGCCGTCAGATCATCGTCCTCCACTTCCGTCCGGCCGTGCAGCGCGGCATGGGCAATGGCCGCGGACTGGGCGAATAGCATGGGGCGGGCCGAGGTGATGCCAAGCGCCAGCGACAGGCCGGCCAGCGCCGCCCGCTGCGCATCGCTGGGCGGCATGACCCGGTCGGCGGCGATCCGGTCCGGCCAGGCATCGATCGCGCAATGGCTGCGCACATCGTCCAGCCGGCAATGAAACGGAATACGCTCGGTCAGCATCGCCGGGGGCGCTTCGTCGGCATCCATGCCGTCGTCCAGCAGCAGTGCCGCCACGCCGCCGCCATCCATCGCCTGAGCGATCGGGGCGGCGATGTCGGGCAGGGCGCGTTCCGCCATGGGCAGGATCACCGTGCCGCCCGCCGCCTCGCGCAGCAGGCCCGGCTGATGCACCCCATGTCCGCTGGCCAGCGTGGCGGCAAGGTCCAGCCCGCCCAACAGGCGGTCCCGGTCGATGGACGCTGGCACGCGTCGCACCGGGCCGTGGGTGGCCAGCTGTGCCTCAGCCGCCGCCATGATCGCATCGCGCACCGGTCCGCCACCGGTCAGCACCACGCCCGGCAGCGCCGATGGCAGGGTCAGGAACAGCTGGATGGCCAGCTCCGCGTCGCTGGGCGCGGCGGATCCGGCGGACGGGTTCACCCGAACAGCTCGGTCAGCGCGCGTTCGATCCGCACCGTCGATCCCGTTTCGTCCAGCACGTTGCGGCGCAGCCGGTGGCGCAGCGCCAGCGGTGCGATTTCGCGGACATGGGCACGGGTCACGGCCTTTGCCCCCGCCAGTGCGGCCAGGGCGCGGCTGCCCCGCATCACGGTCAATTCGCCGCGCAGGCCGTCTGCGCCCACCGCCTGACACAATCCGGCAATGTCGGACAGCACCGCCTCCGGCATCTCGACGGTCGAAAGGGCCGTCTTGGCCTTGGCAATCCGGCGCAGGATCTTCGCATCGCCCGCTTTCCATTGTTCGGCGAAACCCGCCGGATCGCGTTCCTGCGCGTCGCACCGGCGCATGATTTCAACCCGTTCGTCGATCGATGTCGGCGTGCGCACCTCGACCGACAGGCCGAACCGGTCGAGCAGCTGCGGTCGCAATTCCCCTTCTTCCGGATTGCCGCTGCCGATCAGGACGAACCGGGCGGGATGCCGGATGCTCAGGCCATCGCGCTCGACCCGGTTCTCCCCCGATGCCGCCACGTCGAGCAGCAGGTCGACGACATGATCCTCAAGCAGGTTGATCTCGTCGATATACAGGAACCCGCGATGCGCCTTGGCCAGCAGGCCCGGTTCGAACTGCCGTTCGCCATGCGCCAGCGCGCGTTCCAGATCGATGGTGCCGACCACGCGGTCCTCGGTCGATCCCAGCGGCAGGTCGACAAAGGGCACCGGCACCTTGCGCACCTTTTTCCCGGCGCAATCCTCCGGGCAGTCGGCCGGGTGGTCGGGATCGCAGTTGAAGCGCGATCCGTCGACCACGCGGATCGGCGGCAATGCCGCCGCAAGCGCGCGCGCCGCCGTTGATTTGCCGGTGCCGCGGTCGCCAAAGATCATCACCCCGCCGATGCGTGCGTCTACCGCCGCGATCAGCAAGGCCCGCTTCATCTCGTCCTGTCCGACGATCGCGCTGAAAGGATATCCGCCCATCACACCCCTGGCGACGGCGCGGCCCCAAACGCAGCAACCGTCAAGCCGCCTTGTCGCCGATGAATGTCCAGGTGGCAATCACTTTGGCATCCCGCGCGGCCGAAACGGGCACGGTACTGGACAATCGCCGCCGGCTGGTTGCAGGGTCGTGTTCCTTTGTCGACCAGTTCACGGAGCGTCCCTTGACCCAATCGCCGCAAGCTCTTCCCCGTTCGCTTGGCTGGCCGCACCTGCTGGCGCTGGGGGTGGGCTCGATCGTCGGGACGGGCATCCTGACGCTGATCGGCGTCGGGGCGGATCGTGCTGGCCCTGCGGTGCTGCTGTCCTTTGCCATTGCCGGTGCGATCTGCGCCTGCGCCGCGCTGGCCTATGCCGAACTGTCGACGATGATGCCGCAGGCGGGCAGCGCCTATAGCTACACGCGCCGCGTGCTCGGCACGCTGGTCGCCTGGGTCGTGGGGTGGAGCCTGATCCTCGAATATTCGCTGGTCGTATCGACGGTTGCGGTCGGCTGGTCGGGCTATGCCGCGCCGCTTCTGACCGCCATCGGCTTTCCTGCCGGGTTGACGGAGGGGCCGGAACAGGGCGGCATCATCAACCTGCCCGCCATTTTCATCATCGCCGTTGTCGCGGGGATGCTGATGCTCGGCACGCGGGAAAGCGCCCGGCTGAATTCGGTGCTGGTGCTGGTCAAGATCGCGACGCTGGCGCTGTTCGTCGCCGTTGCGCTGCCCGCCTTCGACGCCGCCAATCTTGAGCCTTTCATGCCGTTCGGCTTTGCCAAATCGATGGGGCCTGACGGGGTGGAACGCGGCGTCATGGCCGCCGCCGCCATCATCTTCTTCGCCTTTTACGGCTTTGACGCCATTTCGACCGCGGCAGAGGAGGCGAAGAACCCCGATCGCGATCTGGCAATCGGCATCATCGGATCGCTGATCGTCTGCACGCTGATCTATGTCCTGGTCGCCGCTGCTGCGATCGGTGCCATGTCGTTCACCCGCTTTGCCGACAGTCCGGAGCCGCTGGCCCTGATCCTGCGCGAAATGGGGCAGGGGGGCGTTGCGCGCATCGTGGCGATTGCCGCCGTCATCGCGCTGCCGACCGTGCTGCTGGGGTTCCTGTACGGGCAAAGCCGCATCTTCCTTGCGATGGCGCGCGACGGTTATCTGCCGCTGTCGCTGGCGACGATTTCCGGGCGGGGGACGCCCGCGCGGATCATCGTGGTGACGGCGGTGCTGGTCGCGATCCTGGCCGGGATCATGCCGATCGATCAGATCGCGGCGCTGGCGAATGCGGGCACGCTGATCGCCTTTGCCGCGGTCGGGCTGTGCCTGATCGTGCTGCGCCGGCGCGAACCGGATGCGCCGCGCCCGTTCCGCGCCCCGCTGTTCTGGCTGGTCGGGCTGGGCGCGATCGGCGGCTGCGCCTATCTGTTCATCAGCCTGCCGGCCAAGACGATCCTGTATTGCCTGATCTGGAACGCAATCGGGCTGGTCGTCTATTTCCTCTATGGCCGGGCGCGGGTCGCCCGGCCCGGCTGATCAATTCGCCATCAGCTTCGGGAAAAAGCCCTCATGCGCCAAACGCAGGTCGGCCAGGGGCACGATCCAGTCGCCTTCGTCCAGTTCGAAGACGATCCGGTCCTTGATCGTCCGGCCCAGCGGATCGGCCGGCACGTCCGCCTTGTGCGCGGCGGCCATGAAATCGGCCAGGCACGTGTCGCAGATGGTGACCAGGTACAGGCCCTGATCCTCGCCAAAGAAACTGCCTGCCACGCCGAACGGCTGCGGTTCGTTGACCAGCACGCCGATGTTCGATGCCAGCGCCATTTCGGCCAGCGCCACGGCAACCCCGCCATCCGACACGTCATGGCACGCGGTGATCCAGCCCTGTTCGATACAGGCGCGGATGAAATCGCCGGTCCGCTTTTCGGCCTTCAGGTCGACGGGCGGCGGCGGCCCTTCCTCGCGGCCGTGAATGTCGCGCAGCCAGACCGACTGGCCCAGATGGCCGCCGCGCTCGCCCACGGCCAGCACGATATCGCCCGTCTTCTTGAACCCGATGGTCACCGATTGCGACCAGTCGGCTAGGATGCCGACGCCGCCGATCGCGGGCGTCGGCAGGATGGCCGAACCGCCGCCCGTCGCCTTTGATTCATTGTACAGCGACACATTGCCCGACACGATCGGGAAATCGAGCGCGCGGCACGCCTCACCCATCCCCTCAAGGCATCCGACGATCTGGCCCATGATTTCGGGCCGCTGCGGATTGGCAAAGTTCAGGCAGTTGGTCACGGCCAGCGGGCGCGCACCCACGGCGGTCAGGTTGCGCCACGCCTCGGCAATCGCCTGTTTCCCGCCCTCGACCGGATCGGCAAAGCAGTAACGCGGCGTGCAATCCGTGGTCATCGCCAGCGCCTTTTGCGTGCCGTGCACGCGCACCACCGCTGCATCGCCGCCGGGACGCTGAACCGTGTCGGCGCCGACCATGTGGTCATATTGTTCCCAGATCCAGCGGCGGCTGGCGATATCGGGCGATCCCATCAAACGGATCAGGTCGATGCCGATATGCTGACATTCCGGCACATTGGCCAGCTCTGCCGGGGGCGGGGTGGGCACGTGCGGGCGATCGTACAGCGGCGCTTCGTCGGCCAGCGGGGCCAGCGGAATGTCCGCGACCGTTTCGCCCTGCCATTTCAGGACCATGCGCCCGGTATCGGTCACTGTGCCGATCACCGCGAAATCCAGTTCCCATTTGCGGAAAATTGCCTCCGCCTCGGCCTCGCGGCCCGGCTTCAGCACCATCAGCATCCGTTCCTGCGATTCCGACAGCATCATTTCATAGGGCGTCATGCCCGTTTCGCGCTGCGGCACCGCGTCCATGATCAGTTCGATGCCGACCCCGCCCTTGGACGCCATCTCGACGCTGGAGGAGGTTAGGCCGGCCGCGCCCATGTCCTGAATGGCGACGATCGCGTCCGACGCCATCAGTTCCAGGCACGCCTCGATCAGGAGCTTTTCGGTGAACGGATCGCCGACCTGAACCGTCGGGCGCTTTTCGTCGGAATGTTCGTCGAAATCCGCGCTGGCCATGGTGGCGCCATGGATGCCGTCGCGCCCGGTCTTGCTGCCGACATAGACGACCGGATTCCCGATCCCGGCGGCGGCGGAATAGAAGATCTTGTCTTGTGCCGCGACGCCGACGGTCATCGCGTTGACCAGGATGTTGCCGTCATACGCCTTGTGAAAATTCACCTCGCCGCCAACGGTCGGCACACCGACGCAATTGCCGTATCCGCCAATGCCGTGGACGACCCCGGCGATCAGGTGCTTCATCTTCGGATGATCGGGCCGGCCAAAGCGCAGGGCGTTCATGTTGGCGATGGGCCGCGCGCCCATGGTAAACACGTCGCGCAGGATGCCGCCCACGCCCGTCGCCGCGCCCTGATAGGGTTCGATATAGCTGGGGTGGTTATGGCTCTCCATCTTGAAGATCGCCGCCTGCCCGTCGCCGATATCGATGACGCCGGCATTCTCGCCGGGGCCGCAAATCACCCAGGGCGCCGTGGTCGGCAGCTTTTTCAGGTGGATGCGGCTGGACTTGTAACTGCAATGTTCCGACCACATCACTGAAAAGATGCCAAGTTCCGTCAGGTTCGGTTCCCGGCCCAGCGCGTGCAGCACGCGCTCATATTCTTCCGGGGACAGGCCGTGTTCGGCGACGATTTCGGGCGTGATCTGGGGCATGGCCCGTGCCTTTAGCGGGGCGCAACGCCGCCCGCTAGCCCGGTATTGACCCAAAAATCCTTTGCGATCTGGGTCGCGGGTTAACCGGCTGTTGATTCAACGGGTGCAGCATCGGTACGGCCATGCTGATATCTCACGTACTTGCTCCCCCCATGCCCCGGCCGACGGCGCTCAAGCGGCCGAAGGACGGGCCGCTGCTTCCGCTGCCCGTGCGCTGGCAATGCGACCTGGCCGATGACCGGCTGACCTGGGCGCTTGGCGTGTTCGACCTGTTCGGGATGGACCGCGCGGTGCGGCCTGAACGCCGCGACGTCCTGGCCCGTTATCTGCCGGAATCGCGCGATGCGCTTGAGCAGCTGCGGGCCGATGCGATCCGTTTGGGGCAAAGTTTCGTGCTGGATACCCGCATCGTCCGCCCCGACGGCGATATCCGCTGGATGCGCATCACCGCCGATGTCCTGATCCGCGACGGGCGGGTCACGCACCTTTACGGGCAAAAACAGGATAGGACGGACGCTTTCGCGACAGACGGCGCTTGATCCTGCCAACCAGGCCGCGCCGCATGCCCAGCGGCTCGAACATCGCGCCCGGCCCTTCGGGGTCCAGGATCTGATTTTCCGCCAGCCATTGCGACGCCCCGCTCATGTCCGGCAGTTCGAACGGCTCGATCCGGCGGCCATTGGTCGATTGCAGCGATTCGATCGCCCGGATCAGCGATCCGTGAGCCTTGATGGCCTCGGCAACCGTGGCCGCGTCGGTGCCGCAATGTTCGGCGATCAGGTCGTCGCGCACACCGGCGATGGTTTCGAACTCATCCTCATTGCCGCTGCGCCGGGCATCGATGGTCACATCACATTCGCTGTCGAGCCGCAGCGAGCGGTTGTTGAAATTGGATGATCCCACCCGCAGAACAGCATCGTCGATCACCACAACCTTGGCATGGACATAGATGGGCTGACCGCCGCCGGTCATCGGGTGATACAGCCGGAACCGGCCATGGCGATCGGCGCGGCGCAGCGCCTCGACGATCAGGGCGCGGGCGCTGTCCATCGCGATCGGTTCAAGCCAGCCCTCGGCCGTTACAGGGTTCAGGATCACGAACTCCGGGCCGTCCGGCTCCTCCAGCCGCTTGGCGATGGCTTCGGCCACGACGCGGGACGCGAAATACTGGCTTTCGGCATAGAGGAACCGCTTTGCCGACCGGATCAGGTCGACATAAAGCTGCTCGATCTCGTGCACCCCCGGCTCATCCCCCAGTTCGGGGATGGTGCGCGATATTGCCAGCTCGACATCCGTGAACTGCACCGGCAGGCCGTCCAGCCAGGCGGGACCACTGACCGGCGGCTTGCTGATCCGGTGCCCGCCCGCCCGGTGCCAGCGTTCGCGGCCCAGATCGCCCAGCGCCCCCGCAGCATCGCCGGACAGCGCGGTCGTCACATCATGCCATGGACCATAGGGCTTGCCGCTGGGTTCCAGCCGCAGTGGCTGATCGTCCAGATGCTCGCGCGTGTCCCACCGGTCGACCGTCATGTCGATGCCGCCGCAAAAGGCGATGCGGTCATCCACGATCACGATCTTCTGGTGATGCGATCCGGCCGGGGGATGCGCGTGATCCAGCTTCAGGTGGATGCGCGGATGCCGCCACCACCGTGCCATCGTCATCACCGTCGTCGGCTGAAACAGGCTTTTGATCGCGCCGGTATCCCAGCGCAGGATGTGTACGTGTAGGTGCGGCTTTCGCTCGACCAGCCAGTCGATCAGCGCGCCGATTGCGGCCGGAGCGCCATCCTGCGGCTCATGCACCAGCCGGATGCGCGCATCGAAATCCCATCCGATCAGCAGGATCTGATGCTCCGCCTGCATCATTGCCTGACGCGCGCGGGCGAAATAACCGTCGGCATCGACGATCACGGTCGCCTGGTGCGCCGTGGCCAGTCGCCAGCAATTGCGGCCGGGCTCAAGGGTCAGGGACGAATCGGCCATGGCCGGTGCCCTACAGGATTTCCCGCACCACGTCCTGCGGACGACACAGGCGCACGCCCTTTTCCGTTTCGACGATCGGCCGTTCGATCAGCACGGGGTGGGCCATCATCGCATCCAGGATCGCGTCATCCCCCGCATCCAACAGGTTCAGTTCGGCACACAGATCGGCCGCCGGGCTGTTTTTCGTGCGCAGCCCCTGTCGCGGCGTCATGCCCGCGCGGGCATATAGCGCCATTAGTTGCTCGCGTGTCGGCGGCGTTTTCAGATATTCGACCACCGTCACATCAATCCCCGGCGTCTCCTGAAGGATGGCCAGCGTCTTGCGCGACGTGCCGCAGGCGGGGTTGTGCCAGATCGTCGCCTTCACTGACTGGCCCCTGCTGCGGTCCCGGCGCTGCTGCCCTTCAGATATTTGTCGAACCAGTCGATCGTGCGCTTCAGGCTGTCGATCTGGTTCTCCCGCTTGGCAAAACCGTGGCCCTCGGCGGGATAGAACACCACGTCGTTGGGTGTCCCCTTGGCCTTCAGGATATCGGCAACCTCCTGCGCCTGGCCGCGCGGCACGCGGATGTCGTTTTCGCCCTGCAGCGACAGCAGCGGCGCCTTGATATCCTTGATGAAGGTCATCGGCGAAGTCGCTGTATACACGCCCTTGTCCTTGACCGGGTCGCCCAGCAGGGAAACGATATATTCCTTCAGCAGCGGGTCGGCCTGTTCATACATGCTGAACCAGTTGATGATGCCGAACAGCTGCACGCCGGCGGCGAATTCGTCCGGCGTCTTTGCCACCGCCATCAGCGTCATGAACCCGCCATAGGAGCCGCCGGTGATCCCGACCTTTTTCGGGTCCACATAGCCGCTGGCGACGAGGAACTGCTTGCCTGCGATGACGTCTTTCAGGTCGCCGCCGCCCAGATCCTGATAGTTGGCGGTCTGGAATGCCTGACCATAGCCGGTGGAGCCGCGAACATTGGGCTGCATCACGATATAGCCGCGGCTGGCCAGCGCGGTTGCCGTGCGATTGAACCCGTCCTGGCTCTGGCCGGTGGGGCCGCCATGGGGCAGCAGGATCGCCGGATTGCTGCCGTCGCGTTTCAGGTTGAACGGAACGGTCACGATCGCGCTGACCAGCGTGCCGTCAAAGCTCTTGTACGTCACGACCTGCGACTTGGGCAGGTTGGCCGGCGTTAGGCTGGCCAGACCCAGTGCGGTGACCGGGCTGGGCTGGCCGCTGGCCACATCCACGATGTGCAGATCGGCGGTCGTGTCCGCCCCCGAATGACTGGCCAGCAGCCGCCGCCCGTCGGGCGAAAAACTGGTTTCCCCGCCGCTCAGCGAATTAAGGCCGGGGGGCAGGGCAAGCGGCCGCTCGGCTAGGGTTGCCACATCGACCAGCGCGACGGTGGACCGGCCATCCTCGATGGTGCGGACGGTAAAGCTGCGCCCATCGGGGCTGAACCCGCCCGCCGATTGCGCCCATGGCGTCGGCTTCAGCGCCCGCCACCGTTTGGCGGCGATATCGTACAGCGCGGCGCGAAGCTGGCCCGTGCCCTCATTCGTGGTGACCGCGATCAACTTGCCGTCGGGCGACACATCGGCCGCTTCGTAAATCGTCTTTGCCTTGCCCAGGATCAGCGTCGCCTTGCCGCTGGGCACGTCGACGCGCCAGATTTCGGCGACGGTGGAATCGCTGTTCTCGCGCGCCGCGATGATCGCCTTGCCGCCATCGATCCACGCGGTCGGCGACCAGCGCAGCTGCGGATCGCTTTCCTTGACCAGCGGCGTCGTCTTGCCGGTGCCAAGATCGAACAGGGCCAGATTGACCTGACCTTCGGTCTTCAGCTTTGTCGCCATGACGGCGGTCTTGCCGTCCGGCCCGATCAGCGGCGTCGTTTCGCGCAGTTCGGGCGTGTTGGTCAGGTTGCGGACCGCGCCGCCCTGCGTCGGCACGGCATAGACGTCATATTGCTCGTTCCCGCCCTGATCCTGCAGGAAATAGAGGAGCTTGCCATCGGGCGAGGGGATCAGGCCGGATTGCGAATCGTCCGACCGGGTCAGCTGAACCGGCCAGCCGCCGCTCGCCGGGATTTTCCAGATATTGTTGCGGCCGGTCAGGCTGGTGACGAGATAGATTTCCTTGCCATCCCGGCTCCACGACGTCGCGCCCAGCGTGCGGGAATAGGCAAGGTCCTCCACCGGCACCGGCTGGGCATCGGCATTGGCCGGGCTGTCGATCGATCGCGGATCGGTCACCGCCCGCTGGGGCGATGCGACCTGCGCCGAAACGGGTGCCGCGACGAACAAGAACGCGGCCGACGCCGCCAGCTGAGAAAACCGCATGACCTACCCCGATCATCCTGTGGATCATCGGGGTATGGCACGCCGTTTCATGGTCAGGAAGCGGTTTTCCCGTCCTGCCCTGCGTCCCGATCCAGCCATTGTTCAAGCCATTTGATCGTATAATCGCCCGACTGGAATTCGGGGTCCTCGATCAACGCCTGATGCAGCGGAATGGTGGTCTTGATCCCCTCGACCACAAACTCTTCCAGCGCGCGCTTCAGCCGCATGATGCACCCCTCGCGCGTGCGGCCGTACACGATCAGCTTGGCGATCATGCTGTCGTAATAGGGGGGCATCCGGTACCCGGCATACAGGCCGCTGTCGACGCGGACGTGCATCCCGCCCGGCGCGTGGAAATTGCTGACCAGACCCGGCGACGGGACAAAGGTGCGCGCATCCTCTGCATTGATCCGGCATTCGATGGCGTGGCCGCGAAACTCCAGCGTTTCCTGCGTCACGGACAGCGGATGGCCCTCGGCCACGCGGATCTGTTCGCGGATCAGGTCGACCCCGGTGATCGCTTCGGTCACCGGATGCTCCACCTGGATGCGGGTGTTCATCTCGATGAAGTAGAACTCGCCATTTTCCCACAGGAACTCGATGGTGCCCGCGCCGCGATAGCCCATATCGGCCATCGCCTTGGCACAGATCGCGCCCATCCGGTCCCGGTCCGCCTGGCTGAGTACGGGGGAGGGGGCTTCTTCCAGCACCTTCTGGTGGCGCCGCTGCAACGAACAGTCGCGCTCGCCCAGATGGATGGCGTTGCCATTGCCGTCGCCGAACACCTGAAATTCGATGTGGCGCGGGTTGCCCAGATATTTCTCGATATAGACGGTGGCGTCGCCGAACGCGGCCTTTGCCTCGCTGCCGGCCTGCTGCATCAGCGTTTCGAGGCTGTCCTCGCTCTCGCACACCTTCATGCCGCGGCCACCGCCGCCCGACGCGGCCTTGATGATCACGGGATATCCCGCCGCTGCTGCGATCGCGCGCGCTTCCGCAACATCGCTGACCGCGCCGTCCGATCCCGGCACCAGCGGCAGGCCCAGCGCCTTGGCGGTGCGCTTGGCTTCGATCTTGTCGCCCATCACCCGGATATGTTCGGGCTTGGGGCCGACGAAGATCAGGTTATGCAGCTCTACGATTTCCGCGAACCGCGCATTTTCGGACAGGAAGCCATAGCCGGGATGGATCGCATCCGCGCCCGACACCTCGGCCGCCGAAATGATGTTCGGGATGTTGAGGTAACTGTCCTTGGCCGCGGGCGGGCCGATGCAGATCGCCTCGTCCGCCAGCCGCACGTGCATGGCATCGGCGTCGGCGGTGGAATGCACCGCCACCGTCTTGATGCCCATTTCATGGCACGCGCGATGGATGCGCAGCGCGATTTCGCCGCGATTGGCGATCAGCAGCTTGTTGATCTTGCCCATGGGATCACTCGATGACGACGAGTGGCTGGTCGAACTCGACCGGCTGGCCGCTTTCGACCAGAATCGCCTTCACGGTGCCGCTGTTCGGGGCGGAGATGCGATTCATCACCTTCATCGCCTCGATGATCAGAATGGTGTCGCCAGCGCTGACCGTCTGGCCCACCGCGATGAACGGCTTGGCGCCCGGTTCGGCGGTCAGATAGGCAGTGCCGACCATCGGCGACTTTACGGCATTTGCAGCGGCGGCGGCCGGGGAAGCAGCGGCTTCGGCAGCGGGCGCGGCCAGCGGTGCTGCCACCGGCGCGGCGGCCATCGGCATGGCGACGGCGGCGGGTGCGGCCTGAATCTGGCGGGCGACGCGCACCTTGCGGTCGCCGTCCTCCACCTCGATCTCGGTCAGGCCGGTATCGTCCAGCACGGTCGCGAGGGCGCGCACCAGATCGACATCGACCTGCATCGCGCCACCATGTTTCTTGTCTTCGCTCATCGACCCCTCAACGCATTCGTTGCAAAAATATGGCAGTGCCTCTGTCAGAATCGGGCAGCGGCTTCAAGCGCCAGCAGATAGGAAAGCGGACCAAAGCCCGCGATCGTCCCCCTGGCTGCCTGTCCCACCAGGCTGACATGGCGAAAGGATTCCCGCTTGTGCGGGTTGGACAGATGCACCTCGATCACCGGCGTGCGGATGCCCTTGATCGCATCGTGCAGCGCGACCGACGTGTGGGTCAGCGCGCCGGCGTTCAGCAGCACGGCCCGCGCATCCGATGCCTGTGCCTCGTGCAGCCAGTCGACCAGATGGCCTTCATGATTCGACTGGCGAAGATCGACCGACAGGCCCAGCTCGCGCCCGCGATCCTCCAGCATCCCGGCAATGTCGTCCAGCGTATCCGAACCATAGATTTCCGGCTCGCGCGTGCCGAGCAGGTTGAGGTTCGGTCCGTTCAGAACATAGACGATCTGGCTCATGGTGACAGGCTTTCCAGATGGGCTGCGACGCCATGACGCGGGCGGCGGCGCTTCACAAGGCTATAGTCAAAACCTATCGACCGATCGGCAACTTTGCCTATCGCCCAATGGTGCGACCCGATTGATGGCGCTTCGCCTACACGAAGCCGCTGGACATCGCCAGCCGCGTTCCTAAGTGCCTGACCGACAGCGAGGACAGACATGACGCATACCGACGGCACCGTGACCATCACCCTGAATGGCGAGCATCGCCGCGTGCGCGCAGGCATCAGCATCGCCGAACTGGCTGCCGAGATCGGCCTGGTGCCGGAAAAGGTGGCGGTGGAACGCAATCTGGAAATCGTGCCCCGTTCGACGCTGGGCGATGTGCGCATCGCGGATGGCGACGAGTTGGAAATCGTCCATTTCGTCGGCGGCGGCGATCACCAGCCGGCGGGCGACGACAGCTGGACCGTGGCGGGCCGCACCTTTCGTTCGCGGCTGATCGTCGGCACCGGCAAGTACAAGGATTTTGCCCAGAATGCCGCCGCGGTGGAGGCATCGGGCGCGGAAATCGTGACCGTGGCGGTACGCCGGGTCAACGTGTCCGATCCCAAGGCACCGATGCTGACCGATTTTATCGACCCCAAAAAGGTCACGTACCTGCCCAACACCGCCGGATGTTTCGACGCCGACAGCGCGATCCGCACGCTGCGCCTGGCGCGAGAGGCGGGCGGATGGGACCTCGTTAAGCTGGAGGTGCTGGGCGAGGCGCGCACCCTGTACCCCAACATGGTCGAAACGCTGCGCGCAACCGAGGTGCTGGCCAGGGAGGGGTTCCTGCCGATGGTCTATTGCACCGACGATCCCATCGCCGCCCAGCAGCTGGAAAATGCCGGTGCGGTCGCGATCATGCCGCTTGGCGCGCCGATCGGGTCGGGCCTTGGCATCCAGAACCGTGTGACCATCCGCCTGATTGTCGAGGGGGCGAAGGTGCCCGTGCTGGTCGATGCGGGCGTCGGCACCGCGTCGGATGCGGCGGTGGCGATGGAACTGGGCTGTGACGGCGTGCTGATGAACACCGCCATTGCCGAGGCGAAGGATCCGATCCAGATGGCCCGCGCCATGAAACTCGCCGTGGAAAGCGGGCGGCTCGCCTATCGCGCGGGACGCATGGGCCAGCGCCGCTATGCCGATCCGTCCAGCCCGCTGGCCGGTCTGATCTGAATTCCGCCAGTTCTGCCGGGTCGCGCCGGCTTCCCGGTGGCAGCCGACCCGGCCATGCTGCGGATTGCATTGCAGCATGAAAGACGTCATTGCACCCCCCGAATTGGAGGGATCGACCATGAGCTTCAAGCCTATCCGCAAGGCCGTATTTCCTGTTGCCGGCCTTGGCACGCGTTTCCTGCCCGCCACAAAGGCGATGCCGAAGGAGATGCTGACCGTCGTCGATCGCCCACTGATCCAGTATGTCGTCGATGAAGCGCGCGAGGCGGGGATCGAGGAACTGATCTTCGTCACCGGGCGCGGCAAGGGCAGCCTGGACGATTATTTCGACGTCGGGTTCGAACTGGAAACCACCATGTCGTCGCGGGGCAAGTCGCTGGACGTACTGGCCCCGACGCGCGTCAAGCACGGCAATCTGGTGTCGATCCGCCAGCAGGAGCCGCTGGGCCTGGGCCACGCCGTCTGGTGCGCCCGCCATGTCGTGGGCAACGAGCCGTTCGCCGTCCTGTTGCCCGACGAACTGATGATCGGTCAGCCGGGCTGTCTGGCCCAGATGGTCGAGGCGTATCACAAGGTTGGCGGCAACCTGGTCGCCGCGCTGGAAGTGCCGGCCAGCGAAACCCACAAATATGGCGTGATCGACCCCGGCACGACCGACGGCCCGCTGACCGAGATCAAGGGGCTGGTGGAAAAGCCGGCTGCGGGGACGGCGCCGTCCAACCTGATGCTGCCCGGCCGCTACATCCTTCAGCCCGAGGTGATGCAGGCGCTGGAGGCGCATGAAAAGGGCGCGGGCGGCGAAATTCAGCTGACCGATGCCATGGCCAAGATGATCGGTGTCCAGCCGTTCCACGGCTTTACCTTTCAGGGCGTGCGCCACGATTGCGGCGACAAGGCCGGATGGCTTCAGGCGAATATCGCGCTTGGCTTTGACCGCGCGGATATTGGTGCGCAGGTCCGCGCCTATGCCGCCGACCTGCTCGGCCGGGGCTGAACGCCACGCGGGGGGCGTTCGCCGGATGACCGCCCGTCACCGGGCGTCCGACGGCGCGCCCTCCACATCGACGATCCAGCGTTCGTCGCCCTCGATCGCGAGCGCGCTCAGCCTGCCGCTGGCATAGGCGCCGGTGTCCACGCCGATCCGGCCGGTCATCCATTCGACGCCGTCCGTGATCGTGTGCCCGTGCACGACGATGCGGGGCAGGGCGGCACGGTGAGTCAGGAACGGTTCGCGAATCCAGCGAAGGTCGGCGACCTTCTGTTCGGCCAGCGGCACGTCGGGGTGGATCCCTGCGTGGACAAAGGCATAGTCGCCGATCTCGATCAGATCCTCGCCCGATTTCAGGAACGCCAGATGTTCCGGCGGCACTGCGGCCTGAAACGCGGCGGCCAGTTCGTCCCAGTCCGCTGCCATGATCTCCGCCTCCGACAGGCCATAGCTGTGCATGGTCGGCCGCCCGCCGATCCGGTGGAACAGGCGCAGCGCGTCCCGCTTGCCCTCCAGCGCAGAGATCATCACTTCCTCGTGATTGCCGATCAGCAGTCGGACCCTGGGGTCAGCCTTTGCCAACCGCATCACCCGGTCAATCACGCCGGCTGAATCCGGCCCGCGGTCCATCAGGTCGCCCAGAAACACGATGTGTCGTTCAGCCGGGCCGCGCGCCGCATCCTCGGCATCGATCCGCGTCAGCAGCGCATCGAGCAGGTCGAGCCGCCCGTGAACATCGCCAATGGCATAGACGCGCATTCCGTCGGGAATGCGGCCCGGAACGGTTTTCGGCAGCGCGGCGGAGCGCCGGAACAGACGCGACAACATGATGACTGGCCTTTGCCGGGCTCAATAGGGCGGTTTGTGCAGGGCCCGGGCGCTGATCGTGAAAATCTCGCACCCCGTTTCGGTAATCCCGATCGAATGTTCGAACTGTGCCGACAGTGACCGGTCGCGCGTCACCGCCGTCCAGCCATCGTCCAGCAGCTTCACGTCCGGGCGGCCGATATTGATCATCGGTTCGATGGTGAAAAACATGCCGGGGCGCAGCTCCGGCCCGGTGCCGGGGCGGCCGACATGGACCACCTCGGGCGCGTCATGGAACAGGCGGCCGACGCCATGGCCACAGAAATCGCGGACGACGCCATATCGATGCGCCTCGGCATGGCGCTGGATCGCGTGGGCGACATCGCCCATGGTGTTGCCGGGCCGCGCCTGTTCGATGCCCAACATCAGACATTCGTGCGTCACCTCGACCAGCCGCCGGGCCTTCAGCGGCACATCGCCGACCAGATACATCCGGCTGGTATCGCCATGCCACCCATCCAGCAGCGGCGTGACGTCGATGTTCACGATATCGCCGTCCTTCAGCACCCGGTCGCCCGGAATGCCGTGGCACACGACATGGTTGATCGAGATGCAGCAGCTGTGCGTATAGCCGCGATAGCCAAGCGTCGCGGGCACCGATCCGCCGTCCAGCATCGCGCGGCGCACCATGTCGTCCAGCTCGCCCGTCGTCACGCCGGGCACCACATGCGGCACCAGCATGTCCAGGATTTCGGCCGCCAGCCGCCCGGCCGCGCGCATCCCGGCAAATCCGGCTTCGTCATGCAGCTTGATGGCGTTGCTGCGCGTCAGCGGCTGATCGATCGATGCGGTTACATATTCAGTCATGCCGGGCATATAGCGGCCTGGGGCGGTATTTGCGAGGGGGGAGGGTTGCGCTATGCCGCCGCCCCATGAACGAACGCATCTGGACCGCCGGGCTGGTCGTCATCGGCGATGAAATCCTGTCGGGCCGTACCCAGGACCGCAATATCGCGCAGATTGCGGGCTGGCTGAATGCCCAGGGCATCCGGCTGGCCGAAGTGCGCGTGGTCGCCGATCGGCAGGAAGCGATCGTGGCGGCGGTCGATGCGCTGCGCACCGGCTATGACTATTGCTTCACCACCGGCGGTATCGGGCCGACGCATGACGACATCACGGTCGATGCGATTGCGGCGGCGCTGGGCGTACCCGTGGTCATCCACCCGCAGGCAGAGGCGATGCTGGCGGACTATTACGCGACGCGCGGCGGCCTGACCGAGGCACGGCTGCGCATGGCGCGGGTGCCGGACGGGGCGGATCTGATCGTCAACCGGATGTCGGGCGCGCCGGGTATCCGGCACGGCAATGTCTTCATCCTGGCCGGGGTGCCGCACATTGCGGCGGGGATGCTGGATGCGCTGTCGGGAACGCTGGAGGGCGGGCGGCCGCTGGTCAGCGGCACAATCGGCTGCTGGGTCGCCGAAAGCGAGGTGGCGGACCTGCTCGCCCGAACAGAGCGCGCGCATGACGGCGTGTCGATCGGCAGCTACCCGCTGTTCCGCGACGGGCGCGTCGGGGCGAATTTCGTGGTGCGGGCGACCGATCCGGCGCTGGTCGATCGGTGCATTGCCGCGCTGACCCGCGACCTTGAATCCGGCGGCTGGCCGGTGGTTTCCGAAGGAATATAGGCGCAATGACGGGTCCGTTCGAACCAGGCGAGGCCGCCGGCCTTGCCCGGATGCAGGCGTTTCAGCCGCGCATGGGCCGTGCCTATGCCGCCGGGCGCAACCGCGACGAAGGACCGCCGACCCGTGCGGATGCGCCGCTGCGCCGCGATGTTTCCGCCCTGTCGCCCTGGCTGCGCCATCGTCTGATCACCGAACAGGCGGCGATTGCCGCCGCCGCGCCGCATGGCGAACACGCCGCCAAGTTCGTGTCCGAAGTGCTGTGGCGCGGCTATTTCAAGGGCTGGCTGGAGCATCGGCCAGAGGTCTGGAGCAATTATTGCGCGGGCCGCGATGCGGCGCTTGCGGCGGTTGAGGGCAATGCCGGCCTTTCCCGCGCCTATACAGAGGCGGTGGAGGGGCGGACGGGGATCGACTGTTTCGATGCCTGGGCGCGCGAACTGGTCGAATGGAACTGGCTGCACAACCATGCCCGGATGTGGTTTGCCAGCATCTGGATTTTCACGCTGCGGCTGCCATGGGAACTGGGTGCAGACTTTTTTCTGCGGCATCTGATGGATGGCGATCCGGCGTCGAACACACTCAGCTGGCGCTGGGTCGGCGGGCTGCATACGCGCGGCAAGCATTATCTGGCGCGGCGCGAGAATATCGTGCGGTACACCGATGGACGCTTCGATCCGGCCGGCCTGAACGAAACGGCTGAGCCGCTGCCGCTGGATGACGAGCCTGTGCGGCGCGCCCTGCCGCCGTCCGATCCGTGGCCCGGCGGCGACTTTGCGCTGCTGCTGCATCCGGAGGATTGCGCCTTTTCGACGCTCGATCTGCCGCGTGCCCCCGTGCGGATCATCGGCGTGACCCCGCCCGACCGGCGGGCGGCGTCGGTGGCACCGGCAGTGACCGCCTTTTCCGCACGCGCCGTTGCCGATGCAGCAGCGCGTGCGGGCGAGCATTTCGGCTGTCCGGTTGACCTGGTCAGCGACTGGCCGGACGGTGACGACCTGCCGCTGGTGGCACCATGGCTGCCGACCGGGTGGTGGCGTGATACCGTGCCCGCCCACACCAGCATCGCGTGGCGGCGTCAGCCCTATGACGACGCCATCTGGCCGCTCGCCACCGCCGGATTCTTCAAGGTAAAGGCAGGCGCCGGCCGCGCCCTGGGCCGCCTTGGCCTCGACCTGCCGCCGCTTTAACCGGCGCTGATCTGATCGTCCGTTCGCTGTCGTTCCGCCCGAACTGTTGGAACCCGCCTCGGCGTTAGTTCGATACAGTCGATGTATAGTTCGGGTAACTGATGACCTGAGCTTGGCTGATTTATCCAGTTCGCGCGCTGATCAAGTGATCGCCGCGACAAAACCGGCCCTGCCGGGGCTTAACATTACCGCTTCGATTTGCAGGTTGCGCGAATGTTCGCCCTTTTTGTGCATCTTGCGGTGAATATGTGATGCAAATGGGCAACAGGGCCACCGCGAACGCAACTTTCGCAATAAAGTTCCATTGTTGATTGCCGATTTCGCTCGCATAGGACGCGCATGGTGCACGGATTGTGCCACCAAGCTATCGAGTATGGGGGTATGCTTATGAAAATTTCCGCCGCTCGGCGCAGTCATTGGATTGCGTCGCTGTTTATTGGCACGTCCTTGTTCGCCTTCCCGGCGCACGCACAGGATGCCGCTGCGACCGAAGAGCCCAGCGACGACATCGTCGTGACCGGATCGCGCATCGTCAACCCGGCCCTGGAACAGTCCAGCCCCGTCGCCGTGATCGGCGAGGACGAACTGAATTTCCGTCAGCCCGTTAGCGTCGAGGAAGTGCTGCGCGAACTGCCCGGCGTCCGTCCGTCGATTGGCCCGGGCGTGAACAACGGTTCCGACGGTTCGGCCACGGTCGACCTGCGCGGCATCGGCACGAACCGCACGCTGGTCCTGATGGACGGCCGCCGCATCGTGCCGTTCGGCCTGGATGGCCTGACCGACACCAACAACATCCCCGTCGCGCTGCTGCAGCGGGTCGACATCACGACCGGCGGTGCCTCCACCGTGTACGGTGCTGATGCGGTTGCCGGCGTCGTCAACTTCATCACGCGCCGCGATTTCGAAGGCATTGTCGCCAACGCCCAGTATCGCATTTCCGAGCGCGGCGATGCCGCCCGCTTCCGCGCCGACGTCACCGTCGGTGGCAACTTCGCCGATGGTCGCGGCAACGCCGTGCTTAGCGTCGGCTATACCAAGGCCGATCCGCTGCTGCACACGCAGCGTTCGATCAGCGAAGTGCCGATCAGCTCGGCCAACGGCCTGTTCTCCGGCGCGACTGCCGCTCAGGTGACGATCTTCGGCTCGCCGAACAACGCCGCGCTCGGCCTTCCCGCCAGCATCTTCGGCGCGGTCGTCAATCCGGCCACCGGCCGTCTGCAGGCGGCAACGCCGGCCGACACGTACAACACCAATATCGGCACCTATTTCCAGACGCCGCTCGACCGCATCAATGTGTATGCCAAGGCGGATTACGAAATTGCCGACGGCATCGAATTCTATTCGACCGCCTTTTACAACCGCAACGAAGTGCGGCTGCAGCTGGCCTCGTCGGGCACGTTCGGCAACACCTATCGCCTGTCGCTGAACAACGCCTATCTGCCGGCCGGTGTCCGCAACCAGCTGTGCGCCGGTTTCGACACCAACGCGGCGGTTACCGGCATCCAGCCGATCAGCCAGGCGGATTGCGATGCGGCTGCGGCCGTTCGCGGCGGCCCGGGCACGCCCGGCTATCTTGAAATCCCGGTGATCGCGCAGCGTCGCTTCACCGAATACGGCCCGCGCGGTAACCCGATCGTGTCGCAGGTGTTTCAGGTGCAGGGCGGTTTCCGCGGCAACATCACGCCGTCGCTGACCTATGACGTCAGCGCGCAGTTCGGTGAAACGCGCCAGAACCAGACCCGCGAAAACTGGGGTTCGTTCAGCAAGGTGCAGCAGGCGCTTCGGTCGTTCCGTACCGTTGGCGGCACCCCGGTCTGCGTCGACACGACCAACAACTGCGTCCCGCTGAACCTGTTCGGCCAGAACGGCACCATCACGCCGGAAATGCTGTCGTTCATCGATCTGGACGCGCTGATCAACCGCGTGACGCGCCAGACGGTCATCACGGGCAGCATCGCCGGCGACCTGTTCGGCCTTGCCTCGCCCTTTGCCGAAAACGCCATCGGTTTCGCCGTCGGCGCGGAATATCGCAAGATTTCGGCCGCCAGCCAGCCGGACGGCGCGTCGCAGATCCAGGGCGAAGTGCTCGGCACCGGCGCGCGTACGCCGCCGGATGCGGGTGAATACAGCGTCAAGGAAGTGTTCGGCGAAATCATCGTCCCGCTGGTCGAAGACAAGCCGTTCTTCTATCGCCTGACTGCGGAAGGCGGCATCCGCTATTCCGACTACACGACCACGGGTGGCAGCACGACGTGGAAGGCGGGCGGTTCGTGGGAGCCGTATCGCGGCTTCAAGTTCCGCGGCATGTACCAGATCGCGGTGCGTTCGCCGAACATCCAGGAACTGTTCCAGTCGCCGGTTCAGGGTCTGGGCAACCTGACCACCGATCCGTGTCAAGGCGCCAACCCGACGGCCAGCGCCGGTCTGACCGCGCTGTGCGTTGCAACCGGTGCGCCTGCGGGCACCATCGGCGGCATCCCGGCACCGACGTCCGGTCAGATCAACGTCACCACCGCGGGTAACGCCACGCTGGATGTCGAAGAAGCCCGGACCTACACCTTGGGCGGTGTGTTCACCCCGGAATTCATGCCGGGCTTTGCGCTGACCGTCGATTACTTCAATATCCGCGTCGACAACGCCATCACCCAGCCGTTGCAGGCCGACATCCTGAACGGATGCTATTCGGCTGCGCTGAACCCGACGTTCGAAAACAACTCGTTCTGCGGTTTCATCCGTCGCAACCCGCTGACGGGCAGCCTGAACGGCGCCGGCGAAACGCCCGGCGTCATCCTCAGCTCGTCCAACCTGGGTGTGATCCAGACTGCCGGTATCGATTTCGGCGTGACCCAGCGCATACCGCTGGATCAGCTGGGCCTGAATACCGACAACTCGATCACGATGTCGTTCAACGGTACGTGGCTGGATTATTATCACTTCCAGGCAACGCCGAACGCGATCAACCGCGACTGCACCGGCTATTACAGCCCGTCGGGATGCACCAATCCGCGTGCGGAATGGCGCTATAACGGCCGTCTGACCTATTCGGGCAAGAACTACGACATCTCGATGTTGTGGAACCACATGAGCGCGGTGCAGCTGGAGCCGTTCCTGGCCACCCGTCTGCCCGGCAATACGCCGCAGCCCGGCGGTCCGAACCCGGCGCCGACCAATTTGCAGAGCTTTGTCCTGAACGGCGTTCAGTACACCAACGTGCCGACCGGCGGCATTGCGCCGCAGTTCCGCCAGATCGGTGCCTATGACCTGTTCGACCTCGCGCTGCGCGTGCAGCCGACCGACGAACTGGAACTGACCCTGACCGTCGACAACCTGTTCGACCGCCAGCCGCCGCTGGTCGGTTCGGGCGTGGGTGGCACGGCGTTCAACAGCGGGAACACCTTCCCGACGCTGTACGATCCGATCGGCCGTTCGTTCACCATGGGCGCTCGCCTGCGGTTCTGATCGACCGGGCGGTAACGCCGGACGAACATCGGGGGGCGGCAGGGCAATCCTGCCGCCCCCTTCTTTTGTGCCTGCCACGGCCATCGCCGGTGCCCGCGCCCGTCAGGGCCGGCCCGCGCGATACTGAACCCGCATCATCGCCGGGCGCACCGATCCGATGCCGAATGGCTATGTCGAAGGTTTCAGCGAAGCGGACGCGGAAAACCGGCGCGACGCGTCAATTCCGGCCGGGGGCATGGTGACGGGGAATATCCCCGCGCCGGTCATTCGGCGCAGCGGGCCCCACCGGAAAATCGCCCCGTGGTGTTCAGCATATGGCGCGTATGGAAAGTGGAGCGGGTGAGGGGAATCGCAGCACGGCAATTAATGGCAGAGTTCCGACACTAATTCGGATTTGGACTGCCTATTACACCCCCAATTATACCCCCTGAAGAAAGCCACTATCGTGCATGTCACATAAACTGATGCGCTTGGGGAGTGCCAGTTGGGCAACATTTCACGAACGTCGACTAATGGGTCGTTTGCCGGCTGGCGGGTTGGGATCGGCGACGAATTGAAGCAGACACACGAATTGCTCCCGTGGGATACGCCGCTCGTCGATTCGCGGCCTCGCCCGTTGCTGCGTGTGAAATAGCGCGGCACGATGCTAGCAGCACGACCGAGGAGCGGATGCATGGCGGGGTTAGTTGAGGAGATTCAGGCGCAGGCACTGGACCCGACCGTCAAGGTTAGCGACCTGCTGCGCCGAGTGAAGCTTGCCGCGGTGAAATTACAACTTGAGGACACCGCAGACTGGGTCGATCGCGAACTGCGCGGCTACACCGATCCCGAGACCGTGCCGCCCTATCGCCGCACGACGGGACAACTCCGGGCGCATACGCGGTTTCATGGTGTCGTTCCCGTGACAGGTCACAGCGACTGGTTGGACCAGGTCTGCACGACTCCGATCGGCGACTCCGTTGCCAAGGTCGAAGTTTTGGCGGGCGACGGCACCCAGGAGGTCATTGGAAAGGTCACAGGCGCAATCGAGACGCAAATGAACAAGGCCCACGGGACACCGGGCACCGAATATTATGTCCATACACCACAGAGCGTGTTCCTAGATGTGCTCGAGCAGGTCAGGAATCTCGTTCTGGATTGGGCGATCGGCCTCGAGAAGAATGGCATATTGGGCGAAGGGATCAGCTTCAGCGTGGAAGAGAAGGAAAAGGCTGCACAGGCGGCACTGTCCATCAACATCGAGACCTTTTCTGGTCACCTGCACCAGGGCGATATCAGCGGGCACCAGAACCGCACGGTGATCGCCTCGACGGACAATTCGACCAACTCGCTCGACATGGACACACTTTTCCAAGAGCTTATCCAGGCGATCGACAGTAATATTGGCAATGAGACGCATCGTACCGAGTTGCGCGAGATTGCCCGTCAGATGGAGGTAACGAAGGGTACGCCGGACTATGTGCCCTGGTTCCAAAAGCTCGTGGGCTATGCAGCCGATTATGTGACCGTGCTCGGGCCCTTCCTCCCAGGCCTCGGGGGACTCGTCGCCGGATAGCGACGGCCGCGCCGCTGGGCACCTCCGGCCATGTCCTGCCTGGATTTATGCCGGTGTGGCCGAGCGCGGGCCGGTGCCGCTGACTGAGAGGGTCTTCCGGCATTCATGCCAACATATGTATCCGCCGCTTGTCCACTTTTAAGCATAGCGCGATCCGTCGTCAGTGTCCGATGTTGAGGCGCATTGCTGATTAGCTGGTCAGCTAGAAGAAGCCCAGCAGCTGATGGGCCGTCAGCTGCCTGACCAGTTTGAGTATCGCCGCTGCCAAAGCAGACATCTGCTACCCGGCGCCGAACGGCGCAACTAGCTCGATCTACCGTGGTTCGAGGAGCGGAGCTGGTACCCTACGCAGCTAGGCTAAGCCAGAATTGCGGCTCCGCTTTGCGGTGGAGCGCCTTGGCTTGCTGCTCGGTTTAGCAATAGAACATGGGTCTGCTAACAAGCTGAGATGGAGATAATAGGTGGTTCAACGGCTCGCGCGTCGAATTCCGGATGGTCAGGACGTGTTGGAACTCGAGCCTGAAGAACTAGCGGGAGTGATTCTACGGGCGCTCGTCGAGGATGGGGGTGATGTCCATCTCCATAACTTCATCAACGGCCTCCGGCAGATGAGCGAGATTTACCCGAGACAGCTGACGCAACAGCTTGAAGAGGCCATCGCGGAGGCGTGGAGCTGGATGGAGGCGCAGAGCCTCATCGCGTCCAAGGGCGATAGCTGGCAGTTTGTCACCCGACGGGGAAGGGCAGTCGCAAGCCAGGTCGCGTTTGCCGATTTTCGCAAAGCCTGTTTGCTACCGCGCGAATTGCTTCACGGTTCTCTGGCCGCAAGCGCTTGGCGCAATTTTATCCGAGGCAACTACGATACCGCAGTGTTTGAGGCATTCAAAGGCGTGGAAGAGGCTGTGCGACAAGCGGGCGGTTTCACTGCACGTGATATTGGCACGGACCTCATGCGGCAGGCATTTCATCCGGACACGGGGCCCCTGACCGATATGTCTCTAGTTCCCGCAGAACGGCAGGCGTTATCCGCCCTCTTTTCGGGGGCGATCGGATCATACAAGAATCCGGTCAGTCACCGGACCGTCGCGCTCGAAGACGCGGCGGAGGCAGGTGAGATGCTAATCCTCGCCAGCCACTTGCTGCGCATCGTTGAAGCAAGAACCGTGATGCGAAATAGCGAGGCGGGACGTGGAAGCTAGAAGACGATTGTCCAATGTCCAGTGATCCTGACGAATTCATCCCGCTCGATCGCAGCTTCCACGAGCTCGCAATCAGCGACGATGGCGGCGACCAGGCCGCGGTACATCGCTTGCTCGGCCGCGAAAAGGCGATGCGCTGGCCGGACTTGCTAGTCGAGGCGCGTGTGATCCTTCTGTCGGAAGCTGGCTCGGGCAAGACCGAGGAAATCCGGCATACGACACGTCAATTGCGGGCTAAGGGAAAACCAGCCTTTTTCGTCCGGATCGAGCATGTCACGCAGGATTTTGAGGCTAGTTTCGAGGAGGGGTCACTCGCGGAATTTGAGGCTTGGGCCCGCTCGGGCGAAGAGGGATGGCTGTTGCTCGATTCAGTCGACGAGGCGCGGCTCGGAGACCCGAAGGATTTCGAGCGCGCGATCCGTAAGCTCGGCGTTAAATTGCGGAGTGTCCTGCAAGACGCGCACATCATCATCACCGGTCGCACGAACGCCTGGCGTCCGAAGACCGACCTGCTTCTTTGCAAACGCGAGCTGGCTTACACGCCGCCGGCGCGAGCGATCACCCCTGGGGCTGACGACGAAAGCGAGAGCGGCTTTACGACGGTCGAAAAGCCGAACAGCGCAACGCGACGCGATCCATTCCGCATTGTCGCGCTGGACGATCTTCATGGCGATCAGGTCGACAGGTTCGCGACCGCCAAGGGCGTGACCGATCTGAAGACGTTCCGCACGGCAATCGAGAAGGCCGAAGCTTGGTCCTTCACCACACGGCCACTCGATCTTGCCGAGACGATCGAGTTTTGGCTGACACACCATCGCATCGGCTCGCGCCTTGAGTTGATGCGTAGCAGCATCGCCAAGCGGCTCGAGGAGCGCGATCAAGACCGTTCCGATGCCCGCCCGATCACCAGCGAAAAAATTTTGGTCGGCGCTCGCCTAGTCGCCGCCGCCGCGACGCTCGCGCAGCAATCCTCAATTCGGGTACCCGACGGCCATGAAAATGCCAGTGGCCTACCGATCAAGGAGATATTGACCGACTGGGACGACATTGACTGCGCCACCCTGCTTAGTCGGCCGATCTTCGATGAGGGCATTTATGGCACGGTACGGTTCCATCACCGGTCCGTCCGCGAATATTTGACTGCCGAATGGCTGCACACCTTGATCGTCGACGATGCCTCGCGCGCCAAAATCGAAGGGCTGTTCTTCCGCCGCCAATATGGGATCGAGGTTATCGTCCCGACGATGCGCCCAATCCTGCCTTGGCTGGCGCTGCTCGATGGTCGAATTCTCGATCGCGTTGTGCGGCTCGCGCCAGAAGTCCTGTTTGAAGGCGGTGATCCAAGCAAACTTCCGCTGGAAACTCGCGGCACCATCCTGCGCCAGACTTGCGAGCAACTCGCGCAACCAGCGCACGGGCGCAGCATGATGGACTATGCGGCCGTGCAAAGGTTCACGGACCGCGATCTCGCCGACGATATCGGCAAGCTTCTCAACCAACACGCCGATGATGATGACATCGTTTGGTTCCTGCTGCGCATGGTCTGGCAGGGCGATATCAAAGCCCTTGCGAACAAGGCCAAACATTTTGCGTTGACCGCGCGGGCCAAATACACGCGCATCGCTGCTATCCGCGCGGTCGCGGCACTTGGTTCCACCGCTGACGTCATCGAGGTCCGCACCGCATTCCTCTCCGAGCCGTCGCCTCTCCGCCGCGACTGGATTGCTGAGTTTTTGCCCACCTTGCCCGCCGACTCAGCGGGAAACAGTTGGCTCCTCGCCGTGATTGAAGCCGCGGCGCCAAAAAAGCGATTTGAGACCGACATCCTTTGTGATGGCCTGCTGGCGCTAGCAAATGAGTGGCCGCTTGATCACCTGGTCGATCTTAACGAGGGGCTATATGCGTTGCTCAAGCGCGAGCCGGTGGTCGAGCGCCGGCACTGCGAGATTTCCGAAGCATATGGCTGGCTCGGGCGCACCGCAGCGCAAATCGCCGTCCGACTAATCGAGGCGCGCCATCCCGCCGCGCTTTCGGTCACGACCCTTTCCATCCTGCGCATGTTGCCGATTGCGCAAGACTATAACCGCGACATCTTCAGCGACCCGCGCAAGGACATGCCGGACCTCGTTCGAGGGTGGCCGGAGCTGAACCATGCCCTCTTCTGGCGGTGCGTTGCGGAGGAGCGGACCGCCCGCAACCGCGCCAATGACGAGAGGTTGATCGACTATTGGCACGTCTCGATCTCTGGCGCCTATTGGGGCTTCGACGACGCCGATTTCGACAGGTTCTGCGTCGATATCGAACAGCGCGAACTGCTGGATGACCGCCTTCTCGCCCTCACGCTTGCTTTTCAGCTCTACCGACAGGGCGGTCGGCCGCGAGCGTGGCGCGAACGGCTCAAACGTCTGGCCGCCGTCGAGCCAGAATTGCAATCGACGCTCGCGAAACTGCTCAATCCGCCCGCCCAAGGTCGACAGAGTTGGCGACGGCAGAACGCTGTCTGGAAACGGCGGGCCGCCCGACAGGCCGAGCGCGCAGCCAAGCAATTGCAGCGTGCGAAGGAAATCTTGGCGACGCGGACTGAGACCTTACGCGATCCGGGCAAACCCAACCTCGTCACTCGTGACCAATACTATCTCCACCATCAGCTGCGATCGGCTGAAAATCAGCATAGCCGCTGGACTGACGGGAACTGGCGATCGCTGATCCCCGTGTTTGGCGAAGATATCGCGACCGCATTTCGCGATGGCGCTGTGCGCTTCTGGCGGACCGGTCGCCCGAAGGTCCGATCCGAAGGCGCCATCGCGAATACAACGCCCTTTCATGCCATCTTCGGCCTGACCGGCCTTGAGATCGAAGCCCGCGAGACGGCCGATTGGCCCTCCGGCGTCAACGCCGCCGACGCCGTGACCGCGACCCACTTCGCGTTGCACGAACTCAACGGTTTCCCATCGTGGCTGCCAAAGCTGTATGGAACATATTCGACCGAAGTGGCTGAGGTCGTGCTTGGCGAGATCGCTTACGAACTCGCGACTGAGACCCCTGAGAGCGAAAGCCATTATGTGTTGTACTACGCGAGCTGGCAGGGTGAATGGATGTGGGATCTGATCGCGCCCCAGCTTCTGCCAGCGCTTCACGCCAAACGAGTCAACCCGCGCAATCTCGGCTACTTGCTAGCGATTGTGCAGCGGTCGTCGGTTGACGACGCGACTATTGCGCGGATAGCGTCGCAAAAGGCAAAAGCCATCCGCAACCTCGACTTTGCCCCGATCTGGTTTGCCACATGGGTGGGTGTTGATCCTGACGCCGCCATCCCGGCGTTGGCGGCGCGCTTGGCCGAGATCAAAGATCCCGCCGACCAGACGAAGCTCGCAGTCCGCTTTATTGTCGCGTTGCTCGGCGGCAGGTCGCAGGAAGGTCGAGCTCGGCAAGCTTACCGCACGGTTGAGCACATGAAGACACTCTATCTGTTGATGCACCGCTATATCCGCGAGAAGGACGATATTCAGCGGGCCGGAGGCGGTGTTTATTCGCCCGGTCCGCGCGATGATGCGCAGGACGCTCGAAATGCCCTGTTTGCGTTCATAAAAGAGACGCCAGGAAAGGATGCGTATCTTGCCTTGCTCGAGATGGCGCGCGCCCATCCAGCGGAGGACTCGCGGCCTTGGATGACATTCCACGCAAGAGCCAAGGCTGCGATCGACGCCGATATCGCAGCCTGGACGCCCGGCGAAGTTCGCGAGTTCAACGATACGTTGATCAGGACGCCGCGCAATCACCGCGAACTCTGGTATCTCGCAATTGACCGGCTTGAAGCCTTGAAGCACGATCTTGAGGGTGGCGATTCCAGCATCGCCTCGCTCTTGCAGGCAGTTGATCAGGAAACCGAATTTCGTAAATTCATCGGGGGCTGGTGTCGCGACCGCGCTGGCGGCCGCTATAACATTCCGCAGGAGGAAGAACTGGCCGATGCAAAGCGGCCCGATCTACGCTTTCTCGGTGTTGGTTTCGATGCGCCTGTTCCGACCGAACTGAAGATTGCCGACAAATGGACCGGGCCGCACCTTTTCGAACGGCTGGAAATACAGCTTTGCGGCGATTACCTGCGCGACGTGCGCTCAAGCCGGGGGATTTTCGCCTTGGTTTATCTTGGCGACAAAACGTATTGGGAGCTGCCGGATGGCGGCCGGGCCGAAAGCTTTGACGATCTCGTCGAAGCACTGCGCGCCCATTGGTCGCAGATTTCCAACCAGTTTCCAGAAGTCGAAGATATTGCCGTGATCGGAGTGGATTTGACCCGCCGTGGCGTCGACACAAAGGCGCGAAAGGCCACGGCGGCGGCGAAGAACGCGACGCCGGCCTCGTGATGCCAAGACATAGGCCAACATGATTGAAGACGACGATCTGCTGCCAAATCCCGATCTCGCTCAACAAGTAGTCGAACATCCAACATATCTATCCGTAAGGGTTCGAGCCGTTCGATGACACGGATAGCGGGCTTTAAACTGTGGCCGGGAAGAATTCCGACTGTGCGCCGTCTGCGCGAGCGCCTGCGCCTCGCTCCATTGCGTAAGTCTTCCCGCTGGTTTGCTCGCGAAGCCGCCGTTGGCACTTCTTCTGATCGGTGACGAGCGCTGACATCCGACGGGCGCTCCCGAAACAAGCCAATGGGTTTCGACGGTGACGGCAGCTTGTGGGCGCAAAGAACCCGAAGGGGAATGGCCGAGATTGGGGCGCAAAGCTGACAAAAAGTCCAAATTCGTAATGGCGTTTCGCGCCCTAGGCGCGGCCATGCTCTATTCCGCTGCGCTCCACCGAGCCCTTGGCGGGTCTCGGCCCCTAGCGGGGTGACGATCATTGACGCAAAGGGCCGTCGGAGTGCCGGCGATGCGGACAGCGCTGACGCGCTGGCGTTGGCCTGCCGGCCGCGGCCAAAGGGGGGTGGGCGTCGCTGCCCTCTAGTCCCGTCGCGTCGGTCAGCAACCCGGGCTTCGCCCAGGTTCTTCACGGTGTTGCGGCCCTTTGGGTGCAGCCCGCCGCTCGAGCGGGACTGCCGGTTCGCTCCTTGCCGCCCACCCCCCTTTTCCGGGGCCGGTGCGGTGTTCGAAGAGGAGTAAGGATCATGGAACTTGAGCATATCGACATCGCCAAGCTGAGCATCTCGCCTGTGAACATGCGGGCAGGCCGCAAGGCCCCCGACCTTGCCAACATCCTGCCGTCCGTCCGGGCGCGGGGCGTGCTGGTCCCGCTGATCGTACGGCAGAACGGATCGCCCGACACCTATGAGATCGTCGCGGGCAAGCGGCGCTATCATGCAGCGCTGGCCGTTGCCGGGGAGGGCGGGGAGATGGATGCGCTGCCCTGTGCGGTCATTGAGGCCGGAGACGATGCGGCAGCACTCGAGGCATCGCTCATCGAGAACATCGCCCGGCTCGATCCCGACGAGGTGACCCGCTGGGAGACCTTCACCCGGCTGGTCCGCGAAGGCCGCAGGCCGGACCAGATCGCGGCGGTGTTCGGGCTGACCGAGCTGCAGGTGAAGCGGACCCTCGCGCTCGGCAACCTTCTGCCCCGCATCCGCAACCTCTATCGCAGCGAAGCCATCGATGCCGTGACCGTCCGGCACCTTACCCTCGCCTCCAAGACGCGCCAGCGCGAGTGGCTCGCGATGCTGGACGATCCTGACACCCGCGCACCCACGGGCCATGCGCTCAAGGCATGGCTGTTCGGCGGCGCATCCATCTCGACCAGAGTGGCGCTGTTCGACCTTGCCGGGTTCGAGGGCGAGATCATTGCCGACCTGTTCGGCGAGGACAGCTATTTTGCCGATGCCGACGCGTTCTGGGCTGCCCAGCATGCCGCCATTGCCGAGCGAGCCGAGGGCTATCGGGCGGCGGGGTGGCGCGAGGTCGTGATCCTCCCGCCCGGCCAGCAGTTCCAGGGCTGGGATCATGAGAAACGGTCCAAGCGGCAGGGCGGCAAGGTCTATATCGCCATCGGCCATCGCGGCGAGGTGACCTTCCACGAAGGCTATCTGAGCCACAAGGAAGCGCGACAGCTGGACAAGAGCAGCACCCCGGAAGCGTCCGCCGACAAGCCCGGTCGGCCGGAGATCAGCGCGGCATGCAACGACTATGTCGACCTTCACCGCCATGCGGCGGTTCGCGCCAAGCTGGCTGATGCGCCGGGGATCGCGCTCCGGGTCACGGTCGCCCACATGATCGCAGGCTCGCCCCTCTGGTCGGTTCGCATCGAGCAGCAGCGCGCCGCCACGCCCATCGTCGAGAGCGTCGAACTGTCCGCATCGGAAGCCGCGTTCGATGCGAGGCGCCGGGCCATGCTTGCGGTACTCGGGTTCGACCTCGACATGCCGACCCTTGCCGGCGGGGAAGGGCTTGGACTGGTTGCCCTGTTCGCCCAGTTGCTGCCGCTTGCCGACGAGCAGGTGCTCGCTATCCTCGCCATCGTCATGGGCGAGACGCTTCATGCCCGCAGCGAGATGGTGGACCTGCTCGGGGCGCAGCTTGGGGTGGAGATGGCATCGGTCTGGCAGGCGGATGATGCCCTGTTCGACCTGATCCGCGACCGCGAGGTGTTGCTTGCCATGGTCGAGGAGGTGGCGAGCAAGACGGTTGCCGAAGCCAATGCCAAGGCTACTGGCAAGGTGCTCAAGACCATCATCCGCGACTGCCTCACAGGCGAGAACGGACGGGAAAAGGTTCGGGGTTGGGTGCCGCGCTGGCTGCGGTTCCCGGCGTCCGGCTACACCGAGCGCGGCGGGGTAGAGGCGGCGGATCGCTCGAAAGCAGTGCCCATGCTGATCGCGCCGCACTCATCGGCCGAGCAACAAGCCGAACCTGCTCAGCTCGATGCTTGATCCGAATGCCCGGCGGCATTGTTGCCGCCGGGCATCACGTCAGGCGAGCTTTTTCTTGTGTCTCCGGCCCCTTATGCCTCAAGGTTGAGCAGCAACCATGAAAACCAGCCTCGATCACCTGCCGGACCGGAAGCGACGCGATCTCGAGCGCGTCGTGCAACTGTTGTTCGCCGAGTTCGAGGACGCAACGGCGCTCGCCACCCAGAAATGGAAGAAGCAGGGCCGTATCCTCAAGGTGATCCTCTACGGCTCCTATGCGCGCGGCGACTGGGTCGAGGACCCGGTCGGCGGCTATTTCTCCGACTATGACATCCTGGTCGTGGTCAGCGACGAGCGGCTCACCGACACGCTCGAGTTCTGGGCCAAGGCCGACGAGCATCTCACCCGCGAGGTGACGATCGCCAAGCGCATCTCGGCCCCGGTCAACTTCATCGTCCACAGCCTCGCCGATGTGAACGACCAGCTTCAGCGAGGACGGCCCTTCGTCACCGACATCGTTAGGGATGGCATCGTGCTGTATCAAGTGGAGGGTCATCCATTCGTTCAGCCGAAGTCTCTCTCGCCCGCCGATGAGAAGGCTGAAGCGCAAAAACACTTCGACTACTGGTTTCCGCTAGCAGTTCATGCGCTTCAGCTGGCACGTGTCAGTCAACAAAACGGCGTCGAGCGAGACGCCGCTTTCATGGCTCATCAAGCAGCTGAGCGCAGTTATCATTGCGTGCTACTGACCCGCTCCCTCTACAGCCCGAAGTCGCACAAGCTCAACTTCCTGCGCAGCCAGGCCGAGCCCTTGGTGCCCGAGCTGATCGAGGTCTGGCCGCGCAATACCAAGTTCGGCAATCGCTGCTTCGAGCTGCTACGGCAGGCCTATGTCAACGCCCGTTACTCACCGCATTACAAGATCACGGGTGAGGAACTGGCATGGCTGGCCGAGCGGATCGAGCTCCTCCAGTCGCTGGTCAAACAGGCCTGTGAGCTCCACATTGCGAGCCTTGAGGCCGCCGTCTAGGCGGCCATTCTCACGCCATTTTCGAACAAAAACTCGCGCTGATCGTGGAGCGTATCGGCGCTCTGTCGGCAGCACGCATCACTCGTCCGAGCAACGCTGATCCACTCAACCCGCCATGCAAGGTGGAGCACATCGCCATGATCGGTGCGGCCGATCGTCACGATCCCGGCGCCCTCGACCAACACCGAGAACCGGCATGCCCGAGTTATGGAATCGACATCGCCTTGCAGCAAGGTTCCGTCCGATGTCGCGATCACAAACCCGTCGTCCACAGCACTTGGGTACAGGCTGATCATGTCGTCCAGATCACCCGATAGCTGCAGCCGGGCGTCTTCGAGCGGTGTAATCCTGATCGCCATGTCGGTGCTCCCTGATCGAATCACTGTGGGTTGATCGATAGAACATAACAGGAACATTGAGAAGGCAGGTGGGTCTCAGAAGCGATATGGATGTAAGGCAAGATAAAAGCTCTGCCTCCAAGCGGCAGCGAACAGGGCGTCTGCACGTCGTTTTGGGTGGAGGCATGGATTGGGCGGTGCCTCCATACGCCTGATCTAGGGGTAAGAACTGGCGGAGTTCTGCCGCTTTCCGGCCGGTACGATGGGAGGCCCTTGCGGCAATGCCACGGCGCACCCTCATCTGCTGTCTTTGCGGAGAAGCAGGGCGATGGCGGAGGATGAGTTCGGGCTTTGGCTGGGGCGGGTGGGCGCTGATCGCCCGTTCGCGCACCAGCTGCGCAAGGCGACCAACCTGGCGGGCGGCAGCGCCCGGCAGCGAGGTCGACGCGCCAGCTTCGACGGCAGCCGGATCGGGCGCGGCTCGGGCGTCGGCCGGATGCTTGGCACGTCCGCCCGCTCGGGCGGGATGCGCACGCGCCGGGTGGTGGTGAAGGCGCGGTTCGTGAAGCTGGCCGGCAATGGCACCGCTGCGGCCCGGGCGCATCTGCGCTATCTGGAGCGCGACGGCACGACCCGTGAGGGCGGGCGCGGGCTGCTGTACGGTCCGGCGAGCGATGCGGTGAACGGCAAGGCGTTCCTCGAGCGCGGAGCGGGCGACCGGTACCAGTTCCGGTTCATTGTCGCGGCTGAGGATGGCGCGCTCTATGACGATTTGAAGCCGCTCGTCCGGCGCTGGATGGCGCAGGTCGAGCAGGACCTTGGCACCAGGCTCGACTGGGTCGCGGTCGATCATTTCAACACCGGCCACCCCCACAGCCATGTCCTGCTGCGCGGGATCGATGATCGCGGACAGGACCTGGTCATCGCCCGCGAATATGTCAGCCGTGGCTTGGCCGGGCGCGCTGCCGAGCTGGTCAACCTCGACCTTGGCCCGCGTACCGATCGCGAGATCTTCGAGGCGCGCCAGCGCGAGATGGTGCAGGAGCGGTTCACACGGATCGACCGCACACTGCTGGCATCGCGCGACCCGGATGGACTGGCATCGCCATGGCACGGCAATGGCGAGGAGCAGGGCCTGAGGGCGGGGCGGCTGCAGACGCTCAGCCGCATGGGCCTCGCCACCGAAGAGGTCGGGGGCCGGTTCCGGCTTGCCGATGATCTCGAACAGACGTTGCGCGCCATGGGCAGGCGTGGCGACATCATCGCCACCGTGCACGAACGGCTTCGGCTTGCTGCACCGGAGGTCTCGCCCCAGGATTATGCGATCTACGATCCGGCCGAAGGCAAGCCGTTGATCGGCCGCATTGTCGCGCAGGGTCTGGGAGGCGATCATCATGACCGGCCCTATCTGATCGTCGCTGCGACCGATGGGCGCAGCCACTATGTCGCCCTTGGAGATCGATCCATTCTGGATGCAACGCGTGGCAACGAGATCGTCAGGATCGATCCGGTGGTGCCGCAGGTCCGCGAGGTTGACCGGGTCATCGCCGAGGTTGCTGCGGCAAACGGCGGCATCTACAGCGTCGACCATCACCTGCGGCATGATGCAGGCGCCAGCGAGCGCTTTGCCGAGGCACATGTCCGCAGGCTCGAGGCGATCCGGCGGGCCCGGGGCGCGGTCGAGCGGCTGCCCGATGGCAGCTGGAAGATCGCACCCGATCATCTGGATCGCGTGCTGGAGTTCGAGCGAGGGGCAGCGGCGGCCCGGCCGGTCGAGATCGCCCCGCTGGCGACCCAGCCGCTTGAGCAGCTGACCCGGCATAACGGCGTCACCTGGCTGGATGAGCAATGCGTAGCCAAGGAACCGGAGACACTGGAGCGTGGGTTCGGGGCGCAGGTACGCCAAGCGCTGGCGGTTCGCCGGCAATGGCTAGTTGAGCAGGGGCTCGCCTGGAGCGATGGCGCGACCATCACCTACCAGCCCAACCTGATCGCGACGCTGCGCCAGCGCGAGCTGCAGCAGGTCGCTGGCCAGCTCTCCAGGGAAATGGGCCTGGAATACACACCCCATCAGGGCGGCACGGTTGAGGGCATCTACCGCAAGGCCGTGCAGGTCGGGACTGAGAGGTTCGCGGTGATCGAGAAGTCGCGCGAGTTCACGCTGGTACCCTGGCGACCGGTGCTCGAGCAGCAGATCGGACGGCCGGTCTCCGGCATCGATCGCGGTGGCGCGATCAGCTGGACGTTCGGGCGCCAGCGCTCGGGACCCACCATCGGCGGGGTCTGATCGATGGGCCAAGCTGCCCCGGGGAGCATCTTTCGCGAAGGTCGGTCGCCAGCGATGCTGACTTCATGCAGACTCGCAAGACCCGCCACCAGTTCTACCTGCCCGACGCCTTGTCGGAAAAGCTCGATGCCATGGCGGCGAAGCCCGGCGCGTCCAAGACCGCGATCCTGACCGATGCGCTGACCGCCTGGTTCGACCGGCGCGCTGCGACTGAGCTCGACCAGCGGTTCGGCATCCGGCTGGACCGGCAAAACCGGATCGCCGACCGGACCGAGCAGAAGATCGACTATCTGACCGAGGCGCTGGGGCTGTTTATCCGCCACCAGCTGACGCTGACCGCGCACCAGCCCGCCTTCGATGCGGAAACCAGCCGGCTTGGGCGAGTGCGCTATGACGAGTTTGTGAAGCTCGTCGGAAGATTGCTGGCGCGCGGCGATAGCGAGGCGCGGCTCACGCATGGGCAATCGGACAAGGGACTGGACCAGTGACTGAGCGCAGTACCCATCCCCATGCGGGCCGCCCCACAACTGACTTTAAGCCCATTACATTAAGGATCGCGGAAGCTTGCCGGATCACCGGCATCGGTCGGTCCAAGCTCTATCAGCTGATCAAGGCCGGTGAGATCGAGGTCATCAAGCTTGGCACCATGACCTTGGTGTCGATGCGCAGCGTCGAAGAAATGATGGAGCGTAAAAAAGCTCGCAATGAGGTGCGATGAGCGAGGCTGTTGTGGGATCAAGGGGGTGGTGATTGTCGGTCGGCAGGTTGTGGTCTTTCGGCTGAAAGGTCTATGGCAGCTTTACGCCTCAGCACTGGCAATGCGGCTGCTTGATGGGCGTTCTATAAATGGCGTTTCGTTCCCGCCGAATTATTTGATATTCTAACTGAAGACCAAGCCGCACTCGCCTTGCGCAGGTAAAGCATCATGCCTGTGATAGCGTTGCCCAGTCGAGATCGAAGCGGGCGAGATATTTGCGCAGCCGGTCGGCGTCGTTGGACGAGGTGCGCCGTGCCCGCGATGCGGAAAACAGGGCGCGCCCCGCCTCGGACAGCGAGCGGCTGCGCTGGCAGACCTGAATGACCTCGGCCAGCTGGACGCGGTCGAAGGGGTCGAGCGAATCGACGCGGTCCTGCCCCAGCACGCGGACGAGAATGTCGGCATGGGGGGCAGCGGATCCGAACCACAGGCGCCGCAGCCGGACAATCTCCGCGTCCACCGTCTCGATATCGATCCGGCCCCTGGGGCTGAGCGTCGCCATGCGGGTGACGCTGGCGGCAAGATCGCGGAAATTGCCCTGCCATGTCGCATCCGGCCCGGTGGCAAAGGCGAGGTAGCGGGCCTTTGCCTCCTTGTTGAAGCCGATCCGTTCGCCCTCGCGCTCGGCATACCGGTCAAGTTCATAGTCGAGGTTCGGCTCGACATCCTCCCGCCGGTCGGCAAGGCCGGGCAGGCGAAAGGTCCACAGGTTGAGCCGCGCAAACAGGTCGTCACGGAACTGGCCTGCGGCAACCGCTTCGCCCAGATCGCGGTTGGTGCCGGCGATCAGCTGAAAATCGGAGCCAACCTCCCGGTCGGAGCCGACGGGCAGGAAGCGGCGATCCTCGATCGCGCGCAGGATCATCGCCTGTTCGTCGAGGCCAAGCTCGCCGATCTCGTCAAGGAACAACATCCCCTGATCAGCAGCGCGGAGAAGGCCGGGCCGGTCGGCAATTGCGCCGGTGAAGGCGCCCTTGCGATGGCCGAAAAGGGCGGACATTGCGCCGTCACCCTTTAGCGTCGCGCAGTTCACCTCGACAAAGGTGCCGGCAATCTGATGCTTCAGGCGCTTCAATTCATAAATGCGGCGGGCAAGCTGACTCTTCCCCGCGCCGGTCGGGCCCATCAGCAGGATCGGTGCCCTTGACCGCAACGCCACCCGCTCGATCTCGTCGATCATGCGGTTGAACGCCGCGCTCTGGGTCGCGATGCCGGATTTCAGGAACGACGTACTCTCGCGCGTGGCGGCGGCAAAGCGCGTGGCGATGCTGTCATAGCGGGACAGATCAAGGTCGATGGCGCTCCAGCTGCCGACCGGATCGGGCGATCCGCGCACCGGATGGGTCTGAAGCAGGCGGCCGGGCAGGTAGCGGGCCTCGGTCAGTAGGAACAGGCAGATCTGCGCGACGTGCGTGCCCGTGGTGATGTGCACCAGATAATCCTCCGCATCCGGATCGAACGGTTCGGCGCGGGCGAAATCGAGCAGCTTTCCATACACCTCCTCAAAGTCCCAGGGGTCGCGGAAATCGAGGAGCCGCAGATCGACGGCAGTTTCCGGTGATACCGACGCGATGTCCGCCGCCACATATTCGGCCAGCCGGCCATGGGCGGTACCGTGAATCAGGATCAGCCGGTCGACCCGCAGATCCGGGTGCATGGTCAGGCCGACGGTCGGCCGCCACTTGTTCCAGCGACCCGGGCCGAACTTGCCGGCATCAAGGGTGCTGCCCAGAAATCCGATCACGACCACAGGCTTCATCCTTATCCTGTAAGATAAAACCGTATCGATTGCGATCAGTATTTCGGATGGTCGGAAAAGGGCGCTGTGTCCGCGGCGATGCGGAAAGCCCCGGAAATTGCGAGTGTTTTGCGATCTTCATCCAGTCGCGGCGGGAACTGGCACGGCTTGTGCGAAAGGCATTGTATCGGCTGTGGCGGATTACGCGGCCGACGATGCGGAAGCCGGGGCGGCCGGAATGGGCCGGCCGCCCCAGACAGTTTCAGGGTGTAGCTCAGTCTGCGCAGAGCGCCGGTCTTGGGCACCGGAGGTCGCAGGTTCGAATCCTGCCGCCCTGACCATTTGAAAGGCCCCGCCGCCCGGCGGACAATGGCGAGCATGGCTCCCATCATCGGGCGGACGGGAGCGAGACGGGAAAGAAGGAGGTCGCGATGACCGAAGCACTGTTCGATACCATGCATGTCGAGGGCGGCGTGCCGATCCGGATGTGGACCCGCGGCGTTTCCGTCGAGGACGGGGCGCGGCGCCAGCTGGCGGCGGCGGCACGGATGCCGTTCGTGTTCAAGCATGTCGCGGCGATGCCCGACGTGCATGTCGGCATCGGCGCGACGGTGGGTTCGGTGATCCCGACACGCGGCGCGGTGATCCCGGCGGCGGTGGGCGTCGATATCGGCTGTGGCATGATGGCGGCGCGAACGTCGCTGATGGCCAGCGACCTGCCCGACACGCTGGAGGGCATCCGGTCGGCGATCGAGCGGGCGGTGCCGCATGGCCGGTCGCTGACGCGAACCAAGCGCGATACCGGGGCGTGGGGCGACCCGCCGCCGGCGATCGTCGAGGCATGGGCCACGCTGGCGCAGCGGTTCCAGCGGATCTGTGACAAGCATCCGCGGCTGAAGAACACCAACAACCTGATGCATCTGGGGACGCTGGGCACCGGCAACCATTTCATCGAGCTGTGCCTGGACGAGGCGCAGCGGGTGTGGGTGATGCTGCATTCCGGGTCGCGCGGCGTGGGCAATGCCATCGGCACGTTCTTCATCGAACTGGCCAAGCAGGACATGCGCAAGTGGCACATCAACCTGCCAGACGAGGATCTGGCCTATTTCCCGGAAGGGACCGACCATTTCGACGATTATGTCGAGGCGGTCGGATGGGCGCAGGACTTTGCCGCGCTGAACCGGCGCATGATGATGACCAACGTCATCGCCGCGCTGCGCAGCCAGATCGCCAAGCCGTTCGATGCGGAGATGGAAGCGGTGAATTGTCACCACAACTATGTCCAGCGGGAGAACCACTTTGGCGAGAATGTGCTGGTCACCCGCAAGGGCGCGGTGCGCGCGGCCAAGGGCGTGATGGGCATCATCCCCGGTTCGATGGGCGCCAAGTCGTTCATCGTGCGGGGGCTGGGCAACCCGGATTCGTTCGACAGCTGCTCGCACGGGGCCGGCCGGGTGATGAGCCGGACCGCCGCCAAGAAGCTGGTGTCGCTCGACGAGCACATCGCGGATACGGCGGGCGTCGAATGTCGCAAGGACGAGGGCGTGATCGATGAAACGCCCAGGGCATACAAGCCGATCGAAGCCGTGATGGCCGCGCAGGCCGATCTGGTGGAGATCGTCCACACACTGAAGCAGGTGGTGTGCGTGAAGGGGTGACCCGGCGCACACCACCCCATGGTCGAGAGCGAAGTTGACGGACGATGGCGAAGATCCGATCGCACCCGATGTGCGGCGCGAAATCGAACGCCGGCTGTCTGCGATCGAGGCAGCGGAACGGGTGCGCGTCCTTATGGCCGTCGAGTCCGGTTCGCGCGCCTGGGGTTTTCCGTCGCCGGACAGCGATTTCGACGTGCGGTTCCTCTATGTCCGGCCGCGCGACTGGTATCTGTCGCTGGTGCCGGGCCGGGATGTGATCGAGCAACCGATCCTGGACGACATCGACCTGAATGGCTGGGACGTCCGCAAGGGGCTGGGCCTGTTGCTGAAGTCGAACGCGGTCATCAGCGAGTGGATCGAATCGCCCATCCGATACAGGCCGGACGATCCGGTCATCGCTGCGCTTGCCGCACTGGCGGACGCCGTTCTCGATCCCCGCGCGCTTGCCCATCATTATGCGAGTTCGGGTCGGCGGGCGGCGGATCGGTGGTTGGGCGGCAGCGACGCGGTGCCCGTGAAGCGATATTTCTATGCGTTGCGCCCGGCGCTTGCGATCCGCGCGCTGCGCCTGAATCCGGGTACACGGCCGCCGATGAACCTGCAGGCGCTGGTCGCGGTCAGCGACCTTCCGGCTGCAATAGCCGACCAGATCGTGGAGCTTGTCCAAGCCAAGGCCCGCACGAATGAGCAGGCCAATGGCCTGCGCCGACCGGACCTCGACACGCTGATCGCGCGCGAACTGGACCAAGCCGGGGAACTGGCGCCACGAACGATGCGCGATGATTTTGCTTCACGCGCGAATGCACTTTTTCTGGAATTGGTGAACCAATGATCATCATCGACGGATCAGAAGGCGAAGGCGGCGGGCAGATCGTGCGCAATGCGTGTGCGCTATCGCTGGTTACCGGCCAGCCGTTTCGCATCGTCAATGCGCGGGCGCGGCGGGAAAAGCCGGGCCTGATGCGGCAGCACGTCACCGCGATCGAGGCGGCGGCCGCCATCGGCAATGCCGGTGTCGAGGGCGCCATGGTGGGCAGCGATGCCTTTACCTTCACGCCCGGAACCGTGGTGCCCGGCACCTATCACTTCGCCGTGGGGACGGCGGGGTCGACCGGTCTGGTGCTGCAGACCGTGCTGATGCCGCTGTTGCTGGCGGGCGGGCCGTCGCATCTGATCCTGGAGGGTGGCACGCACAACATGATGGCCCCGCCGTTCGAGTTCATCGCCAATGCGTTCCTGCCGGTGATCCGGCGGATGGGCGCGCGGGTCGAGATGCGGCTTGTCCGGCACGGCTTTTATCCGCGCGGCGGGGGGCGGATCGAGGTTGATATCTACCCAGCCCCGCTGGTCCCGATCGATTGCCTGGACCGGGGGGCGCTGCTGCGCGTGTCGGGGGCCGCGCTGTTCGCCGGGCTGCCCGCCGATATTGCGGCGCGCGAGCTGGCCACGGCGCGCAAGCTGTTGCCCGACTGGCCGGAGGACGCCTTTGCGCTGCGCCAGCTTCCCGAAGCGTGCGGGCCGGGCAACATCCTGTTGCTGGAGGCGGCGTTCGAGCATGGCGCCGAGGTGGTGGCCGGGTTCGGGCGGCTGGGCGTGTCTGCCGAATCGCTTGCCCGCACGGCGGCGCAGCGGATGGCGGGGTTTCTGGCCAGCGATGCCTTTGCCGGGCCGTATCTGGCCGATCAGCTGCTGCTGCCCTTTGCCTTGGCGGGTTCGGGGACGTTCACCACGGTGAAGCCCAGCCAGCACAGCCTGACCGCGGCGGATGTGATCGGGCGGTTCCTGCCGGTGCGCCCGCAGTTCGTGCAGCAGGCGGACGGCACGCATCGCATGATGCTGAACTGACCGCGTTGCGACGGTCGCCATTTTCGGATAATGGCAACGCCGTCGCGGCGGAAATCCCCGCGCCAACCGGAGTAACTGCATTGCTGAACCTGACGCCCCAATCGGGCGCGGTCGGCTGCATCCGTTCCCTGCCCTAGGGCGCCACGCCGGCGCCATGGCTGCAGGGCAGATGGATGTGTCGCCCGCAGCCTTTTTCAAACGGACTTGAGCGAACGCCCGCGATGCGTGGTGCGTTGGCGTGAACGGAAATGTGATGAGCGAATGGATTTTCGTCCGGCGCATGGCGCGCCGGATCGGCGTCGCGGGCGACAAGCGCCTGAGCGGCGCGCTTGACGAATGGGCATCGACCCATGGCGACTGGCTCGGCATGGGCGAGGAGCGGGATTGGCGCGGGGCGCTCGACCGGCTGGACGAAGACCGGACCGATCCGGTGCCGCACGTGATCGCGGTGGCCGATGTGCTGGCGGCGGCGCTGGCGCTGGATCCGCTCGATGGCGACCTGCTGCGCCTGCTGGTGGCGGCAGATCGCCTGCCGCGCTTTGCCGGCCTAGTGCGGCTGTGGAGCGAATCGGGCCGCAACCTGCCCGCGCTGCTCGGCGAACTGGCGGGTCTTTCGCCGGTCGATGCCGATCGGGGCATCCGGCGATCGGCGGTCATGCGCCTTGGCCTGGTGCGGTTCTATACCAACCGGCAGGGGGTGGTCGAAGTCGATGTCCAGTGGCCGCTGGAACGGCTGCTGGATCGTGCGGCGCCGGATGCCGCATCGGTGATCGGCGCTCTGATCGGACCTGCGCAGGCCGCGCGGCTTACGCTCGGCGATTTTGGCCATGTGCCCGATGCGGCGTTTCTGGTCCGCCTGTTGCGCGGAGCCGTGGCGGAGGGCGCGGTAGGGATCAACGTGCTGATCCACGGGCCGCCGGGGACCGGCAAGACTGAGCTGGCGCTGACCATCGCGGCGGCGGCGGGATGCGCGGTGCATTGCGTCGGCGAGGTGGACGATGACGGGGCCGAACCGTCCCGGTACGAACGGGTCAGCGCGCTGCAGCTGGCCCATCGCGTGCTTGGCCCCGGCGCCGATGCGATCCTGCTGTTCGACGAAATGGAGGACCTTATCGGCGATGCCCGGCCGGGCGATGGCGACTGGGTGCGCGGGCGGCAGGGCAGCAAGGTGTTCGTCAACCGGATGCTGGAAACCAACCCGGTGCCCGTCATCTGGACCACCAATGCCATTGGCAATGTCGATGCCGCGATCCTGCGCCGGATGAGCTTTATCGTGCGGTTCGGGATGCCGACCGCCGGTGCGCGCCGGCGGATGCTGGACCGGATCGGGGCAGAGGAGGGGGTCGATCCCGGCGCCCCGATGGCGGCATTGCTCGACCGGGTGCCGGAGGCGGCGACCGTGCTGCGCGTGGCGGCGCGGGCCGGGCGGCTGACGGGCGAGGCGGCGGATTGCACGACGGCCGCGACGGCGCTGGTCCGGGCGCTGCGCGGCGGCGAATTGCCCGATGGCGAAGCCCGGCCGATCGATCCGGACCTGTTCGAAAGCGACCTGCCGCTGCCGGGGTTGATTGACCGGCTGGCCAGCGGAGGCGGCAGCGACGTCTCGATCCTGCTGACCGGGCCGCCGGGCACGGGCAAGACCGCGCTTGCCCGGCATCTGGCGCGGGCGATCGACCGGCCGATGGTCGTGCAGCGTTCGTCGGACCTGCTGTCCCGATGGGTCGGCGGGACCGAACGCGCGATTGCCGATGCGTTCGCCCATGCGCGCGATCAGGGCCATGTCCTGTTTTTTGACGAGGCGGATTCGCTGTTGTTCGACCGGACGACGGCGTCCCATTCATGGGAAGCGGGGCAGGTGAACGAGATGCTGACCTGGCTGGACCGGCACCCGTTGCCGGTGATCGCCGCGACCAATCACGTGCATCGGCTGGACCCGGCGGTGCTGCGGCGGTTCGTGTTCAAGATCGACCTGAGGCCGCTGGGCGCGGCGCGCAGCCGGATCGCGTTCGAACGCTATTTCGGCATGGCGGCCCCGCCGTCCCTGAGCGGCGTGGCAGGGCTGACCCTGGGCGATTTCGGAGCGGTTGCGCGGCAGTTGCGCCATGCGCCGGCCAGCGACGCCGACATGATCGTAGAGCGATTGCGCGAGGAGGCGGGCTGGCGGCCGGACGGCGCTCCGCTAGGCTTCTGATCGCCTCGACAGTCGAAGGCCGAAGGCGATCGTTGATCAGAAAGTGTTGCTTTCTGAAATTTCGGGGAGGGACACTGCGGCGGCTAAGCGCCCCAAATGTGGTCGTTCCAGAAGAGTAGACCGAGGCCCAAAACCGGCCATTCGCTCGCTGCGGCGCCGATGAACCCTCCTCGGAAGAAAACTGCTGAATTTTAACAGTTTAGGCTTATTCCAGCATCCGTCAGAACCACAGCGAGAGGCGCGATGCCGGGCCAGATCAACCGTTTCAGTGACCTGAGCGTCGTTCGTGCAGATGGGCGCGCAGAGGGGTGGATCATCAACGCTGGCGCTCGCGCCGACCTGTTCGGTCCCGACCGATCGCGCTTCTGGCAATTGCTGGACGACGGCACCATCCGCTTCGGCGATCCGGCGACGCGAACCTTCTATGCCAGCCACAAGATCGACCTGGGTCAATCGGACAAGCTTCAGGTGTTCGCTGGCGAGCGTTGCCTCTGGGTCGTGCCTCATGATGCCACGCAGGGTGATGCCGCTGTTTTCGACCTGCCCAGTGCGAGCATCACGGCGCGCATTCCAAACCTTTCCTGCCGTCGCTTCGCTCTGGGCAGGGTCAACCCGGACGGCGCGCTGATCCTTGAGGGGTTTCGCCGGATTGATGACGGGATATACAACGAATTGACCTTGGCCGATCCCGCCTTGTCCGAGGTTCGGACCAGCCGAGTGGCCTGTCCCAGATCACCCGATGCCTATTGGTCCTTTGACTTTTTTCAGGCGAGTCCCGGCGGGCGATACTGGCTGAGATTGGATCACACCCATTTTCCGGCCATCGACCATAGCGCGACACCGGGCGCCCCGCCGCGCCGATATTATGGTCTCACCGTTCAGATCTGGTCGGCGTTCCCCCTGAAGTTCGAGCGGCGCGTGGTTGTCGCCTGGCTGAAGGCCGAGGAACTGCCCGATGAGACGCACCTCCTGGGCGTCGAGGCGTTGATGGCGGTGAAGCAGCAATCGGCTGCCGATCCGCTCGCGGCCGCCCCCCCCCGACCCGTCGCGCCGCCCCCCACGCCGATGGCCCGCTTATTCGGCAGGAAGGGCATGTCTGGACCCTCGGCTGACCCGGACCAGGCCTATCGTACAATCCTCGCCGCTTCTGCGCCCGGGCGAGACCGGGTCTATACCGCAGCCAGCCAAGGCCTTCACCGGCCGGATGCCGATCCTCAGGCGCCCTGTCCCGGCCGTGAGGCGTTTGGCGAGGCAGCGCAGGACGATGCTCTGTGGCAAGCGGTCACCAAGAATCTCGATGCGCTGTTTCGGGAAACCTTGCGCAATGTCGTGGGTTGGGACGGCGATGAGGCGATCTGGTTCGATCGTTTGGGGCACCTGATCTGCGTCGGCATGGATGGCACGGTTTCGCCGCAACTCTGGTTCGAGCGCGCCGGGCTGCGACAGATGGTAAGACCATACGCCAATTTGCCGGGCAAGCTGGAAGTTATGGCTGGACGCAAGCTCCGCGCTGTCCAACTGCCAGGGCAGGTGACCGGACCATTGGCCGAGGGCGGTTGCCTGACCGTCGATGGCGCCCCCGCCGAGCGGCGTTATGAGCCCGTGCGTATCTCAAGATATATTGATGGGTGGGAAGGGCCTCAGTCCATCCCGGCGCACTGGTTCAACGAAGCGCAGGATCGCCAGGCGGTTGACGAATATCGCAAGACCCGCAGCACGATCACCATTCCGGTCAAGACCCTCGACCCCGCCGGACGGATCGAGGCGATCAACGCCTATCGCGATCTCCTGGATAGCGCGTTTTTCGAGCGCGCGGTCGACTCGTCCATCAATGTCCGTTTCAAGGTCGGTCGCAAGCTCGTTCCCGAGCATGCCTTCTTTTCCGAGCTCAGGCCGGAAGACCGCGATTGGGCAATCGCGCCGCTCCGCGAACTGATCGCCAGATATGCGGGACTGAAGGGCCGGACCCTTGATACGACCTATCAGCAGAACGGAGAGCATGGCAGCCTGCTGGCGCAGGCAGTGCTCCGGCTGGGCCAGATGGACGAAGAGTCGCTGCCCCTTCTGATCGCCTATGGCGAAGGCATTGACGGGGGACATGAATACTTCTTCGCCGGCGAGACCATCGCTGCGGTGGTTGCGGCGCATGGCTGGACGGATGAAGTCATCGCCTTTGTGGCATGGGCGCATGCCTTCAACTATTACAACACCTTCGATTCGCCCCTGACGATCTGGCGCCGGATCGGCCTTGGCCAGGCGCTCAAGCAGCGTCCGGCCCAAGCGGGGGCCGAATTCATCCAAATGCAGTTGGCGCCTTTTGTAGCGGACGGCCGTCTCGAATGGACGAATTTCGCACAGCTGCACAGCGGGCTTGGCGCTGCAATGGATGACTGGGAGCGGGCGTTTTTCGATCACCTGATTGCGCTCGCTGGTGCAAGCGCTTTCAAATCGAACTGACTACTTTCACCTGCCCGCCCACAAGCGCCAGGTAGAAAAGGGGTCTAACGAATAGCACGATGTCGCAAGCGGTCATCACATCGGGATTCAGCTGGGTTGGCAGCTAAGCGCCCCAATGTCGGTCATTCGCGCGTCACTGCTAACCTCCCGAAAGCCGACAACGGGGTGAAGCGCCTTGAGCGGCCGCTAATGGGACAATCCTGCCGTTCCGGCGTGATAGGTCGAACGGCAGTTCTTGTCAGGAGCCGACATTCAGCGGTTGCCTGATCGGAATCGCAGAATGACAGCGCATCCTGGCTATTCATCATCGGCATGTGTTCGACCCCAAACAACTTGCGCGCTTAGCCTGCAATCGCGCGAGTCCGTCTATGCGACTATAGTGGTGGTGAAATGTCCGTGGGAGACACCATCGCGAGAGGCGCGAGTCTGAGCAAGATCACATCGGCAGTTCGGTTCTCACAGCATTTCGGTATTGACCCCGCGCAGCTCGACGCCGCGCTTAATGTTGATACCGCGTTGTTTATCGACCCGATGCTGCTCGAGCACAGCAACCACGCCGAGATTAGCGAGGGTGCACAAAAGTCCGACGAAACGCACTTCGACAGAGCGGCTATAGCATAGGAGCGCCGGGGCGGAAATCGCGTTCGGCATTCCGTAAAAGCGTATTACCGCAAACGAGCGAATGCAGATCTGCGACGCGCCACAGCGCTGGCGCACCTTGAGTCGAAGCATGCCCAGATGAGCAACATCAAATGCTTGGCGTGGAGCATCACGCCAAGTAGCCCTACGCCTTATGGAATGTATCTACTGCCAGAAGTCGCGTCAGTTCTCCGACGAGCATGTGTTGAGCCGCGCTCTGGCAGGAGGCGGCGAGGACTGGATGCTCATCGACACCGTCTGTTCTGTGTGCAACGCCCTGTTCTCGCGGTTTGAACGGGCATGGACGGGGGCACCGGGCATTGCGATAATGCGGATCGCTTTCGGCCCGGCAGGCCGTACCCGCAGAGGTCAAGCCTATCAGTTCCACCCTTCGGAAATGATGTTCCTTGAGGCTGCTGACGATCCCGTGGCCTATGAGGTCGATATTCTGCCCGGCGTCGCGCCACGTCTCCGCTATCAGGTCATCGCTACGGACACCGATGTGTTTCCGGTCGTCAGCAGCAACGACGATGTGGCACGCTTCGAGGCAGCATGGAACGAGTTTATCAGAAACCCCGAGGTCACGATCCAGAAGGTCCAGATCGCTGGCGCGGCGGTCTACAAGGTAGCGCGACTCACCTTGCACGGCGAGCCAGCGATTGTTGGAGTAGATCGTCGATCCAAGCCCGCCGCCGCATGGTGGGACACATTCGGCGATGGTTTCCATCGGTCGCGAGATTCGCGCATGTCACTCGATCCGTTCGGGCGGATAAGATTCCGGACGCGCCGATTCCGGGACATACCCGTACTGCTCGGTCGAATCTTCGCGGCGGGCGAAATCGGCAGTTCAGGCCGAGTTTATGGGGCCGGTGAATACCGGATCGCGTGCCGTGAGCTGTACGAGAAGAATAAGGTTGAGCGAGCCGTCGCCAAGACGCTCGTCAATTACATGATCGATAAGGTTGGGCTGTCGTATGCGCGCGATGCCGCGTTTCGGCCGCTTCTGGACTATTGCATCGGCGGCCCCGACCCCCATCAAAACGGACCGTTTGTCGGCTTCGTCCCCGGCCCAATCGGGATCGGCAGTTTCGACGGGCTTTCCGTCGAACGCCACGGTCTTGCGCTCGCGTCTGACGGCGAGCGGGTTGGCGGCTTTCTCAAGCTGTATGGGGGCAGCTTTGTTTACAGAGTTCATCTTGGTCGGTCCCCGGATAGCCGCGCGTTCGTCCACACGACGTCGATTGACTATAACGGCCCAGGCCGGGTGTCAGCCTGACCTGCTCGTGTCTCTCATACGCCGCGCCGCGCCCATGGCGAGCAGGCGGAGGAAATAATCATCGCCATTGCCGCCGGTCACGCTGGGTTCCTCTGCCGAGAAGCCGAGCAGGTCAAGCACGGCGCGCCGCTCCTGATCGAAGCTCGCTTCCGCGTCACTCGCTTCCGCGTCCGCCCCTTCTCCATGGGCACGACGATTGGTGTTCGAGCGCATCGCTATCCTCCATCACGCCCAAAACCACATAGCCTCCCCCGGAAGCGGGGGGTGGGCGGCGAGGGACCGAAAAGGCCCGCTTCGAGCAGGGCGCGGCACCGAGACGGGCGAAACGCAGTGGAGCAGCCGGGCGAAGCCAAGGCTTGCAGCGCGCCGTGGCGGGCCTAGCAGGGATCGACGGCCAAACCCCGCTTTACGGGAGAGGCCATACCAACAACGCCGTCGCGAAGGCGACGACATCCGATGGGGGCGTTGCGGGGGCGGAGCCTCTGCAGAAGGGGTACGGCGAGACCATCGGGCTCGCCGTCAGGGGAAGACCTTCCCCCTCTGCTTCAACGATCAGAACTGATCCTTGAAGCTCATGGAAACGGTGAAGAACGGGTAATTCGGCTGAGAAAGAGACCATTGCATCAGCTCGAAATACTGTGCCCATGAGAAGTCATCGATCAGCTGGTCGGGGCGCTCGAACGTGTATCGAAACTCATCCATCCGAACGAACGTCGACCGGGCTATGGGACCGACATAATCTCGGATCGCGTATCGGATGTTGTTGAGAAATTCGGCAATGTTGCTCGCGTGAAAGGCAAAGAGATGCGTGTGGAACCAGTCCCACGCATCAGGAATTGCGAGATATGCCTGCCCTTCGTCGACACTGACGCCATTGTCTGCGAGTATGGTCTGGAGCCGGCGCGCTTGTCCGGCCAGCCTTAGAAAATTATGTTTTCCGATGTCGCCGCTCATCCGGATGAAGTCGATCCGCTTGATCGTGAGATCGAGTTCCACGCCGATGTTCGAAAGCCATACATTCGGCACGAACGCATACGCCTCCAGCCAATCGGTAAATTGCGCAACGATGTCGCGAAGGCGGTCGATATCCGACCCGATCAAAGGGGCGTCGGCAATGCGGCGCAGATAAAACAGCGTCGTATGATCGGTCGCGCGATCGCCGTTCGGTGGCTTGGGCAAGCCGAACGGCAACGGCTTTCCAGACTTCGCGGTTACGGGCGACAGGAAGTCCCGCAACAGCGTGCTGAATTGCCTGAGCGTTTCTGACGTGAGGGGCATCAGATTGGTGTCGCGCGTCCTGTCACCAAGCGGGACGAAGATCACATGATTGACCATGTCGTCGATCATGGCCCGGACCGCATTGAGGATGATTGCTTCGCGCTCGATGTCTGTGTGCCGGGACGCTGGCTGACTCATGTTTCTGGCGCCAGCAGTTGCCAGGCGTCGCGATAGTGCTCCAGCCAGCCAGGGCCGAATTCATCGCCCAGATTCTCGCGGGTGTAGTCTGGAAGAAAGCGTCGCATTTCGCCATCCTTGTGCGGCTTGCCGCCACGGCCCGGACGGGCCAGCCATGCCCGGTGAGCGCGGTATAGGGTGTCAGCGACGACTATGCTGGGAACGACAAACGCGTCCGGCAGACGGCTCTGGTCCGTCGGGAAGGACAGAAAAACGTAGAATAGGCTCGTACCACGAATATTCTCGTGCTTCGCCTTCATGTGCCACCCCCCGTCGCTGCCTAGTTCCCGGCGGGTTTTGACCTGAAGGGCGCAGGCCCGTTCGCCGGCGTCATCGGTGATGACTATGTCCGCCGTCGGAACTCCAACGGGCGCGAGCGCGGCGATGAGGCCACGCCGCAGGAGTTGGGACATTACATAATGTTCGCCGGCGGCACCTAGAAGCGAGGAAGGGGACATGGGTAAACCTGGCCACGAATGAGAACCGGAAATACGTCTATACGGAAAGCCGTCAGTGCAGATCGGCGTGATCTTCCAGCAGGCGCATCAGCACGGACGCCGCGTGCGTAAAATTGTCATGCTGGTCTCGCAGCTCGATCGTCCATTTTGCGCCGTGGAACAGATTATTGCGGTATCGCCAGACGATCATCACCAGCGCCAGCAACTGATTACGCGGGGTATCGTCCGCCCGGGACAGTACGGCCGTAACAATGTCCGGATTGTCGTTGTCGCGCAGCTTGAGGCCATGAAAAAAGCCGGTTGGTTCGCCGTCATCAAAGTAGCGCGCCCGAAAATAGGCAAGTTCCTCGCCATATTGGTCAGCGTTCAGCGTATCCTGCTCCGCCCAGCTGTCGACCTGTGCGGTAAGGCGATCCACTCGTGCTTTGCCGGCCATGATCTTGGCTTCGAACAGGCTCCACAAGAGGGAGAAATCGTAAATCGCCTGACGATCTGGAGCGGGCAGGATGCCGTAACCCGGTGCCCGGCGCTCGAGCCATTCTTCTGTAGCGGTCGATGGCATTAAGTTTCTCTTCTGCGTCTGCCAGCCTGTGATCGCCTCATTCCGCACCGAAGTCGGCTACATACATCCGACCGATCCGCGTCGAGATTTGATCGGCGATCGTGGTGGAGAGGCTGGTGATCTCGGCTAGTTGGCCGCGTGCCTCACGAACGAAATCCCGTCGGTCGAATGAACCGTCGGTCTTCTCGAATGTCGAGATGCGATAGACATCCTTGTAGCTGTTGGTGACCTGGGTCGCGATCCGCAGCAATTCGACGACGTTATCGGCGATGCCCTTTTCGATGAAAGGCCGATGGCGGCGCCCCGCCTCAAGGGCCATGCGGCATTCGTCATAGCGACGAATTGAATCGACTCGCTCCTCTTCGGCTGCCGCTGTGTCGATGGGAGCCCGGTCATAGTAGATGAGAGTCTGAGCGGCATAGTCGTGCGATTGGTCGCACAGCGCCCAGATGTCCCGATAGGCCTGAAACTCGATCTCGAAATGGGTCTTGAAGACCATCATCTTCTTGTCGACGCTGGCCTGGAAGTCCCGACCGAGGTTGGAAAGATCTGATTTGACGGCTTCGAGTGCGCGTGCCTGCTCGCCCTTCACCGATTCGAGTTGAGCGGCATGGACCGCCTTCATGGCTTCTAGGCGGCGCTCGGCCCATCCTTTGCCGATCCAGGCCGCGACGCCCAAGACAGCAGTGTTGGCGAGAAGGGTTTGAGCGATAGTGGCGATATCGAAGGGCATGAATCAATCCGAACAAAGAGCAAGAAACTGATATACATACGCATGCGCGAAGCGTGCGACGCCTCGAGAATATTGTTATAGGTGCGGAATGTCAGTCAATGGCGGGGGTGCCCGCAATCATCATTTCGTTCCGCAGTTCTACCTGAAGAACTTCGCCAAGCCTCGGTCGAAGGACGGCAAGCTGTTCGTCTGCGACATGAAGGAGCGGCGGCGCTTCCAGACCAAACCACGCAATGTCGCAGCGCGTCGTGACTTCAACCGGGTAGAGGCCGAGCACGTTGATCCCAATGTCGTCGAGAGCCAGCTCGGCGTGATCGAAGGGGAACTCGATGTGGGGTTCCGCAAGGTGATCGAGGCGCAGTCTCTTGCCGACGCTAACCATTTCGGTTCGGTCCTTGCGCTACTCGCGCGACTGTTTCTGGCGCACCCCCAGTTTCGCGATCAGCGGGATCGGATGATGTCCGACGTCGCGAAGAAAATGATGCTCAACATGGTCGAGACGCCTGAGCGGTGGGCAAGCGTGACCGAACGCGCCAAGGCTGACGGCATCATTGACGACCCTGTTTCCTATGAGGAGATGCGCGCCGCGGTCGTCGAGGAGCGGATCGTACCGCGGACCAATAAGGACGTGCTGATCGAACAGGAATTTCGGATGTGGCCCGAGATTCTGCCCTATCTCGATCAGCGCAAATGGACTTTGTTCGTGTCGAATGCGGCAAGCGGCGAGTTTGCGACATCGGACCGACCATGCACGCTGCGGTGGTTGGAAGGTGGAATCGATCATGGATTCTACGGTCCGGGCCTGGGTCTGGCTGGGACGTCGTTGATCTTTCCCATAAGCCGGCATCTTGCGATCGATGGGCGGTTTGAACATGGCGGGGGTGTGGTGCAGGCTACGCCCGAGGTCGTCGCAGCCGTGAACATAGCGACATTGGGGTCGGCGATGCGGCAACTCTATTCCGCCGACGATTTCCCGATCGTGGATGTCGACCGCACCATCCGCCCTTTTTCGCAGAGCGAGCTGTGGCTTGAGCGGATCTGCAAGCGGCCGCCCGATGGTGAGCCGATCGATGGCCCCATGACCCTCTAATGAAAATCGTGGTTGCGGATGGGTAGCAGGTCCTCCTGCTCGGCCGTGGTTTGGAAGGGCGGCGCTGCTAGCGTGCGCCCGCGCGGCGGCCAAGCCGGATAGCGCAGCTCGGAGCCACTGCCATTTTTCGCGCCATCGCCTCGGCCGGGTGTGACGTTGAAGTCTGTTCGGTTGATCGACCTTAGCATCGGATCGTGATCGACGATCCTATCGCAGATGACGTGGATCACCTCGCCCTTCTTCTGGAGGCACCCCCGCATCGCGATCATCGACGCAGACATGATCTGGCTACGGAAAATTTTGAAGCGATCGTGCCAAAGAATGTCATTGGCGCTGCCGGTCTCATCCTCCATCGTTTACGAACAGGACGCTGTTGGCGACGGTCGCATCGGAGATGCCTGAGGAGTATCGACCGCTCACCGACGTGGGGGTGGACGTGAGCCAGCAGGACGTGGCCTACCTCTATCGCGCCTATGTTCAAGACCGTGCGATCGGCACGTCCAACGCTGCCAATTTCGCCGACGCGATCCTGCAACATGAGATTATCGATCTCATGTTCGAGACTTCAGAAGCGACCTTCGGCGAGCGAAGCTAAGCCCTGCTCTGAATCCGATGTTTCTGCGTCGTCCATGGTTTGCTAACGGCTGGTAGTGGCAGACTTGGACGTTCGCGCCGGCAAACGTGAACGTCGTAATCTGAGTCGGAAGCGGCCGCAGCTCCGGCCCGACCTCGCGGCGGCTTTACCTCGTTCCTGGAAAATTCCCGCCATTCAGCAATCGACCCCGGAGCCGTCGTTTTGTCTAACCGCGTGCACGGCGGCCTTGATACCCGCTTGAGAATGCGGCTTGCCCTCTCCGCCATGGGGCCTGACCCTCGCCTTTCCAGACGTGAAAGATCGCCAATTGAGCGTCCTTGCTGTCGACTGAAACACGGGTTAACATTTCGGGATATAACGAAATATAAGCGTGCATCGAAGGAGGCACTGTGATGACTCACCATACACCTAACGGAATCGGCCATTTTGACATCTGCGGCCCGGACATTGGCGCTTTGCAGGACTTCTACCAGGGCGTTTTCGGTTGGCAGATCATGCAGAAAGGGCCCGGTTACGCGCTGGCAGGAACCCCAGCAGGCACGGCCAACGGCGCCCTCACCGAAGCAGAAGAGGCCAAGGTTACGATCGGCATTGTGGTTGCCGATATCGAGGCTGCCCTCGGCCAGGCTGTGAAGCATGGGGGTTCAGTGACGATGCCAGTGGTGGACAATGGCTGGGTGAGGAAGGCGATGCTCGCTGACCCGGCCGGAAACCAGATCACAGTCATCCAGTCTTGAAGCTGCCTGACGAAGAGCTGGACGAATTGCTGCGTGCGCTGTCGCACCGCGAGCGCCGCATGTTCCTGCGCCTGTGCTGGGACGAGCCCGTAGCGGCAGGCGATCTCGCTGAGCGCTCGACCCTGTCACTTGCTACGGTTTCGGAACACCTCAAGGTGTTGCGAAAGACGGGGTTGGTCACGCTGGAGAAGGATGGGCGGTTTTGGCGCTACAAGGCCGATCCCAGGCGCATCGAGGCTGTCCTCGCATCGCTCGGGCGCTGGAGAGGAAGCGTGAATGGGACGTGAAACGGTTGCCGTTGCGCATTGGCGCGGCGAAATCGCTGAAGTGAAGGCGCTTCTGGAATCGCAGGAAATCATTCTGCGGGGCACCATCCGGGCGCGCATGGCGCGCAGCGGCATCGCAAACGTGGCGGTTGATGGCGATGATCTTACCTTTCTCTCGGACGGCGAACCGCTCGTGCTCGAGCTTGGGGCGTATGAAGCGGCGAAATGGCGCGACACGTTGCTCAAGCCGCCGCCAAGCCTTGCGAGCAAGCTTGGCATTGGCGAAGACCGGCCCGCCTTTGTGATGGGCAGTAGCGACGATAAGGCTCTGGCCGATGCGCTCGTGGGGGCGCGCTGTGCCACAACCGCAGAGGCCGGGGTGCTGCTTGCGATCCTTGCCAGCGAAGCTGATCTGATGTCCGCTTATGCTGTGGCAGAGCAAAATCCGCAGCTCATGTTGTGGTGCGTCTACCCGAAAGGAAGGAGCGCGGCCTATGGCGACACCGCGATCCGCAACTTCTTGCGCCAGCGTGGCTATGTGGACAGCAAGAGCTGTGCGGTGTCTCCCGAGCTCACCGCCACCCGCTACGGACGAAAAGGGTGACGCCATTGGCAAAGCGCAGTCGTTCGCCTGCGAGAACTGGTCATGGTTGCGGGGGCGTTTGCCCAAACTTGGCCGAATTGCTGGCTAGTCGCCGCAATAAGCAAGATGTGTTTGGTCTCATGGTTTGACGCAATCCCTGTCAGTTGCAATCACAAGGCTGACTGAAACAGGTGATTTGGGCATGACCGAAAAGGGAGTCTTCGGACGAAGATATGAAGCGCGAATTGCGCGAGCCATGTCTTACGTCGACGAAAATCCTGCTGACCAAATATCGCTCGAAAGACTTTCATCTGTTGCTTGCCTGTCTCCTTTCCACTTTCACCGCGTTTTTCGATCATTGACTGGTGAATCCGTCCGCGAGTTTGTCGAGCGCCGCAAGCTGGAACACGCGATTGCTTTGGCAAATAAGGGCAAGTCGTGGAAATATGCCGCAGCTGCGTGCGGCTTCGCATCGCCCATCAGCTTCACGAGATCGTTCAAGCGCGTGTTCGGCGTGCCTCCGTCGGCGTTCGACCTCGCCGCATGGTGGAACAAGCGTGGCGATCGCGACGACGCCCACAGGGTTTCATCCTATTTTCTGCGGCCAGCTCCGCCGCTCGACCCTGAGTTCAAGGTCGAGGCCATGGAGCGTCCCGCAGCCAGGCTCGCGGTGTCGCGGGCCTGGGGCGGATATCTCCACCCCGAACGTCTGATCGGTGCCTATAATCGGCTCCGCAACTGGGCGGAAAAAGCTGGCATCAGCGCCTCAGACGGCAAGATCTCGGGCGCGTCGCGCGATGATCCGGATCTGACGCCCTTGTCCCGGTGCCGTTACGATTTTCTGATCGAGCTGCCAGAGGGAGTTCTTCCACCTACCCATTTCTCTCTCACCGAGCGCAAGGCCGGTCTTTGGGCGGTTGCCCATGCCAAGGGCGGGCTGGATGTTGTCGATCGGGCCTGGTCGACATTGTTCAAGAGCTGGCTCCCCGCCTCCGGGCTCGATTTGAGGGATGAACCTGCCGAGGAGGTCTACCTCAAATTGCCCGAGGACATTGGCTGGACCGAATTCGACCTGCTTTGCTGTGTCCCGGTTGACTACCCGAAAGACTGAAGGGATGGATATGCGCTTCAATCCGTTCACCACCTTTGCCGGTATCTTTTCCGGAGCCGGCGCAGCGCTTTGGACGCTGTTCGAATACGCGATGGGCTGGCACAACGCGCATCTCGAAACCGGAGCTATGACGGGTTTTGTAGGCATCATATTCCCGGCGGCCGCGATCCTGTGGGCATTGCGCGCCACAAAGCGTGCGCAGGGCGGAAGGTTGACCATGCCGCAGGCGTTGAAGTGCGGCGTTGCGGTCTCCGCAATCAGCGCTGCCATCGGCATCGTGTTCTTCTATTTCTACTATTCGACGATCAACCCCGAATTCCTCGAATTGATGCGGGCGAGAGAGCAAGATGTCGATGTAACGGGGCAGCTTTTGGCCGTGGTGATGGGATCCTTCCTTTTCGGCATCCTGCTATCGGGAATCGCAGGCTTGGTGATGAGAACGCGGGGAGGTGAGGCAGGATGAGTGATGAATTTTCCGCGATTTTTGCGACATTGCGCAGCCTCATGCTGGAAGCGGCGCCGGACATGGTCGTCGCTGACGACACGCCCACCAATTTCACGCTGAAGACGCCCTGGATCGAGGCACGCACCAAGCAGCCCGCCTGGTTCGGCTGGATCGCGATCAAGAAATCCTATGTCGCGTATCATGTGATGCCGCTCTATGTGCTTGCCGCGCTGAACGATGCGGTTCCACCCAGCCTCGAGAAACGTCGGCAAGGCAAGACCTGCTTCAACTTCAAGAAAGCCGATCCGGCGCTGTTCGAAGATCTCCGCGCGCTCACCAAACTGGCCGCGCAAATGGAGCCCGACTTGCGAACGGCGATCGGCACCTGAATGCGCCTGCGCGTGAAGAGGCCGCCGTTCTGGCACGTCAGCGCAGGGCGATGATCGGGAACAATTTTGATGACCCTCGGCCCCTGCGTGCCTAGGGTGCGCGCATGGCTCAAACCGTGCGACCAGGACCGGAAAGTCGATTGCCCATTTGGCACGGCTACCGCGTCTGGGCCGGAATTTTCGCGGTGCTATCGGCATTCTACGCAATCGTGTTTGCACTGACCGAGACCCTGATCCTCCCGCGTGACATTGCCTTGTGGTCGCTATGCAACGCCTTGCCTCATACGGCATTCGCTGTCCCTCTGGTCGACCGGTTGGCACCGCGCTTGCCGGACCAGTCGCCTCTGGCCGCTTTGGTGACATCCGCGCTCGCTGTGATGGCCTATGCACTCACCGCCTATTGCGGCACGGTTTTCCTGCTCGCGGCAACAGGCGGCGTGCGGACCGATGGCATACTGGTTCGCTTCTTCAGCGGTCCTGCGCTTCCGTGGCAGATGTTCCAGGGTAGCGCCTACGGATGCCTCGCCATCATGTCCGGCCTGTGGCTCGACGCACGACGACAGCTTCTGGCGCTGGAAGCCAACCAATCGCCAGAGCCGCAAAGGCCGCAGCGCTGGCTGGTGAAGACGACCGACGGCATCATCCCCGTTGATCCCGCCGACATCGTGCGGATCGAGGCTGCGGGCGAATATTCGCGCCTTGTCCTGCCGGGCCAAACGATCATGTCGCGTATCGGCATGCGCGAATGCGAGGAGCGTCTCGCGTCCTATCCCTTCTTGCGGGCGCATCGTTCGCACCTTGTCCATAACGACGCCATCATCCGGGCCGAGCCGGCTGGCAATGGCAGGCTGCAATTGACCCTTCGGAACGGCGATCAGGTCATCACCAGCCGGGATGGCGCCAGATTGGTGCGCGAAAGAGCGATTTGATCGCCGCCAGCCTGTCGATTGGTGGGCCGGATATGTCATTTCATTGCATTTTTGCTCGATAGTCGCCGATCTCAGCGAAGGTCTCCGTCGCCGCTGTGATGGAGACGAGAATGCGATTGAGAGCCGTGATGATGTCGTTGATGCTTGGCCTGCCAGCGGCAACCGTCGCGGCATGGCCATTGCAAGCGCAAGTCGCGGAGCAGGCTCTTGCACCCGCCCGTATCGATGCGCGTGACATCTACTACCTCGGCGAGACGCCGCGCATGACAATTGCCGGGCTTCAGCCGAATGAGCAGATTGGCGTGCACCTGTTCCGCGTTGTCGACCGGTGGCTGTCCGACGGCAGTGGCGGCTGGCGCCCCGAACCCACCCCGATGCATGGATGGGCGCGGTTTCGTGCCGATGCCGCCGGGCGGGTCGACCTGTCTACGGCAATCCCCGAGGATGGCACCAGCAAGGCGGTGGGGCCGGTGACGCTGTTCTGGTCGGCCCGGCGCAGCACGGATCCCTTGCTGAACGATCAAAGCTTTGCCCGGAGCGGCATAGCGCTTCGTGACGACAACACCCATGTGCTGCGGGTCACGCGCGCCACCGCGATCATCGCCGAGCACCGCTTTCGCATCAATGCCGAACGAGCGGACATGACCCGCGTCGAGATCAACTCACCGCAATTGTCGGGCTACTTCGCAGCGCCAGTCGGAGCACGGCGGGCACCGGTCATCATCCATCTGCATGGCAGCGAGGGAGGCAGCGCGGCCAAGGCGCGCGACATCGCCCAACGCTATGCCGAAGCGGGCTTTGCGACACTGGCGATCACCTACTTCGCCTGGAGCTACGAAGCCAACGGCCTCGCTGTTCCGGGGGAACATCGCAACATTCCCGTCGAATTGCTGGATCGCGCCCGGATGTGGCTCCGCCAACGCCCCGAGGCCGACACAGGGCGGATCGCGCTGGTCGGGAACAGCAAAGGCGGCGAGTTCGCGATGGTCGGCGCGGCCTCCTACCCGTGGGTCCGAGCAGCGGTCGGGTGCGTCCCCAGCGACGTCGTCTGGGAAGGCTATGGCGCAACCTCGTGGAACGGAGAAGTGCCCACCAATCTGCCGACGGCCGGCACCTATTCGAGCTGGTCGTGGCAAGGCAGGCCGCTCGCCTATATTCCGACCTATGCAGACCGGCGGGATGGTTTCCTCGACAATACCGATCGCTATGACCGGGCGCGGGCCGAGTTCGTTGAGGCGGCGCGGGCAGCGCGCATCCCGATCGAACGCACCCGTGCCCGTCTGTATCTGATTGGCGGCGAGCGTGACCGGACGTGGTCCAGCGGGGCGATGACGCGCAGCCTGGTCAACGCGATGGACGCGGCCGGAAAGGGCGATCGGGTGGAGAGCCTGATCAGTCCGACGGGCGGGCATTTCCTGTGCGGCGACGGGCTCTACCCGCACCGCGCCTGGCAGGAGGACAGCAGCTCCCCCTATGCCCCCGATATTGATGCGCAGGGGCAAGCCGAATTTGCCGCCCATGAAGGCAAGATCACGTTCCTGAAACGTGTGTTGTCACCTGCCCGCCGGTGATCGGAAGCCTAGGCCGGGTGAGATGGATTTGCCCACGGCCGCCGATTGGTGTATTGCATAGACAACACAGTTCGAGGTGTTCCGATGCTGGCTGCTCTGCTTTTGTCTTTGGCGACACAATCCGCAGCAACGCCTGATCCTTTTGCCATTCTGCGTGACGCCTATGCTCGCCGCGATCATGCGCAGGCCGCAGCTGCTTATGATGATAACGCCGAAGTTCACTATCGCTACGATGGCACGCCGGACGAAAGCTATCGGGGCAGCGCGGCTATCGAGGCGAGCTTCGCCAGTCTGTTCAGGAGCCTTGACGCTGCCGATGCGCTCGACCTCAATTTTCGTATCACGGACCACGATGGCAGCACCGTGCGAGGTCTCTACAGGCTGACCGTGGGTCGCAGTCGCCGAGCTTATGGCCGCTTTACGGCGACGGTCGGCCCCGACGGTCGCTTCACCTTTGACGAAAGCCGCAGCGCGACCCGCGACGAGTTTGAAGAGGCGGACGGCCCGGTGCGGTTTGCGGCGGATCTGGAGGATCTGGATCGCGGATATTACGCCGCCATGGCCGGGCGCTATCGCTTGCCTGACGGCTGCATTCTGGTCGTTACCCGTTCCATCACCCGCCTGTTCGTGCGCAACACCTGCACACAGCAATGGCGCGGGCTGACCCGAGTCAGCGGTCGGGAATGGACCGCGGGAAGCCGGGTGGTCGATCCGGCCGTCGTCAGCAGATTCCGCTTTGCGCCTTTCACCGATGGCGCGAGCCCGTCGCTCAGCATGACAGACAACGACGGCACGACAGTCACTGCGGTTCGGGCCGACAGCTACCGGACACAGGACGTTACCTTCACCAGCGCTGACGGCACACGTCTGACCGGCACGCTGTACAGCCCCATCTCCCCGGATGCGCGGTTGGCAGCGACCGTGATGATCCATGGCTCAGGGCCTCAGGATCGCGACGGCTATGCATCGATCATCGCGGTGATGGCCGATGCGCTGGCCGCAGAAGGGCGGGCTGTTCTCGCTTTTGACAAGCGCGGCAGCGGTGGCTCGGATGGGGACGGGGACCGGGCGGGGTTTGATGTCCTGGCCGAAGACGCGACGGCGGCGATGCAGTATTTGCGCTCGCGCAGCACAATTGACCCGAGCCGGATCGGGTTGGCGGGTAGCAGTCAGGCTGGCTGGGTCGCGGCTCGCGCGATCGAGCTTGGTGCCCGGCCCAGCGATGTTCTGCTGCTCGGCGCGGCGGGTTCGGCGATCACGGTGCGTGAGCAGAACCTCTACAACACCGACGTGCAGATGCGCTGTGCGGGCATCGCTGCGACTGATCGGCGGTTGGCATTGGCCCAGCAGGCAGCGTTCTTCGATTTTCTGACCCAGCCGGCGAAAGCCCCGGCACTGGACAAGCTCACGACACGCGCGCAGGCCGTGCCCGCAATAGCGGATTGGCTTTTCCCGGCGAGCCGCAGCGTGGATCGCACCGACGGGGCCTGGTTCAATGTGCTGGCCACCGACTATGATCCGCTCCCCGTCTGGCGGCGGTACGAAGGCCGGGCCATGACGCTGTTCGGCACATTGGACGATGCCACCCCTACGTCGCGGGCCGCACGGCGTTTGCGCGGCTCGAACGCAACCGTCCGGATCGTGCCGGGAGCGCAGCATCTGGGTCTGTTGGCCTCGGATGTGTGCCAGGCAGGCTTGGGGAACGTCGACCGCTTCAGCCCCGAGGTGTTTTCGACGTTGCGTGAATTCGCTCGGGGAACCTGACCAGGACCTGCGATCAGCGCGGCACAAAGCCCATGATCGCAAGCATGTTGCCGTCGGCATCCTCGAATTGCTGGAGCCTGAGTGACCCGGCCGCCGTGGACTGGACGGTTTCCACGCCCCCCACCAAGGTCGCCCGGGTGGCTTGCAGGCGAACAAGCGCAGCCGCAAAATCCTCGACATGAAAATACAGAATGCCGCTGGGCCGCGCCGGCCGCTGCCGCGCCTCATCGCTGGCAATCATCAGCCGCGTTCCGCCGACATCGAAGAACAGCATGGCGTTCGCTTCGAACATCAGCCGCAGCCCAAGGCGATCCCGGTAAAAGGTGCGTGCCGCATCAAGATCGGTAACGGTAAGCGCAACCTGCTCGAAGCGGGCCTCGCTCAGCACCGGGGCGGCCATATCCTCGGCTGTGGCCATATCCGGCACACTGGCCAGCAAAAACGGCAAAGCCATCCAGACCTTCATGTCCCCTCTCCTTCCTCACCACGGATGACGCTCATCAAGCCAAACGGGGTGCCGTCCGGGTCATCGAAAAAGGCCATCCATTCCTCAGTACCATCGCCATGGACGTGGATGCGATGCGGCGCGCTCCTGATCGTGACGCCCTTCCGGCGCAGCGCCTCCAACTCGGCCGCGATGTCTTCAACCCGGAAGTACACCAGCGAATTGTGCGCCGGATCGCCCGCCGACAGATAGAGCCTGACACCGCCGCAATCGAAGAAGGCGGCGGTTTCAAACCGCATGATCTCTGGCAGTCCAACGATATCGCGCAGCCAATCAGCCATCGCTGGAAGATCGCGCGTCGTCCGGGATATCTGCCCCAGCGACCAGGCTGGCGGTCGATCCGCATGGCTGGCCCTTGCCAGGGCGCTGTCGGCGCGGACACCGGACCATTGCTGCAAGTCCTGACGCGAATCCAGTCCGAGCTTGCCGAGGGCGCTGCTGACATGGAATTTCACAGCGTCGAGAGAAATATTGCAGCGTGCGGCGATTGCAGGATTGGTCAATCCGTGGCGCACGCCTTCGACAACCCGCCACTCGGCTGGCGTGAGGATGTCTGGATGGGGAGGCCTGCCGCGCCTGGTCATTGCGCGGTGATAGCTGCTTCGAAGGTGAATTACGCTACCCGATCACGAGCCGGACGCTTCGCGGCGCGACAGCGCTTTCCAACTGCAAGTAGCACAAGTCGGCGGTCTCGGTGCGCTGAGCTATGGGTTGGCAACGACTCGGCTTGGGACTTTCTGATTCCTCGATCCCAGATGGCACGCTGATTGACTCAAGGTCGCCGACCCGATCAGCAAGTTAGGGACCGGAGTCTAACGAAAGGTGCCATTCCGCTCCCCACCCACAATCGGCCATGAGCTGGACCGATCAGCGATCCCAAAAGCGGAATGGCGGATTCTGGGAAAACCAGACGTTCGATCAGGGGTCCGTGAACGACGGGGTATGGGTCGGGAGCCGACGCGCCGTCTCTGGCCGGTGAAGGCAGCTTTCGCGCTTCGAATTCCTGAAAGCTGCCCGCCCGCTACCGGCCCAATTTCAGCCATTGCCTACAGCACACTTGCTCCCATTAACTCAGCCAGCAGCCTTCGCCCGGAGGCTGTCCAGATAGTCCGACCACCATTGCGCCATAGCTACTCGTTCGTTCCAATGTGCTCCTCGGGTGTATGCAGCCCGCACCTTGTCGGTATCGCCATGGGCGAGCGCCCGTTCGATGGCATCCGGGTGCCATTTGCCACTCTCATTGAGCAGCGTGGCAGCCATGGCGCGAAACCCGTGTGCGGTCATTTCGTCGGTCGTGTAGCCGAGCCGCCTTAGACCTGCGTTCAAGGTGTTCTCACTCATTGGACGGGCGCGTGTCCGGACCGACGGGAAGACATAGCCGGCCGGGCCAGTGATCGAGCAAACCTCCTTTAGGATTGCCACCGATTGGTGTGAAAGCGGAACGCGGTGGATTTTCCGCATCTTCATCTTCTCGGCAGGGATGGTCCACAGTGCACCGTCCAAATCGATCTCTTCCCACCGAGCGTGGCGAAGCTCGCCCGGGCGCACAAACACATGAGGCGCAAGCTTGAGGGCAAGGCGGGTAAGCCCCATGCTCTCATAGCCGTCGATCGCCAGCAGCAGTTCGCCAACCTTTGTAGGTTCCAGGATCGCCGCATAGTGCGTCACCTTAGGTGTCGCGAGTGCGCCTCGAAGGTCACGCGTCGGATCCGAGGCCAGCCGCGCGGTCGCCACCGCATACCGAAACACCATGCCGGCCAGCTGCAATGTCCGGCGGGCGCTCTCGAGAGTTCCCTTTGATTCGATTCTGCGGACGGCTGCCAGAACATCACCGGGCTCGATCTCCCCGATCGGCAGGCTGCCCAAGGCACCGTTCAGGCATGACAGCAGATACTCGCTGCGCTTGGCTGTGGCAGGGGACCAGCCGCCCTGGCCATCCGCCTTTCGCTTGGCACAGTATTCGGCAGAGACGGAGGCGAAGGTGTTCTTCGCCTCCGACCGCTCGCGGACCTTGGCCCGCTGCTTTTCCCTGGACGGGTCCTTGTTTGCTGCAAGCTGCTCGCGGGCAACATCGCGGCGCTTGCGCGCTTCGGCAAGGGTCACTTCCGGATAGGCACCGAAGGCCAGCAGCTTCTCCTTGCCGGAATGCCGATATTTCAGCCGCCAGAGCTTCCCGCCCGCCGGTGTGACCAGCAGATAGAGGCCAGCGCCATCCGCCAGTTTATACTGCTTCACTGCAGGCTTCGCATGCCGGACTGCAAAGTCGGTCAATGCCATGATGGCTCTCCGTACCCCCCAGGGTGACGTGCCATACCCCCAGCCTGTTTTGGCTTCCCCCAATCGTACCCCCAGTAACTCACGACTGGGGCTGAACGACGGTGGACAGGCATGGCCTCTGAGCCATTAAATACCGCAGATTTCTGGGGGTTGTCTAGCTCAGGACGGACGGCGCTGGACAGGGAATTGGAGCGGGTGAGGGGAATCGAACCCCCGTCTTAAGCTTGGGAAGCTTCTGCTCTACCATTGAGCTACACCCGCGTGCAGGGCGTCGTTGCTACATCCGGCTGCGCGCGTCAACGGTCCGTTGGCCGTTGCGCCCGTCGTGCCATGCGTTAGCAAGGGTCATTCACTTCATGGCCGGGGGCAAGATGCGGAAATTCGTGCGGGATTTGCTGGGAACGACGATGGCGGTCCTGCTGGTGGCGGGTGGCGCGGCGCCGGTCGCGGCAGAGGGGTTGATCAAGGCGGAATATGACAGCGCGGTGCCGACGCTGGAAACCGTGGTTGGCCATGCCACGGGCGCACGGATCACCCGGCCGGAGGATCTGGTCCGCTATCTGGAGGCGCTGGCCGCCGCCACGCCGGACCGCACGCGCCTGGTCACCTATGCCCGCAGCTGGGAGGGGCGGCCGCTCGTCTATCTGGTCATCGGCAGCGCGGCGAACATCGCCCGGCTGGACGCGATCAAGGCGGATACCGCGCGGCTGGCGGAGGGGCGGGCGCTGGCCCCGGCGGAACGCGCCGCGATCCTTGCCCGCACGCCGGCCGTCGCCTGGTATGGCGCGGGCATCCACGGGAACGAGATCACGCCGCCCGAAAGCGCGCTGGCGCTGGCCCACCATCTGCTTGCGGCGCGCGGCGATGCGCTGGTCGACCGGATCCTGGCCGAAACCGTCGTCATCATCGACCCCAGCCAGAACCCGGACGGCCGCGCCCGCTTCGTCAATAATTTCGAATCCGCCATGGGGCTGGAGGCGCAGGGCGACCGATACACCGCCGAACATGACGAACCCTGGCCCGGCGGGCGCACCAACCATTATCTGTTCGACATGAACCGCGACTGGTTTGCCGCGACGCAGCCGGAAACGCGCGGGCGGCTGGCCGCGTTCCGGGAATGGAACCCGGCGGTGTTCGTCGATTCGCACGAGATGAGCGGCGACGACAGCTATTATTTCGGGCCGCCCGCCGATCCGGTGAACCCCCTGATCACCCCGCGCCAGAATCAGGCGCAGATCGAATTCGGCAAGGGGCGGGGCGCGTGGTTCGACCGGTACGGCATCCCCTATTTCACGCGGGAGGTGTATGACGCCTTCTACCCCGGCTACGGCGACATGTGGCCGACGCTGAACGGCAGCATCGCCTCCACCTTCGAACAGGGGTCGCCGCGCGGCCTGACCTTTACCCGCCGCAATGGCGATACGCTGACCTATCGCGACGGCACGTTCAACAATTTCATCGCCGCTCTGTCGACGCTGGAAACACTGGCCAATGGGCGCGAGCGAATCCTCAGCGACTATGCCGATTTCCGCCGGTCGGCGGTGGTGGAGGGCGAGCGCGCGTCCGACCGCTATGTCGTGATCGACCGCAGCGTGCGGCGGGGCCAGGCGGAACGGCTGGCCGCGACCCTGGCGGGACAGGGGATTGCCGTCAGGCGGATGGCGCCGGGCACGCTGTGCGGGCGCAGTTATCCCGACGGCGCGCTGATTATCGACAAGGCGCAGCCCAATGGCCGCCTGATCCGGGCGCTGCTCGATCCCGACGTCGCCCTGCCACAAAAGTTCATGGCGGAGCAGGAGCGGCGGCGAAAGGCGGGGCTGCCCCATATGCTGTACGATGTCACGGCATGGACGCTGCCGTTGATGGAGGGGATTACGGCCGGCCGGTGCGGCACCATCGGCGGCGCATCGCTGTCGCCTGTTGCGGCCGACGGCCCGCCGCCTGCCAAGGCGGAGATTGGCGAGGGCTTTGGCTATGCCGTGCCCTGGTCGGATGCAGGACAGGCGCGGTTCGTCATTGCCGCGCTGCGCGATGGCCTGACCGGATCGGTGACGGACGAACCCTTCGTGGTTCAGGGGCGCCGTTATGGCAAGGGGACCGTGGTGTTCCCGGTCAAGGGCAACCCGGCGGACCTGCCCCAGCGCCTGGCAACGCTGGCGCAGCAGCATGGTGCAGAGGTCGCGACGCTGACCAGCAGCTGGGTGGACGAAGGGCCGAATTTCGGCAGTGACGCCTTTGCCCGGCTGAAACTGCCCAAGATCGCCATGGCGTGGGACGAGGGCACGGACGGGGGTGAGGCGGGGGCCGCGCGCTATGTCCTGGAACGCAAGCTGGGCCTGGCCGTCGCGCCCATTCGGGTGCGCACGCTGGGTGGAGCCAGGCTGACGGATTACGACGTGTTGCTGCTGCCCGAAACCACCGGCCGGTTCGGCGGCGCGCTGGGCGGGCGCGGAGCGGCGGCGATCAAGGCGTTCGTCGAACAGGGCGGCGTGGTCGTGGCGCTGGGTTCGGCCACAGAGGCGCTGGCCGGGGACAGCCTGAAGCTGCTGGCCACCACCGCCGAACAGGCATTCCAGCCGGAGGACAAGGAAAAGCCGGCCGATCCAAAGGCCGGGACGCGCATCGCGGGCGACGATGCCTATCAGCGGATGATCGCCGATCCGAAGGCGTCGCCGGACGAGGTGCCCGGCACGCTGGTCCGCGTCGATGCCGATCCCGATCACTGGCTGGCATCCGGCTATGCCGATACCGGGGCGACGGCGCTGGTCACCGGTGCCGCCATCTATAAACCGCTGAATGCCGCGAACGGGGTCAATGTGTTCCGGTTCAAACCCGCCGACACGCTGGTCGCAAGCGGCTATCTGTGGGAGGAAAACCGGCTTCAGCTGGCGTACAAGCCGTTCCTGATGAGCGAGGCGCGGGGCCAGGGCCTGGTCGTCGCCTTTTCGCAAAGCCCGGTGACGCGCGGCTATCTTGGCGGCCTCGATCTGCTGGTCGCCAATGCCGTGCTGCTGGCCCCTGCGCGGGTAGAGGCGGGCACGGCGCGCTGACCGTCGCCCGCCTGTGCGGGGAAACAAGTGGGGCGGGTGCTGGCCCGCCCCCCACACCATCATTCGATGCCCAGCGCCGCCTTGACGGCCCGCCAGTCGACCAGCTTGAAATTCTGCGGCCCGCCGGTGTTGATATCGTCCTGAATGGCCAGCAGTCCCTGCGGATAGTTGCCAATGGGGCCGCTCCATGCGTCCAGCCCGTCTGTGCCGCTGACGCCGTCCACGCTGCCCGATGCAGCAACGCGGAACCGGCCGACATAGCGGGGACCGGCGTCCTCCAGCGCGAATACGGCAAAGGCGCTGTCGCCCTGGCTCGATCCGATCAGCCAGGCGCGCCCCCCTTCGCGGATCAGCGTCTGACCCTCCACATCGGCGACGAAATGCTGGTCGGCAATCATCGACACTGCCGTCCGTGCGCTATCGGTCGTGTCCACCGAATAGCGCCACAGGCCGGCGATCTCCTCGCCGATATACAGCGCGCCGGTGCGATCATCGATCACGCATCCCTCGGACTGGGTGCCGACGGCAAAGCGTTTTTCCTCGACGCCGGTCACGGTCGTCCCGTCATCGCTCAACCGGTACTGCCGCGTCTCCCCATCCTTGGCGATCAGCACGGCGAGCAGCGCATCGCCGCGCCTGCCCATGCAAAAGCCATAGGGTTCGATGACGTCCGATTTGATGAACCCCGCCGGGGTCAACTGGCCGCTGCCGGTATAGCGGTACAGCGCGACGCCCATCCGGCCCCGGTCCGATGCGCCCGCGATGAACCCGTCGCCCACCGGACGCAGGTCGACATTGTTCAGCAGCCCGTCGGGCAGGAACTGCAGCGATCCGCCGCCCAGCGCATAGACGTACAGCCCCGCCTTCTTGTCGGTGCCCAGGATGATGCCCGGCTCTGCCTTGCCCGCAAAAGACAGGGGCCGGCCATCGGCCCGTGCAAAGATCGCGGGGTCGTCCGCCGCATCGGCATTGGGCGTCGCCACCGGCACGGTTTCGGCCGCCGCTGGCACCTCCACCGTTGGCAATGGCGATGGCGGCATCGGCTTTTCCCCCTGCCATCCCGTGCATCCGGACAGAAAAGCGGCGGCTGTCATCGAAATGACCCGGATTTGTCCTGCTAGCTTCATCGAAGTCCTCTTTGGCCCCCCAGACGGTGATCGGCGACGCACTACGTCGCCAAAAGGGGGATTTTTATGACAGTTTCGAAATTTGCGGGGGGCGTCTGTCTGGCCGCCATCGCCCTGATGGCCATGCCGGCGGCGGCGCAGGATCAGCGGGAAACGCAGGACAGCGGCACGGCGACCGCCGAAACGCAGGATCAGGACGCGCGCGCCAGCGACATCATCGTCAATGGCGACATCGTGTTCCGCAACCGGACCAGCGACCCCAACCCCGTGCTCGCCTATGACCTGGAATATTTCCAGCGGTTCGAACCGGTGTCGGTTGGCGAGATGCTGAAGCGGGTGCCCGGCACGACCTTTACCTCCGACGTGCTGGAATATGATCAGGTGCAGTTTCGCGGCCTGCCGCCCGGCTTTACCCAGGTGCTGATCAACGGCCGCCGCGCGCCGGGCGGAGAGGCGGATCGCAGCTTCTTCGTCGACCGGATCCCGGCCGAACTGGTCGAGCGGATCGAGATTGTCCGCGCCCCCCGTGCCGACCAGCCGAGCGAGGGCGTGGCGGGCACGCTGAACATCGTGACCAAGGAATCGACGGCGTTCGAGGGCGGGTTCGTCAAGGCCGCGGCGCTCATCAACGCCGATGGCGGCGTGCGCCCCTCTGCCGCGATCGCCTATGCCGGCCGGCTGGGTGCCGACACCGATTTCTGGGCCGCGCTCAACTATCAGAAGCGCCGCAATCCAAAGCGCAAGGTATCGTTCCGCTTCGGCGACGAACCGACGACGGGCGAGCCGTATAACGAGGATCCGGAGTTCAGCGATTTCGAGGCGCAGGACGATACCCGCGACGGCAGCGACCTGTCGGGCAGCGCGGAAATCGTCCATCGCTTCGGCGATGGCGGCCGCTTCCGCATCGGCGGCTTCTTTGTCGACACCGACCGCAAGGAAAGCGAGGTATCCGCGACGTTCGAGGGTGCCGACCTGGATTTCGACGAGGTCGAGGTTCAGGAAGAGGACATTAATCAGCAGACCTATTCCGTCACCAGCGACGCGGTGATCCCGCTGGGCGCGGTGGAACTCGGCCTTGCGGGCGGCTGGTCGGCCTATCGCGAGGATACGGCGGTTCAGGTGTTCGTGGGCGACAACGAAGATGATTTCACCGATGTCGAGCTGGACGATGAAGAGACGCTCGACATCAAGGATGACGAGTTCAATTTCACTGCCTTCCTCCGCTATGGCAACGACACCCCGGTTCAGCTGAAGACGGGTATCGATCTGTTGTTCAAGAAGCGGACGGGCCGCAATGTCGGCGATTTCATTGCCGATGATTTCCCGTTTGAGGTCAAGGAGGACCGGTACGACCCCTATGTCCGCCTGACGTTCGAACCGTCATCGGATTTCACCATCGACGCCGGCCTGCGCTATGAAATCACCAAGCGCAGCGTGACGGCGGACGGCGACGTTGCCGATTACGATACCGATCAGCTCAACCCCTCGCTCCACCTGCGCTATGCGCCGACCGATGCGGATCAGTTCCGCGCCTCGGTCGCGCGGACGGTGCGCCGGCCCAACTACAATCTCATCTCGCCCTATCTTCAGGAAGAATCGCCGGGCGATGATGACGAGACGATCGGCAACCCCGCGCTGCTGAACGAAAGCGCCTGGGGCCTGGATGTCGGCTATGAACGGCGGCTTGGCCGCAACGGCATTTTCGGCGTCAACTTCTTCTACCGCGACATTTCCGACCTCACTGAACTGGTTGCGATCGGCGATTCGTCGAACGGGCTGGGCCAATTGTTCACGCCGCGCAACATCGGCGATGGCCAGACCTGGGGATTCGAGGCGGATTTCTCTGCCCCGCTCGACGTGATCGGCCTGCCCGATACCGGCCTGTTCGCCAACTATACCTATCTGGACAGCCGCACGACCGACCCGTTCACGGGGGAAAAGCGCCAGTTCAACAACCAGCCGCATCACCTGTACAATATCGGGTTCATTCAGACGCTGCGTGCCGCCGACGCCAGCTTTGGCGCGACGATTTCGGGCCGCAGCCGGGCCACCGAATCCAATTTCGATGAGGTCGTCGACCTGCGCTACGATCCGGACCTGGAGGCGTTTGTCGAAAAGCGGCTGGGCGGCCAGTTCGTGCTGCGCTTCACCGTCCAGAACATCCTCAATCGCCGCAAGAAAGAGGATTTCCGCAAATATGACGGCGATTCGTTCGAAGAGATCCTGGACAACCGCGCTGCCGGCGATCTGGATGAATATGAGATCGAGCGCGAACGCTCCGGCCAGCTGTTTCAGGTGACGCTGCGCGCCGCCTTCTGACCCTTGCGATCCTGTGATGCCCCTGTTCCCGGTTCATGCCGGGGGCAGGGGTTTTTGTTGCCCCCCTCCGGCCGCCCCGGACCCTGGTCTCGGATGCCGCGGCATGGGGCCGATGCTGCCCGCGCCATCGCGCGCCGCCGGTCGCTGCCATCCCGACCCGCAACGAAAAAGGGCGCCGCCATCGCTGGCTGCGCCCTTTCCCTAATCCGTCCGGTCTTGCGACCGGCGAAGCAACTGGCTGAAATCAGCCGGCGTTGCCCATGGCGTCAACGGCGTTGTCGACGGAGTTGCCCATGGCGTCCATCTCGTTGCCCATTTCGGTCATGGTGTCGTTCGCCATCGCCTCGATGTTGCCCATCGTGTCTTCCACGTTGGCTTCCGGCGCTTCAGGCGAGGTGCACGCGGCCAGGGTCATCAGGCCGGCGGCAGCAGCGACAAGAACGATCTTCTTCATTCGAATGCTCCCAAGCAATTCATATTCGCGGCCGGCCCGAATGCCGTCGCGAAGCCTTGGCAATAACGTCCGCTGCGGTTGCGTCAATCGGTAATTCATAGTCGCCATGGGGTTTAATCGACGAAACCCACGCGAATCAGGGGGTCACAGCCGGAATTTCCTCTGCGGAATCGGCCGTTACGGCCAGCATTGCGGTCCATGCGGCGACATTTTGCCGCAACTGCTCAGGGTCGATCTTGTCCAGCGTATCGTCCGGCGTGTGGTGTAGGTCGAAATAACGGCTGCCATCCTGTTGCAGATCGATGATCGCGACATTGTTCGACCGGGCGATCGCGCCGATATCGGCCCCGCCGCCGGGGCGCGACTCACGCCCGCGGGTGATTCCCAGCGGTGCCAGCGCAGCCGCCAGCCGGTCGGCCACCGGCGCGGCCGTGCCGCTCAGGCTGGAATCGAATTTCCAGATGCGGTCGGCACCGAAATCGGATTCGGCGGCCAGCACGTGCCGCTCGCCCTTGTGCGCTTCGCCATAGGCGCGGCCGCCGAACACACCGACTTCCTCTGCGCCGGCAAACAGCACGCGGATCGTCCGCCGCGCGCCGCCCGCATCCAGGATGCGCTTGGCCGCCGCCGCCACGATGCCGCAACCCGCGCCGTCATCGAACGCGCCGGTGCCAAGGTCCCAGCTGTCGAGGTGGCACGCGACCAGCACGATGCCCGCCGCCGGATCGCGGCCGGGCACTTCGGCAATCACGTTGCCCGATTCGTGCATTCCGGTCTGGCGCGGCGTCATGGTCAGCCGGACGCGAACCGGCTTGCCGCGCTTCAGCACGCGTTCCAGCTGATCCGCATCGGGCAGGGCCAGCGCGCCCGCCGGGATCGGCTTGACCCCGTCGGGAAAGTTCATGACGCCGGTGTGCGGGTTGCGATGATGATCGGTGCCGATCGACCGGATCAGGATCGCCGCCGCGCCCTTTTGCGACGCGATGCCCGGCCCCTGCCGCCGCGCCCCGCCGAAGGCGCCGTAATGCGATCCGTCCTGCGTCGCGCGCATGGCGTGGCTGACATAGACGATCTTGCCCTTCACCGCGCTGGCCGGTGCGGCTTGCAAATCGGCCAAGGTGGGAAAGAACACGATTTCGCCCTCGACGCCCTTGTCCCCGGTGCTGCCCGAATTGCCCAGCGCGGCCACGGCCAGCGGCTGGGGGAAGGGCGCGGTGATGAACGCCTTTTCCTCGCCGCGCACCCATACCGGCATCTGGAACGGTTCGGCGCGGACCTTGCTGAACCCCAGCGCGGACAGCTTGGCCACGGCCCAGTCGCGCGCCCGCGCCTCTGCCGCCGTTCCGGCAAGCCGGGGGCCGACTTCGGTCGTCAGGCTCTCGGTCAGGTCATAAGCAATCTCGTCCTTCAACGCGGCATCGCGCAGCGCGGCTGCGTCCAGTGTCTGTGCCGAAGCGGGGAAGGAGAGGGCGAGGGCGGCGACAGCGCCGAGCAGGATCGTTTTCATGGACGGCGACGCTATAGCGTACCCATGCGTTTGCCAACGGCCCGCCCGGCCGCTACATGGCGCGCGACCTTTTCCTGCCCCGAATATTCTTTGACGGAGACCGCCACGTGGCCGCCCAATACGCCTTTGTGATGAAGGACATGACCAAGACCTTCCCCGGCGCGCAAAAGCCGGTGCTGTCCAACATCAACCTGCAATTTTATCAGGGTGCCAAAATCGGCATCGTCGGCCCCAACGGCGCCGGCAAATCGACGCTGATGAAGATCATGGCCGGCGTGGACAAGGATTATACCGGAGAGGCATGGCCGGGCGAAAACATCACCGTCGGCTATCTGGAGCAGGAGCCGCAGCTCGACCCGAACAAGACCGTGCTGGAAAACGTCAAGGACGGCGCGCGCGAAACCGCCGATCTGGTCGAGCGGTTCAACGCCATCTCCGCTGAAATGGGCGATCCAAAGGACGACACCGATTTCGACGCCCTGATGGAAGAGATGGGCGATCTTCAGGCAAAGATCGACGCGGTCGATGGCTGGACGCTGGACAACCAGCTTGAGGTGGCGATGGAGGCCCTGCGCTGCCCGCCCGGCGACTGGTCGGTCGAAAACCTGTCCGGCGGTGAAAAGCGCCGTGTCGCGCTGACCCGGCTGCTGATTCAGAAACCGTCGATCCTGCTGCTCGACGAACCGACCAACCACCTCGATGCCGAAAGCGTCAACTGGCTGGAAAACCACCTCAAGGAATATGCCGGCGCGGTGCTGATGATCACCCACGACCGCTATTTCCTGGACAATGTCGTCGGCTGGATCCTCGAAATCGACCGCGGCAAGTATTTCCCGTACGAGGGCAATTATTCCACCTATCTGGAAAAGAAGGCCAAGCGCCTTGAGCAGGAAGACCGCGAGGCGACCGGCCGGCAAAAGGCGATCAAGGACGAGCTGGAATGGATCCGCGCCGGCGTGAAGGGCCGGCAGACCAAGTCAAAGGCGCGTATCGCCAAGTTCGAACAGCTGGTCGAGGCTCAGGAAAACCGCACCCCCGGCAAGGCGCAGATCGTCATTCAGGTGCCGGAACGTCTGGGCGGCAAGGTGATCGAGGTGGAGAATGTCTCCAAGGCCTATGGCGACAAGCTGTTGTTCGAAAACCTGTCCTTCACCCTGCCTGCGGGCGGCATCGTCGGCGTCATCGGCCCGAACGGCGCGGGCAAGTCCACGCTGTTCAAGCTGATCACCGGCCAGGAACAGCCCGACAGCGGCAAGGTCGAAATCGGCACCACCGTCCGCCTCGGCTATGTCGATCAGAGCCGCGATCACCTCGACCCGTCAAAGAATGTCTGGGAGGAAATCTCGGACGGTCTCGATTACATGAAGGTCAACGGCCACGATCAGTCGACGCGCGCCTATGTCGGCGCCTTCAACTTCAAGGGCCAGGATCAGCAGAAGAATGTCGGCAAGCTGTCCGGCGGTGAGCGCAACCGCGTCAACATCGCCAAGATGCTGAAGCGCGGCGGCAACGTGCTGCTGCTCGACGAACCGACCAACGATCTCGACGTCGAAACGCTGGGCGCGCTGGAAGAAGCCATCGAGAATTTCGCCGGTTGCGCCGTGGTCATCAGCCACGACCGCTTCTTCCTCGACCGTCTGGCCACCCACATCCTGGCGTTCGAAGGCAACAGCCATGTCGAATGGTTCGAGGGCAATTTCGAAGCCTATGAGGAAGACAAGCGCCGTCGCCTGGGCGATGCCGCCGATCGCCCGACGCGGCTGGCCTATAAAAAGCTGACGCGCTGATCCCATGGCCGGGGCGCGCCGCGACGGCTCGCTTGCCGAATGGCTGGAGGCAGAGGGGTTCGCGCCCGATGCCTCCACCCCCGGTTCCGGCGATGCCAGCGCCATTGCCGATGTGCCCCGTGTCCGCGCGATCCTGACCGCCGCGGCGCGGGAGGGGCGGGCGGTCAGCTATTCGGAGGCGCTGGGCCAGCTTGGCCTGCGCTTCACCCGGCCAAAGATGCGGGCGCTGTGCCGCACGCTCGACGCCATCGACCGCGACGAACTGGCCGCAGCGCGCCCGGCACTGGCGGTGCTGGTCGTGCGCGAAAGCGACGGCTTGCCGGGGCAGGGGTGGTGGACCGGATCCGACGCGCGCGGCTATGCCGGGGCATGGACCGGCCCGGAGGCGATGGCCCATGTCCGCGCCCTGCAGCAACGCGCCTTTGATTACTGGCGCGGCCGGCAGGACTGATCCCGCCGGCCGGCCGGCCGGATGGTCAGGCCTTCGCCACCTTGTCCACCGCCGCGATGAACGCCGCCATTTCGGCGGGCGATCCGATCGTCACGCGGCTGACCGTGGGCCAGATTTCCCAGTTGCGCCCGATCTGCACCTTTTGCGCCAGCAGGGCGGCCTGCATTTCCTTGGCCGGCCGGGTTTTCCAATCGACCATGATCATGTTGCCCGCACTGCCGCCATGCACCGCGATCCCGCGCTGTTCCAGCGCCGCCACGGTCATTGCCCGCGTCGCGTTCATCTCCTCGCGCCGCGCCTTGATCGCGTCCGCCATGGGATAGGCCGCCGAACCACAGGCCAGCGCCGTGATCGGCAGCACGCCCGACACCTGAAATCCGTCATAACGCATCATCCGCTTGTGCAGATCGGGGTGCGCCAGCGTCAGGCCCAGCCGGATGCCCGCCATCCCGAACAGCTTGGAAAAGGTGCGCATGACGATCACGTCATCCCGCGCGGCGGCCAGCGGCGCTGCGGTCGGACCGTCATGGAAATGGATATACGCCTCGTCCACCAGCAGCACCGACCCCTTGGGCTTGTTCGCGGCCAGCCATTCGATGTCCGCCATCGGCGTCACCGTTCCGGTCGGGTTGTTCGGCGAACAGACATAATAAAGGCCCGCATCGGGATTGGCGGCCAGCATCGCGCGCACGTCCGCGCCCTTGCCGGGCTGCAGCGGCACCCGGGCCAGCGGCGCCTTCAGCCAGGCGGCGGCGCGCCATGCGGCCTCGAACGTCGGGTCGGCGGTCACCAGCCCCTTTTCCGGCGAACAGAACGAAATGACGGACCGGACCAGCGGATCGCCCGAACCGGGCCAGGGGAGGATATGGCTTTCCGGCACCTTGTCGACCGCCGCCACCGTCTGGATCAACTGTCCGCGCGCATTGGCGGGGTCATACCGGTTGCCCATCGCAATGATCTTTGCCGCTGCCTCGGCTGCTTCCGGAAACGGGCCGGTCCAGCATTCGTTGGCGCCGATCTGCACCGCGCCCTCGACGGCGCGGGCCGCCTGGCTCTGCGCGAATGCGGGTGCGGCCAGCGATGGCCCCAGCGCCGCGCCGGCCCCCATCAGGGCAAGGACCCGGCCCAGATCGCGGCGGGAATAACCGCGCTCGATCAAATCCTGCTTGGCATCGATATCGAACATGAAGACCCCCATCTGCCGTCAAATGTCATTGGCCCGAAACCGAACCGGCTTCGGGGACAGTCACTCATGCGGGGGCGACAGGCTCTATTCCGCCGGAAATCCGGCACGCGGCTCGTCTGGCGCCATCATGTTGCAGCGCGGGGGCAGGGGCAAATGCAATTATGACAAGCGCATCCCCGGCCGGGTGCATCGGGTGCATCGCCTGCATCCCGGCCGGGCGCGCCTGTCGGTTCAGTAGGTGACGATCTTGACCCGGTCGCCCGCCCGCACCGCTGCGTTGCTGGCCAGGCCGTTCAGCACCAGGAACCGTTCGACCTTGTACTCGTCGAACGCCATCCGCCCGGCCAGCGACTGCACCGTGTCGTTTGCGCGGACGGTGACGACGCGGACGTAGCGCGGCTTGATCTGAGCCGCCTGCGCCGCGGTCAGCGTGCGGAACGACTGGACCAGCGTGCTCGCCCCCCCAATGCCCTGACCCGCCGGGGCCAGAATGGCAAAGTGGAACGCGCGGTCCGGCGCGGTCTGATAGGCAAAGATCGTCACGTCCAGCTGGCGGTTGTCCGCCGTGGCCCGCACCGTCAGATAGGCGGCGGGCGTGCCGTTCACCGTCGTGCGCTGTGCGGCCGTCTGCGGCACCTGTCCGTTCTGACCCAACAGGTCGCCCAGCGCGGCGCGGGCATAGCTGTCCAGATTGCCGGTAAAGGCGCGGGTGGTGAACTGCGCCTGCACATTGCCGCCGGTGATCGACACGGCCTGCGTGCCGTTCGACATGCTAAAGCCCTGCGGCGCGGTAAAGGCGATGCGCAGATCGGGGTGCAGGAACTCGCGGCCCTGAATCACGCCCTGACGCGGATTGTCGCCGTACATCAGGCCGTCGATGGCGGTCAGGAACGCGTCGCGATTGCGCGGATACTGCGTGCCGCCAACCTTGGTCGCGTCATTCAGCGCGGTGCGCACGCGCGCCTGCGGCTCCGGATGGGTGCTGGCAAAGGCGGGGACGGACCGGGTCTGGCCGCTGATCTGGCCATTCAGGCTGTTTTGCGCGGCAAGGCTGGCCAGCATCGACGACAATGCGTCGGTATCCAGCCGCGCGCCGTTCAGATACCGGACGCCCAGCTGGTCGGCCTGTGTTTCCTGGCCCCGCGAATAGCCCAGCGTCGCCAGCTGTGCGCCGGTGCTGATGCCGCGGTTCAGGAACTGGCCCAGCTGGCCGTCACCGGCAACCGCGCCGACAATGACCTGGCCCAGCACGCCCAGGATGGAATTGCGCGTCGCCGTCCGCTGGCGGCTCTGCGAATGGCGGGCGGCGACATGGCCGACCTCGTGCCCCAGCACCCCGGCCAGCTCCGCCTCGTCGTTCATCAGCGCCAGCAAGCCACGCGTGACATAGATATAGCCGCCCGGCGTCGCAAAGGCGTTGTCGACCGGGCTGTCCAGCACCGTGACGGTGAAATCCGACGGGGAGGCTGACAGGCCGGACTGAACGGCGATGGTTCGCGCAACCCGCGTGACATAGGGGACCTGCGGCCCCGTCCATGCGCCGCCGAACTGCTGGATCAGTTCCTGGCTGATCTGCTGCCCCTGCTGCCGTTCCGCCGCCGTGATCGGCTGGGCCGCCGCGACCTGCGATCCGGCGGGCCGGGTCTGCGCCGCACCCGGAACGGCGGCTGCCGCGATCAGGGCGACGGCGGTGCCGGCGGTGAACATCTGCCTCATGGACATGGCGATCCCCTTCCTCATGTTTCTCGAAACTAGAAGGGCAAAATGGTCGTGACCGTCAATCGTTCCCATGGCGTGACGATGGGTGCCTCATGCGGTCAGTCGCTTGGTGAACCCCTTTTCGCCGGAATATTCGGCCGGAATGGCCTCGACATGATCCACCCGGCCACGCCCCGGCCCCTCCCGGCACGCCTCCAGCAGGACGCCCAGCGCAGCATCGTCGCCCGTCGCCAGAATCTCCACGCTGCCGTCCGCACGGTTGCGCACCCAGCCGACCAGGCCGTGCTGCCGCGCGATCCGCACTACAAAGTCCCTGAAGCCGACCCGCTGGACCAGCCCCGTTACCAGCATTCGCTGTGTCGCCATTGCTACCTTACACGTTTCACGAACACGCGGCCCCCATCGCGCCGCTCGATCTGGAAATTGGGGACGGCCTCCATCAAATCGGAAAGCCGCGCATAGCCGAAATTGCGGGTGTCGAAACTGGACCGGTTGCCGGCCCGCTGGCCGACATCGGTCAGGCTGGCAAACCCGCGCTCGTCGCGCTTGGCCGAATTATAGGCATCGATCAACAATTTGATGAGTTCCGCGTCATCGACCGGCGCGGCCTTTGCCGGATGGACGGGGGCGGGGCTGCCATCCTTGTCGGTCAGCGCGGTCACGTCGATGAACCGGGTACACGCCTCGCGGAACCCCTCGGGCGTCCGGTCGGTGCCAAAGCCATAGACGGGCAGGCCGTCCTGGCGGATGCGCATGGCCAGCGGCATGAAATCGCTGTCCGAACTCATGATGCCGAACCCGGTGACGCGGCCGCGGTGGAGCAGGTCCATGGCATCGATCGTCATCCGCATGTCGGTGGCGTTCTTGCCCTTGGTGATGTCGAACTGCTGATACGGCTCCAGCCCGTGGCGCAGCGACTGGTCCTGCCACCCCTTCAGCGCCGGTTTCTTCCAGTTGCCATAGACGCGGCGGATATTGACCGTGCCCAGCTCGGCCAGCACGGTGAGCACCGGGTCGAGCGAATTGGGTGAGGCATTGTCGGCATCGATCAGCAGCGCGACATTGCCCCCGGATGCGCTGCCATTGCCGTTCACTGTGCTCATGGCGCCAACCCTAACCCGAATTGACGCGCCGGGCCACGCCATCCTGCTCCGGCTGGCGCGGGTTTAAAGGCGTTCCGGCGCGAAATGCGGTCCGTTACGCTGCGTCGGGATAGGTGATCGCCGTCACCTCATATTCCTTCTCGCCCGCCGGCAGCATCACACGGCGCAGGTCGCCGACCGCCGCCCCGCGCAATGCCCGCGCGATCGGGGCGTTCCATCCCACCCGTCCGCTGCCCGCATCCGCCTCGTCATCCCCGGTCAGGGTCAGGACGCGCTCGCGATCCTCCTCGTCCACGATGGTCACCGTCGCGCCGAACCACACGCGGCTGCGATCCTGTTGCCGGGCGGGATCGACGATCTGCGCGGCCTTCATCCGCCTGGCCAGCCAGCCCAGCCGCCGGTCGATCTCGCGCAGCCTCTTGCGGCCATAGATATAGTCGCCGTTTTCCGACCGGTCGCCATTGCCCGCTGCCCAGGAAATCACCTCGACCAGCTTCGGCCGCTCGTCACCGAACAACTGGTCATATTCCGCCTTCAGCGCGGCATAGCCGGCAGGGGTGATGAAATTGGGGCGCTGTTCCATGGCCGGGGGCATAGCGCCATCCGCCCGCAATCGTCATCCCGGAAGCCGATTTTCTTCAAATCGCAGAGTTGATCAGAAAATCGAGCTGTCCGGGATCCATCTCAAGGAAAGCCCCAGCCTCCGCGTGGGTCCCGGAGTGCAAGGCTTTCGGGGATCACACCCGAACGGTGTCGGCCCGGCGCCTCAGCCCGGCTGTCCCTTGCCCAGATACCAGCTCATATGGTGCGGCCCGCGCGATCGCGCCCGTTGCGGGTGCATCAGGTCATAGACGACGGCGTTTTCCAGTACGCGCTGGACATAGTTCTTCGTCTCGAAAATCGGGATCGCCTCGACCCACCGGACCATGTCCACGCTGCCGGTGCGCGGATCGCCATTGGCGGCCAGCCATTTGTTCACATTGCCCGGCCCGGCATTGTACGCCGCAACGGCCAGCGGATAGCTGCCGCCATAATAATCCAGCATCCGCTGGAAATAGCCGCTGCCCAGCTGGATGTTGTACCCGATATCGCGGGTCAGCGCCGATGCGTCATAGCTGAGGCCCAGCTTGCCCGCCTGTTCCCGCGCCGTGCCGGGCATCAGCTGCATCATGCCGCGCGCGCCCGCATGGCTGATCGCTTCCCGGTCGAACTGGCTTTCCTGCCGCGCAATGGCGTGGATCATCGTCCAGTGCTGATCCTGACCCATCGGCACCGCGATGGAGGGGTAACCCGCGGCGGTATAATCGGACAGGCCGTTCAGCAGCGCCGACCGGCCCACCATGACGCCCAGGTCTGGCCGGCCCAGTGTGCCCGCCAGCTCGGCGGCCAGCGCATGATCGGTGTCGCTGGTCGCGTCATTCGCGATCTGGCGCACGAACAGCGTCTGTTCCTTGCGCTGACCCGTCGCGCCCAGATATCGGGCGGCGCGCACCACCTCCCGGTTCATGAACGTGCGGCGGGCATCGTCGCCGACCATGATCTGGCTCTGCCCCGGCGCGCGATAGGATTGGCCCAGCCGCTCCAGCGCCAGTTGCCCATAGTATAGGTCGGGATAGCCGCCGGCCCGCGCATACCATTGCTGCGCGCCCGCACGGTCGCCCGCAGCCTCTGCCGCGCGGCCTGCCCAGTAATAGCCCTTCGACCGGGTCTGCGGCGTGCGCGACCCGTTGCCATAGCGGCTGAACATCCCCACCGCGTCCGCCGGCCGCGCCAGCCGGTCCATCGCCGTGGTGCCGGCCAGCCAGACCAGGCTGGTATAATCGTCCCGCTCGCCCAGCGATTTCACGCTGACATCGGTGCCCGCCGGATAGGCGTCATCGACCTGCGACGCGATCTGCCACGCCACCAGATGCTGCCCGTCCGCCGCCGCCGCGCGGGCATTGGTCAACAGCACCTCGAACCATTTTTCCGCATCGGCGGGCAGGGTGGTCAGCTGGCGCGGCTGGGCCAGCAGCGCGCGGGCAGCAATGCTCTGATTGTTGTTGCGCAGCCAGCTTGCCCGGTCCGCGATCAGGCCGGGGTCGCTCCGCCCAAGGTCAGGCGGCAACAGCGCGGCGTCGGCGGCATTGGTGCGATAGGAAAGGCGCGCGGCAAACATCGACCGCATGGCGGGCGAGGTATAGCCCAGCTGGCGCTGCGCGGTGCTGGTCGCGTTCTGCCACAGCAGCCGGTCCATGCGCGCATCGTGATCGGCCGGGGTCAGCGCGGCGCCGAACCGCGTCAGGATCAGCATCTCGTCCTGCGGGCGAAGGCTGCCCGCGCGCCACGCCCGCTGCGCGGCGGCGCTTGCCTCTGCCGTGCGGCCCAGCGCGGCCAGCGCCTCGGCATGACGGGCATGGCCCGCCCCGGTCAGCGGGGGAAAACGGGTAAAGAACCGGTCGGCCAGCGCCGGGTCCCCGATCCCCGACAGGCTGGTTTCCGCGGCCGCACGGCGGCTGCGCTCGCCGGGCCAGCCGGGATGGGCCAGCATGAAATTGGCATATTCGGAAAAGGACAGATTGTCCGATTGCTGCAACCGCCGCCACCCGTCGATCGTCGTGGCAATGGGGTCATAGGGGACGGGGGCCGCCGCTGTGCCGCTTCCGGGCACCGGCTGGACGATTTCCTGGGGCGCGATGACGGCCGCGGTTCCGGCGAACAGGCCAGTGCCGCTGGCGATCCAGGCGATACTCTGCCAAAACCAGTGCTGCATACTGGACATCATACGGAATGCCGCCCTATTGGCCAGCCGCAATCGTCGCGGGAAAAGGGTTTTTCGTCCATGTCGCTCTCCGGTTCGATCCCCGCGCTCGTCACCCCTTTCGTCGACGGCGCGTTTGTGGAGAGCATCTACCGCGATTTTGTTGAATGGCAGATTGCCGAGGGCTCATCGGCGCTTGTCCCCTGCGGCACGACGGGAGAGGCGGCGACGCTGACGGCGGAGGAGCATTTCCGCATCGTCCGCGTCTGCGTCGAACAGGCCGCTGGGCGCGTGCCGGTGATTGCGGGCGCCGGGTCCAATGATACCCGCGTCGCCATCGCCAATATCCGCGCGGCACAGGACATGGGCGCCGATTATGCCCTCATGGTCCCGCCCTATTACAACCGCCCCAATCAGGAGGGGATTTTCCGGCATTTTGAGGCGATCGTGAACGCCTGCGACCTGCCGATCATCCTCTATAATGTGCCGGGCCGCACGGTCACCGATTTCGCCGTTTCCACCATCGGGCGGCTGGCCCATGCGTTTCCGACCATTGTCGGCATCAAGGACGCGACCGGCGCCATCGCCCGCGTCTCGGCCCAGCGCGCGGCGGCGGGGGCGGATTTCGTCCAGCTGTCGGGCAATGACGACATGGCACTGGCGTTCAACGCGATGGGCGGGGTGGGGTGCATCTCGGTCACCGCCAATGTCGCGCCGCGCCTGTGCGCCGAATTTCAGGCCGCGTGCCAGTCCGGCGATTATGCCGCTGCACTGACGGTTCAGGACAAGCTCTGGCCGCTGCACGACGCGCTGTTCACCGACGCCTCGCCCGGCCCGGTGAAGTACGCGCTCGGCCGCGTCCGCACGGGCTTTCCCACCGAACTGCGCCTGCCCATGACCCCGCCGGGCGAAGCAAGCCGCGCGGCGGTGGACGCCGCGCTGGCGCTGGCGGGGCTGATTTAGGGGCATTCCTCCCGAAAGTGGTCCTTCGGCTTCCTGCTCAATTGTGACGATTCGTTAACGACAGACAGTCGATTGCTTGCTCCGATCAATCAACGAAACGCTTTCCTTGGCGTTGCCGATAGGCAGGAAGCTAAAGTCGAATCAATTCGATCAGCCTTTAGTGGGATAGCGTTAGATCGCATATCGATAATATCTGGCGAAAGATTTGACTTCTTACCCAGATCTTCAGTTACCTTTTTCCAATATAAAAATTGCTTTTTATAAATATTACGTTGGTAATCATCTGATAAAGACAAAGATATTGCAAATTTTGTGTAAACTCGACATTCCATTGCTTGTGCCATAGTTAAATCGTCTGCAGAATTATATCCCGATAAGGGTGCATTCAATATCGGCATGGCAGAAAACAACAATAAATTTATAATCATTCTATAAAACTCCAAAAATTTATTAACTTTAGATAAAATTTTAATCAAGAATAATTTAAACGACGGCACTTAATAGTGCAACGCTTTATTTCATTCGGGTTCGAACCGATATTGTTGAGGGTGCTTAGAAAAGTTGCTAATCGAAAAAAAGCCACCGATCCGTCATCCGTTCGTAAACGGCCAGTGGCTCGTTATGTCCAAAGCCCTCGTCCTCAACATCGCGGCATAAGGTCTCCGCTTCCCCTTCGCGCTTCCCGCTTCCCTTTCGTGTCCGGCCTCCCTACATCGCGCGCTCCATGGCCCGCCCGCGTCCCGCCCTGTTCGAAAAAGCCAAGACCGTCGCCGAGAACCGGCGCGCCCGGTTCGATTATGCGATCGAGACGGTGTATGAGGCCGGGATCGCGCTGACCGGGACAGAGGTGAAGAGCCTTCGCTTTGGCGAGGGGTCGATCGTCGAATCCTATGCCGAGGTAAAGGATGGCCAGGTGTGGCTGGTCAATTCGACCATCCCGGAATTTAGCCATGGCAACCGGTATAATCACGAACCCAAGCGCCCGCGTAAACTGCTCCTTCATGAGCGCGAGATAAGGAAGCTGCACGGCGCGGTGGCGCGCGAGGGGATGACCCTGGTGCCGCTGTCCGTGTATTTCAACGGGCGCGGCCGGGCCAAGGTCGAGCTGGCACTGGCCAAGGGCAAGAAGGCGCATGACAAGCGCGAGACCATCAAGGAACGCGACTGGAAGCGGGAGCAGCAGCGCCTGCTGCGCGACCGTGGCTGATCCGGTGGCGGGTCGTCGCCTGATCGACCGCTTTCTGGCGGCCATGCCGACCCGCGAACAGTTGGCTGATCACCGGCTGACCCGGCCCTTTGCCAATCGCGTGCTGGCCCCGTCGCTGTGGCGCTTTACCCGCCGGTCGGTGCCGCGCGGCGTCGCGCTGGGCGTCGTGACCGGCATCATGGTGCCGGTGGCGCAGATTCCGGCGACCGCGCTGCTCGCCCTGCCGCTGCGCGCGAACATTCCGGCGGCGGCGGCGACCACGTTCATCACCAACCCCTTCACCACGCCGCCCATCTGGGTTGCCGCCTATGTCGTCGGCAAATGGTTGCTGCGGCTGGATGAAAAGCTGCCCGGCAATCCGATCAGCGCGGGTGCCGCCGCCGCCAATCGCGGCTGGCTCGACTGGCTGTTCGTCGAAGCGGGACCGGCGACGCTGACCGGGCTTGTCCTGTTTTCCATCCTTGGCGCGATCATCGCCTATTTCGGCACGGCGCTCGGCTGGCGCTGGTGGATCGGCCGCAAATGGCGCCGGTCGCGCAGCACCGTGGCATCGGGCGTTCGAAACCAGCGTCCGACCGGTTGACCGGGCGTAACAGCGGACTAAGACAGCGCATCCTCATTCTTGTGTGAAGGAAGCGTCCATGCGGTTGTCCGCTCTCACCCTGTCTCTTCTTGCCAGCGCGACCATGATCGGTGCCTGCGCGCCCACAGCGACCACGACCCCGGCGGAAACCGCCTCGGCCCCGTCCGAAGCGCCTGCGGCAAAGGCACCGCCCACCTATGGCAGCTTCGGTTTCGACACGGCCGGCATGGACCGCAGCATCGCGCCGGGCGACAATTTCTACGCCTTTGCCAACGACGCCTGGTCAAAGGCGACGCCGATCCCGGCCGACAAGTCGAATTACGGCATGTTTACCGTGCTGGACGACCTGTCGAGCAAGCGGACGCGCGAAATCTTGGAAGCGACCAAGGGCGACGCGAACAGCAAGATCGGCACCGCCTATGCCTCGTACCTCGATACCGCGGCGATCAACGCGGCCGGCCTTGCGCCCATTCAGCCCTGGCTGGGCCAGATCAAGGCGCTGAAGGACAAGGCGGGCTATCCCGCGCTGGTGGCCGACGCGCAGAAGAACGGCGTCGGCGGTCCCTTCGGCGCCTATGTCAACAACGATGACAAGAACCCCAATGTCTATGCCGTGACGATGGTGCAGAGCGGCCTCGGCATGCCCGACCGCGACTATTACCTGTCGGCCGAACCGCGGCAGGTAAAGGTGCGCGAGGCGTATCTGGCCTATCTGACCAAGATGATGACGCTGGCGGGCGAACCCAATGCGGATGCGCGGGCCAAGGCGCTGCTCGATTTCGAAACGGCCATCGCAAAGGTCCACTGGACCCGGACCGAGAGCCGCGACGCGGAAAAAACCTATAACAAGCGCACGCTGGCCCAGCTGTCGCGCGAGGCACCGGGGTTCGATTTCGCCACCTATTTCAAGGGGCTGGGCGCCAATGTCGACAGCGTCATCGTGGCTCAGCCGAGCGCGGTCACCGGCATCGCCAAACTGATCGCCGCAACGCCGGTTTCGGTGCTGAAGGATCAGCTGCTGATCCGCTCGCTCAGCGGCTTTGCCGATGTGCTGCCGGAACAGTTCGACCGCGAACAGTTCGCCTTTTACGGCACCACCCTGTCCGGCACCCCGGAACAGGAACCGCGCTGGAAGCGTGCGGTCAACTTCACCACCGGCGCGCTGTCGGATGACGTCAGCAAGCTCTATGTCGCCAAATATTTCCCGCCGGAAACCAAGGCGGCGATGGACGAGCTGGTCCGCAACGTGACCGAGGCGATGGGCCGCCGCATCGATGCGCTGACCTGGATGGCACCGGAAACCAAGGCAAAGGCACGGGCGAAGCTCGCGTCCTTCACGCCAAAGATCGGCTATCCCGACCGCTGGCAGGATTATTCCGACCTGGAAATCCGCGCAGGCGACGCGCTGGGCAACAATCTGCGCGCCAATCAGTGGGCGCACCGCGACAATTTCAGCAAGCTGGGCCAGCCCATCCGCAAATGGGAATGGGGCATGACGCCGATGACGGTGAATGCCTATGCCAATCCGGTGATGAACGAGATCGTCTTCCCCGCCGCGATCCTTCAGCCGCCCTTCTTCGATCCCAACGCCGATCCGGCGGTGAACTATGGCGGCATCGGCGCGGTGATCGGCCATGAAATCAGCCATCACTTCGACGATCAGGGCCGCAAGTACGATCCCAATGGCGCGCTGACCGACTGGTGGACGGCCGAGGATGTGAAGCGGTTCGATGCGCTGACCGCGCAGCTGGTCAAGCAGTATGACGGCTATGAACCGCTGCCGGGCGTCAAGGTGAATGGCAGCCTGACCCTGGGCGAAAACATCGCCGATCTGGCCGGGCTGACCGTCGCATGGGATGCGTATCAGCATTCGCTGAACGGCAAGGCCGCGCCCGTGCTGGAAGGGTTCGGGCCGGAACAGCGTTTCTACCTTGGCTGGGCGCAGATCTGGCGGCGCAACTATCGCGAGGCGAACCTGCGTCAGCGGCTGCTGACCGATCCGCACTCGCCGTCGGAACAGCGCGGCTGGGTCGTGCGCAACCTTGATCCCTGGTATGCGGGCTTCAACCCGCAGCCGACGAACAAGCTGTATCTGGCGCCGGATCAGCGCGTCCGGATCTGGTAAGAACGGCGTTCCTGCGGCCGGGCGTTCTGATGCCCGGCCGCACTGTTTTGCGTGGCGCTTGACCGGGGCCCGGGGGGATCGGACAACCGGGGGATATCATGGCCAGTTCTCCCGTTCGCTCTGCCGATTCACTGCCCGCGCCGGCCGGTCCCGTACCGGCCGTGCTTGCTGCCGTCGCCGTTCTGGTGGCGGCGGGCCTCATCCTCTGGTTCGTGCGCGATCCGCGCTTTGCCGCCGGCTTTGCTGCGGTCGCCCTTGTTGCAGTTGCCTGTGCCGCCCTGATTGCCCGGCGCAGCGCCGCGCCGGTTTCGGATGCCGATGCGGTCGAACCGGACTGGGCGATGGCCCGTGCGCTGGCCGATGCGCTGGACGATCCGGCGGCCGTCACCGATCGCGCGGGCCGGCTGGTGTTCGTCAACGCCGCCTATGCCGAACGCTTTCCGGCATTGCCCGCACCCCCGCTGATGCCGATGAACGATCAGGACATTGCGAGCCTGACCATGGCGGCGCGCACGGCATGGACGGGCGGGTCGGGACAGGCCGATGACCTGATCCTCGACGGCCTGCCGGTCACGGCGCGGATCACGCGTGGCGGGGCACAGGGGCTGATCTGGCGCTTTACCCTGTCGGATGAGGCGACCCGGCTGTCGGCGCTGCCCGACCTTTTGTCCGGCGTGCTGGGCGACCGGCTGGGGCGGGCGGGGGTGATGGCCGTTCTGGTTCAGGGCGACGGGCGCATGGTCGCCGCATCCCGCGCGTTCCGCCAGCGCGCGCTGGGCGATGCGGCCGCGCCGGTTGCCGGGCGCGACATGACCCCCCTGATCGCGCCGGTCGATGACGATGTCAGCCGTTTTCGCCTGTCGCGAGAGGGGGAGGGGGGCGGTCTGCTGCGCTTCTTTCAGGTGCCGCTGGACGATGCCGATCATCCCGATGACGAAACCCCCATCCTGCTGGCGATGGTGGACGAGGAGGATCGCCCCGGCCCCGATTTCACCCATGCCGATGCCGGATCATGGCTGGAATCGATGATCGAACTGTTGCCGGGCGGCGTCGCGCTGCTCGACGAACAGGGGCGGCTGGCCTGCGTCAATCACGGCTTCTATCGCGCCACGCGCACGACCGCCGCCACGCGGCCAACCTGGCCCGGCGATCTGGTGGTGCGGGAGGACAAGGCCGCGCTTGCCGATGCCATCCACCGCGTTGCCCGGCCGGGGTCGCGGGCGACCGACCTGCCCGTGCGGATGCGCGATCGCCCCGATGAACCCGTATCGCTGCGCATTACCAGCCTGGGCACGATCGCGCGCGGCCGGGTGATGCTCGCGTTCAAGGATACGGGCGAGGAACAGGAACTGAAGCGTCAGGTGGCGCAGGCGATCAAGATGCAGGCGGTGGGTCAGCTCGCCGGCGGCGTCGCGCACGATTTCAACAATATCCTGACCGCAATCCTCGGGCATTGCGACCTCATGCTGATGCGCCACGATCCCGGTGACGGCGATCATGACGATATTCAGCAGATCCGGTCCAACGCCAATCGCGCCGCCAGCCTGACGCGTCAGCTGCTCGCCTTTTCGCGGCAACAGACGCTGCGGCCGCAGGTGCTTCAGCTGCCGGACGTGATTTCGGAGGTGTCGGCCCTGCTCAAACGGCTGCTGGGCGAAACCGTCGATCTGGTGGTTCAGCACGGGCGCGGCCTTGGCCCCGTGCGCGCCGATCCGGGTCAGCTGGAACAGGTGGTCGTCAATCTGGCGGTCAATGCGCGCGATGCCATGCTGGCCAAGCATCCCAATGGCGGCGGCGTGCTGCGCATCGAAACGCTGTCGGTGACGGCCGCCGATATCCGCAGGCGCGGCGACGGCGTGCTGCCAGAGGGCGATTACACCGCCCTGCGCGTGTCCGACACCGGGTCGGGCATCCCGCCGGAGATTCAGGCAAAGATCTTCGAGCCCTTTTTCACGACGAAGGAAACCGGCAAGGGCACGGGCCTCGGCCTGTCCACCGTCTATGGCATCGTCAAACAGTCGGGCGGCTATATCTTTGCCGATTCGGAACCGGGGCACGGATCGACCTTCACCATCTATCTGCCCGTCCACCGCGCCACGGCACCGACGGCCCGGCCCGTCCGCGGCCCGTCCGCGCCCGCCGCGCGGGCAGAGGGGGCCACTGCGCCGCCCGACCTGTGGGGCACCGGCACCATCCTGCTGGTCGAGGATGAGGACATGGTCCGCGCCGTCGCCGAACGCGCGCTGTCGCGTCAGGGCTATACCGTGCTGACCGCCGAAAATGGCGAGGTTGCGATGCAGATGCTGGGCGATGGCCTGCGCCCGGACCTGCTCATCACCGACGTCGTCATGCCGGTGATGGACGGCCCGACCCTGGTTGGCCATGTCCGGGAAGCGTTCCCCGCCATGCCCATCCTGTTCATGTCCGGATATGCCGAGGAACAGGCGCGCAAGCAGATCACGATCGACAATGTGGCATTTTTGCCAAAACCCTTTTCGGTCCAACAACTTGCACAAGCCGCGCGAGACGTTATGACGGCGCAATGAACGCTGGCGATGCGACGTCCGCGTCGATAGGATTGTTGCATGACCGTTTCGCCTGCCCGTATCCTTGTTGTTGAGGACGAGCCACTGATCGCCATGATGATCGAGGATTTTCTCGACCTGCTCGGCCACAGCATGGCCGGACAGGCGGACAGCGTCGATCAGGCGCTGGCCATGGTCGATGCGCGCGGGTTCGATGCGGCGATTGTCGACGTCAATCTGCGCGGCGGCGAACAGTCCTGGCCCGTGTCCGATGCGCTGGCGGCGGCGAACATCCCCTTTGCGCTGGCGACGGGCAGCGGCGGCGACGATATCCGTGCCGAACATCATGGCCGCCCGATCCTCGCCAAACCCTTTACACTGGATCAGGTCGAACGGACGCTGGCGCAGCTGATCGGCTGATCGCCGCTGGTTCCGGCCAATCCTTTGGCACGGGCGGGTTCATTTTCGTTCCCCACTTGTTCCCATGGAACAAATGCGATACATGACGTTCAATTCGATTGAACGCATGACGCATTTCTTCTAGCGACGGGGACGAACAATGGCCGCGAAACTGAAGGTGATCGACACCGATATGGCGACTTCCACGGATCGGCAAAAGGCGCTCGACGCCGCCCTGGCGCAGATTGACCGCGCGTTCGGCAAGGGCTCGGCGATGAAGCTGGGGCAAAAGGAAACGATGCAGGTGGAGGCGATCTCCACCGGCTCGCTCGGCCTCGATATCGCGCTTGGCGTCGGCGGCCTGCCGCGCGGCCGCGTGATCGAGGTGTATGGCCCGGAAAGCTCGGGCAAGACCACGCTTGCCCTGCATGTGATTGCTGAGGCGCAGAAGGCGGGCGGCACCGCTGCCTTCGTCGATGCCGAACACGCGCTCGATCCCGTCTATGCCAAGAAACTGGGCGTCAACATCGACGAACTGATCGTGTCTCAGCCGGATACCGGCGAACAGGCGCTGGAAATCACCGACACGCTGGTCCGGTCGAACGCGATCGACGTGCTGGTGGTCGATTCGGTCGCCGCGCTGGTGCCGCGTGCGGAAATCGAGGGTGAGATGGGCGACAGCCATGTCGGCCTTCAGGCCCGCCTGATGAGCCAGAGCCTGCGCAAGCTGACCGGTTCGATCAGCCGCTCGCGCTGCATGGTGATCTTCATCAATCAGCTGCGCATGAAAATCGGCGTGATGTACGGCAACCCGGAAACCACGACCGGCGGCAACGCGCTGAAATTCTACGCCTCGGTCCGGCTCGACATCCGCCGCACCGGCCAGATCAAGGACCGCGACGACATCATCGGCAACGCCACGCGGGTCAAGGTGGTGAAGAACAAGGTCGCTCCGCCGTTCAAGCAGGTCGAATTCGACATCATGTATGGCGAGGGCATCTCGAAGATCGGCGAGATCCTGGACCTGGGGGTCAAGGCCGGCCTGGTCGAAAAATCGGGTGCCTGGTTCAGCTATGACAGCGTCCGCATCGGTCAGGGCCGCGAAAACGCCAAGACCTTCCTCAAGGAAAATACCGAACTGTGCGCCAAGCTGGAAGCAGCGATCCGTGCGCGCACGGAAAAGGTGGCCGAGGAGATGATGACCGGCCCCGATGCCGAGGATGATGTCGACGACATGTAATCGCCTGCTGCTGCGGCAGGGATAAGGATCGGCGCGGCCCGGTGGAACGTCCACCGGGCCGCGCTCGTTTTGCGGTTCATCCCGTCCCGCCCCGCCGATTGACACCCGGCGGCGAAACCGGTCCAACATTGCTGCAACGGTCAGTCCGCACTGACCGCCGCTTCACGGAGCCACCGCCATGACCCTTCGCGTCCATCACCTCGAAAACTCCCGGTCGCAGCGCATCCTGTGGATGCTCGAGGAACTTGGCCTGCCCTATGAGGTGATCCGCTATCAGCGGGATAAGGTCACGATGCTCGCCCCGCCGGAGCTGAAGCGGGTTCATCCGCTCGGCAAGTCGCCGGTGATCGAGGATCATGGCCGCGTCGTTGCGGAAACCGGCGCGATCATCGACTATCTGGTCCATCATGCCGATGGCCGCCTTGGCCCGCCGTCGCACCGCGACGATGCCCTGCGCTGGACGTTTTTCATGCACTATGCCGAAGGGTCGCTGATGCCGCCGCTGCTGGTCAAGCTGGTGCTGTCCAAGGTGCCGTTGCTCGGCGGCATCGCGCAGAAAAAGCTTCAGCCGATGATCGACGTCCATCTCGATTATGTCGAGGCGGAACTTGCCAGCCGCCCGTGGTTCGCCGGCCAGTCCTTTACCGCCGCCGACATCATGATGAGCTTCCCGCTGGAGGCCGCCCGGTCCCGCGCCGGGCTGGACGGCCGCTACCCCGCGACCACCGCCTGGCTCGACACCATCCACGCCCGCCCCGCCTATCAGGCCGCGCTCGCCGCCGGCGGCCCCTATGCCTATGCGTGATCGCCGTTGGCACTTGGCCATCGCCGGCCTGGTCCTTGCCGGCCTGACCGGTTCATTCGCCGTGTCCCGATCGGATGCCCAGGTGGCGGCTCCCCCGTCCGATGACGGGCCGGATATCGTCGTCAACGGCGTCGCCGGGATCGTGGTCAACGGTCGCGTGCGGCGCTGCACGCCGCTGCGCGACGATCCGGCCAACGCCGTGGACGTGACCAGCGGATGGGACGGCTCCAGCCTGATGACGGTCGTCCCGGGCAAGTCGGGTGGCTTTGCCTTTGTCCCCAATGCCGAACAGATCACTGGCCCGGATTATTGGCAGCGCACCGGCATCGGGCTTCACCGCTATGTGTTCCGCTCGCCTGCCGACGGCGCGCCGATGTGCATCGGGGCACGCAATGGCGGCGCCAATCATGCGGCCTTTCGCCGGATCGTCGATGCGGCGCCCTATCGCGGCCAGCGGGTCCGCTTCACCTTGTGGGTAGCGGCGCATGCCGTCGATCAGGTCAATTTCTGGGCGGCCGCCGGGACGGCGTGGCAACAACCCGAATCATCCGGCGCCCAGGATCCCGCCGCTCGGCCGGAACAGGCAGAGCGGCCCAGGCGGCTGCTCAACGGCGGCAACACCAATTCGCAGCCCTTCGCCGGGACGCGCGGCTGGACGCCGGTGATGGTTGAGATCGGCCCGATTGCGCCGGACGCCGATCATGTCAGCTATGGCTTCGCGCTGGTTGGCGGCGGCGATGTCTGGGCGTATCGCCCGATGATCGAAGCGGTGCCAGCCACGCCGGGTGTGACGGGGGACACGCTGGTCATCGGACGCGAATGGCGGCCGCCACGACCGGTAACGGCGGATTGATCGTCGCCCGTCTTCGCCGCAACGCAGCGTTTTTTGTGGCGCCCGTCTCGACTTGTGCCCGACCCCCCGGCTAGGCTGGCGGCGCTACGGCAGGATAAGGGGACGCATACGGCATGACGACAGCGACGGTAACGGGCGAGGGGGGGCGCGGCCTGTCGCTGCAATGGCAGATGGGCATCGGCTTTGCCGCGGGCCTGCTGATCGGTCTGGCGGTGCATTACGGCGCGGGCGATGCGGCCTGGGTCAAGACGCTGACCACCTATGTCACCGCGCCGCTGGGCCAGCTGTTCCTGCGCCTGTTGTTCATGCTGGTCATCCCGCTGCTGTTCTCGGCGCTGGTCGTCGGCATCGCGGAAATGGGCGAAATCCGCTCGCTGCGCCGCATCGGCCTCAAAACGCTGGGCTGGACCATCGTCGCATCGACCATCGCCGTCATCGTCAGCCTGGTGCTGGTCAATCTGTTGCAACCGGGCAGCGGCGTCGATCCCGACGTCGCGCGCCAGATGCTGGCCGATGGCAAGGGCGCGGCCGGATCGATCCTGGAACGCACCGCCACGACGCCCAGCGGCATGGACGCGCTGCTCGCCATCGTGCCGACCAACATCGTCACCGCCATGGCGAACAACGACATCCTGGCCGTGATGTTCTTTGCCCTGTTCTTCGGCATCGGGCTGGTGCTGGTCGACCGGCCGGAAACGGAATCGATCAAGCGCGCGATGCAGGGCCTGTTCGAAATCTCCATGCGCCTGATCGGCGTCGTCATCCGTCTGGCCCCGATTGCGGTATTCTGCTTCATGTTCAATCTGGCCGCGCTGTTCGGATGGGACCTGCTCGTTCGCCTGTCCGCCTATGTCGGCGTGGTCGTGCTGGCGCTCGGCGTCCAGATGTTCGTCATCTTTCCCGCGCTGCTGATGATCGTCGCCAAACGCTCGCCCATTCAGTTCTTCCGCGATGTGCAGGAAGCGATGGTGATGGCCTTTTCCACCGCCAGTTCGAACGCCAGCCTGCCGACGGCGCTGCGCGTGGCGGATGAAAAGCTGAAACTGCCGGCAAAGGTCGGACGTTTCGTCCTCACCATCGGGGCCACCGCGAACCAGAACGGCACGGCCATGTTCGAAGGGGTGACGGTCATCTTCCTGGCGCAGTTCTTCGGCGTCGATCTGTCGCTGTGGCAACAGGTGACGGTGATGCTGATCTGCATCCTGGGCGGCATCGGCACGGCGGGCGTCCCTGCCGGATCGCTGCCGGTCGTCGCCCTGATCCTCGGCATGGTCGGTGTCCCGCCGGAGGGGATCGGCCTGGTCCTTGGCGTCGACCGGTTCCTCGACATGTGCCGCACGACGCTGAACGTCACCGGCGACCTCGCGCTCGCCACCCTGGTCGCGTCGGGGGAGGACGGCGCGGACGAGCCGCTGCCCGCATGAGGCTGACCCGACGCGCGCTGATCGGCACGGCCGCACTCGCCCCCCTGGGGTTCAGCGCGGTTGCCCGGGCGATGGAGCCGGACCTGTCGGCACTGTCGCCCATTACCGGCGGGGCCCGGCCCATCGGCGCGCTTGAGCGCCGCGCCCGCCTGTCCCGCGCGCAATCGCTGATGAAGGCCGCGGGCATCGGCGCGGTGCTGATCGAACCGGGCGCCAGCCTGGTCTACTTCACCGGCGTCCGCTGGGGGCGCAGCGAACGGCTGACCGCCGCCGTCCTGCCGGTGGAGGGCGATCCCCTGATCGTTACTCCGTTTTTCGAGGAACCGTCGGTCCGCGAAACGCTGGGCATCACGGCCGATGTGCGGGTCTGGCAGGAGCATGAGGATCCGCTGGCCCTGGTCGCTGGCTGGCTGCGCGAACGCCGCCTTGCCGGCCGCCGGATCGGTATCGAGGAAACCGCCCGCTATTTCGCGGTCGACGGCCTTGCCCGCGCGCTGGGCGATGCGCGCCTGATCGTGTCCGCCAATCCGGTCGTGCGCGGTTGCCGCATGATCAAGACGCCCGCCGAAATCGCGCTGATGCAGGCCGCGTCCGACGTCACCATGGCCGCCTATCGCTGGACGCATCCGCGGATCGATGCGGGCATGTCCCCACGCGACATCGCCGCGATGATGAGCGCCGCGACGGTCAAACTGGGCGGCGAAGTCGCCTTCAACCTCATCCTGCTGGGTGAGGCATCGGCCTATCCCCACGGCACGCGAAAGCCGCAGCGGGTGACGCCGGGTGAGGTGGTGCTGATGGACTGCGGCGCCGTGGTCCATGACTATGAAAGCGATATCAGCCGCACCTTCGTCCACGGCACGCCGACCCCGGAACAGCGCAAGGTGTGGGGCGAAATGCGCCGGGGACAGGACGTGGCCCTGGCCGCCGCCCGCATCGGTGCGCCCGCGGGCAGCGTGGATGACGCCGTCCGCGCCTATTACGCCTCGCTCGGCTATGGCCCGGATTACAAACTGCCCGGCCTGTCGCACCGCACCGGCCACGGCATCGGCATGGACGGGCATGAGCCGATCAACCTCGTTCGCGGCGAATCGACGCCGCTCGCGCCCGGCATGTGCTTTTCCAACGAACCGGGCATCTACCTGCCCGGCAAGTTCGGCATCCGGCTGGAGGATTGCTTCCACATGACCGGCACCGGCCCGAAATGGTTCAGCCAGCCGGCCCGCTCGATCGACGACCCGGTGGGATGATGGGCGGCATGGCCCTGCCGCGACAGCGACAGCGGACACCCCCTTCACAAGTAGGATTTCGCCTGCTCCACTCTGCGGATGTCTGAACGCATTCGCCGGACCAGCTCCCGTCCGTCACCCCGGCGCAGGCCGGGGTCCATCGTGCCACACCCGGCACCATTGACGCGTGCTCCGCGCACGCGGCCCTCATCGTCGCGGTGCTGCCGCGTCCCGGTCGCGTCCGGCGAAAAACCCGTTCAAAGTGTCAAAACTGTCAACCGTTCCCCGCTCACCCTGATCGAACCGTTTCGCTTGAGCGAACGGCTTTGCGCCACTAAGTCGGCAGCATGACCTCGACGAACGATATCCGCCGCTCCTTCCTCGACTATTTCGAGGGTCAGGGCCATGCCCGCGTCCAGTCCGCGCCGCTGGTGCCGCACAACGATCCGACGCTGATGTTCGTCAATGCCGGGATGGTGCCGTTCAAGAACGTGTTCACCGGCCTTGAAACCCGGCCCTATTCCACCGCCACCTCGTCGCAGAAATGCGTGCGCGCCGGGGGCAAGCACAATGATCTCGACAATGTCGGCTACACCGCCCGGCACCACACCTTCTTCGAAATGCTGGGTAATTTCAGCTTTGGCGATTATTTCAAGGAACAGGCGATCCTGCACGCCTGGACGCTACTGACCCGCGAATGGGGCCTGCCTGCGGACAAGCTGACCGCCACCGTCTATCACACCGACGATCAGGCGTTCGACCTGTGGAAAAAGATCGCGGGCCTGCCCGAAGAACGCATCATCCGCATCCCGACCAAGGATAATTTCTGGGCGATGGGCGCGGACGGCCCCTGCGGCCCGTGCTCGGAAATCTTCTACGATCATGGCGACCATATCTGGGGCGGCCCGCCCGGATCGCCGGAGGAGGATGGCGACCGCTTCGTCGAAATCTGGAACCTCGTCTTCATGCAGCATCTGCAGGAAGCGGACGAGATTGTCGGTGACCTGCCGCGGCCCAGCATCGATACCGGCATGGGGCTGGAACGGGTCGCTGCGGTGCTTCAGGGCGTCCACGACAATTACGACACCGACACGTTCAAGGCGCTGATCGCCGCCAGCGGTGCGCTGACCGGATCGGCCACCACGGGCGATCATCAGGCGAGCCACCGCGTTATCGCCGATCACCTGCGCTCTGCCGGCTTCCTGGTCGCCGATGGTGTGCTGCCCGCCAATGAAGGGCGCGGCTATGTGCTCCGCCGCATCATGCGCCGCGCGATGCGTCATGCGCATCTGCTGGGTGCAAAGGATCCGCTGATGCACCGTCTGGTGCCGGAACTGGTCGCGGAAATGGGCGCTGCCTATCCGGAACTCGTCCGCGCACAGCCGCTGATCGAAGCGACGCTGCTGCAGGAGGAAACCCGGTTCCGCCAGACGCTGGCCAATGGCCTCAAGCTGCTGGACGAAGCGACGGCGGAGATGGGCGAGGGCGATACCCTGCCCGGCGAAACCGCGTTCAAGCTCTACGACACCTATGGCTTCCCCTATGACCTGACCGAGGATGCGCTGCGCCCGGCCGGGATGAGCGTTGACCGCGCCGGGTTCGATGCCGCGATGAAGCGGCAAAAGGACGCCGCCCGCGCCGCATGGAAGGGATCGGGGGCCAAGGCCAGCGACGATGTCTGGTTCGACATTGCCGAGGAACAGGGCGGCACGGAGTTTACCGGTTACGTCTCGACTGAGGGGGAGGGACAGGTGGTCGCCCTCGTCAAGGATGGCGCCCGCGTCGACCGGGCCGGGCCGGGCGACAGCGTGATCGTGCTGACCAACCAGACACCATTCTATGGCGAAAGTGGTGGCCAGACTGGCGATGCCGGGATCATCAGCAATGACAAGGGCTTGCGCGTCATTGTTGACGATACGTCGAAGCCGCTTGGCCGTCTGCACGCCCATCAGGCCCGCGTCGAGGCTGGCGAGATTGCGGTAGGTGACACGGTCAAGCTTGCCATCGATGTCGAGCGCCGCGACGCCATCCGCGCCAATCACTCGGCCACGCACCTGCTGCACGCTGCACTCCGCAACCGGCTGGGCGGTCATGTCACGCAAAAGGGCTCGCTGGTCGCCGCCGATCGCCTGCGCTTCGATTTCTCGCACCCCTCGGCGCTCAGCCCTCAGGAAATCGCGCTGATCGAGGCGGATGTGAACGCCGAAATCCGCGCCAACGAAACGGTCAGCACCCGGCTGATGACCCCCGACGACGCCATCGCCGCCGGTGCCATGGCGCTGTTCGGTGAGAAATATGGCGACGAGGTCCGCGTGCTGTCCATGGGCCGGCTGACCGACCGGCATTATTCGGTCGAGCTGTGCGGTGGCACTCATGTCCGCGCCACGGGCGACATTGCGGTGTTCAAGATCGTCAGCGAAAGCGCGGTTTCCTCTGGCGTCCGCCGGATCGAGGCGCTGACCGGGGAGGGCGCTCGTCTCTGGCTCGCCGACCGCGATGCCAAGCTGCGTGAGGCTGCGGCTGCGCTGAAGGCCGCGCCGGACGAGGTGCCCGCCCGCGTCGTCAGCCTGATGGAGGAACGCAAGCGGCTTGAGCGCGAGCTTGCCGAGGCGAAGAAGGCACTGGCGCTGGGCGGTGGCGGTGCGGCTGCGCCTGCCGGTCCCGAACAGGTTGCCGGTACCAGCTTCATCGGTCAGGTGCTCGACGGCCTCGACCCCAAGGCGCTGCGCGGTGCGGTGGACGAGGCAAAGGCGCGGGTCGGCAGCGGTGTTGTCGCGCTGGTCGCGGTCAATGACGGCCGCGCCTCCATCGCGGTTGGCGTCACGGACGATCTGGTCGGCCGGTTGAGCGCCGTCGATCTGGTCAAGGCGGGCGTGGCTGCGCTCGGCGGTCAGGGTGGCGGTGGCCGTCCCGACATGGCTCAGGGCGGCGGACCCGACGGGACCAGGGGCGCGGATGCGCTGGCAGCGGTAAAGTCTGCGATGGAGGGGGTCGCCGCGGCGGCCTGATCCGCCGGGTTAGAACGGGCTCTGGCGGACCTTTCCTTCGCTGGCCCGCATCGGCATGGCGTCGATCGTCTGGAACAGCTGGCGGGCGCTGACCGGCTCGGCCGAGCGGAGCTTTACGCCGCCGTCCTTGCCGATCAGGATCAGGGTGAACGGCCCCTCCGGTTTCAACCGGCGGCGCAGATCGTCCGCCGGCGTGCTGGTGCCGCTGACCCGATCACCGATCACCTCGATCAGGTGCAGGTCACGCTCCGCCATGCCCATCCGGTCGCTCAGCATCCCCCGCTGTCGCGCCGCGCTGCCTTCGTCGTCGGCAAACAGGACGATGACCCGCTTCTCCCACCGCATCGCCTCCAGCGTCGGGGCGGACTGCAGGGCGAGCGCGGCGATCAGGGTGGGAAGAGCGGTCATGGCGTCTTGAACGCCTCAGCCCGCCTGAGGCTCCGCATTGCGCATCCGGATCAGCCCTTCCTGGCTGACGCTGGCCACCATCCGTCCGTCGCGGGTGAAAATCTGCCCCCGGTTGAACCCCCGCGCCGCGCCTGCCCATGGACTGTCGCAGTCATAGAGCAGCCAGTCATCGGCGCGAAACGACTGATGAAACCACAGGGCGTGATCCAGGCTCGCCGTTTGAAACCCCTGCGTCATCCAGTTGACCCCGTGCGGCAGGGTACAGGTGCCCAGCAGCGTCATGTCGCTGGCATAGGCCAGGATCGCCCGGTGCAGCGCCGGATCGTCGGGCAGGGCAGTCGCGGTCTTCAGCCAGCTTGCCTGACGCGGCGGCCTGGGATCGGGGCGGAACCAGTCACGCGGCTGGCACGGGCGGATCTCGATCGGCCGGGCACGCAGAAAAAAGCGGCGCAGCTTTTCCGGCACCTGCGCCTCGATCTCGGCGCGCAATTCCCGCTCGGATCGCAGCGCCTCCGGCATCGGCACGTCGGGCATTGCATCCTGATGCGCCATGCCCGCTTCCTCGATCTGGAAGGATGCAATCATGTTCAGGATCGGCTGCCCGCCCTGCGATGCGATCACCCGGCGATTGGCGAAGCTGCGCCCTTCGAAATCGCGGACGACGCGATAGATGATCGGGTGCCGCTCGTCGCCGGGCCGCATGAAATAGGCGTGGAGGGAATGGCAGACCTTGTCCTCCACCGACCGCTGGGCAGCCTGCAAGGCCTGCGCGATCACCTGCCCGCCGAACACGCGGCCGACGCCCTCGGGCTGGCGCGCACCCCGATACAGGTCGGTGTCGATCCGTTCGACATCGAGCAGCGCGATCAGCTGGGCGACCAGCCCCTCGGCCGTATCAGCGCGCCGTTGGTCCGTCATGTCCGGTCCATGTTCAATATCCCTCAGCCTCGGCAAGGGCATTGGCATGGAAATTCGCATCGCCGAACAATTCGGCCAGCACGCGGGCGCGCTTCATGAAAAAGCCGACATCATATTCGTCGGTCATGCCAATGCCGCCATGCATCTGAACCGCCTCCTGCACCGACAGGGTGGTTGCCATGCCGGTCATTGCCTTGGCAACGGCGATGGCGTTTTCCGACTCGTCCGACCCGGTGTCGAGCAGCTGCTGCGCTTTCAGCACCGCGGCCCGCGCTACTTCCATCTCGGCGTAAAGATGTGCCGCGCGGTGCTGAAGCGCCTGAAAACTGCCGATCAGGGTGCCGAACTGCTTGCGCTGCTTCAGATAGTCGACGGTCATGTCCATCGCCCCTCCGCCCACACCGATCAGCTCGGCAGAGGCACCGGCGCGGCCGGCGGCGAGCAGGCGACGAAGCGGTCGATCGTCATCCACTTCGCCCACCACCGCGTCCGCATCCACCTCGACTCCGTCCAGCGTCAGGCGGCTGGCCAGGCTGGCATCGGCAAGCCGTTGGGGGTCGATGGTCAGTCCCGCCGCCTTTGGATCGACCACGAACAGCGTCGGCGCCGCGTCCTCCGCCGTGGTAGCGGCGATCAGCAGCAGGTCGGCGGCATGGGCGTGGTGGACAAACTGCTTGGTGCCCTTCAGGCGAAAGCCGTTGCCCGATCGTTCGGCGCGCATGGCGACCCGCCCTGTGAACTTTGCCCCTTCGTCCACGGCGATGGCAGCCACGGTCTCCCCCGCCACGATGCCGGGAAACCAGCGATCCGCGTGCGCCGAGCCTTTCATCGCCTCGACCGCGGCAACCGCAGTGGTCAGAAAGGGGGAGGGCGTCAGATTCCGCCCGATTTCCTCCAGCACCACGCCCGCCTCGACATGGCCCAGGCCCAATCCGCCCTGCGCCTCCGGCACCAGCATCCCGGCAAAGCCCATCTCACCGAACTGCCGCCACAGATCGCGGGAAAAGCCGGTCGCATCCTGTGCATCGCGCAGCGCCCGAAGGTGACTGACCGGCGCGGTTTCGCTAACGAACTGGCGTGCGGTATCGGCGAGCATCGCCTGTTCTTCGTTCAGAAACAACGGCATGGATCAGTTCCCGTGCATCCCGTCGCCCGGATCAGGCGCCGGGCAATTCCAGTATCCGCTTGGCGACGATGTTCAGCTGAATCTCGCTGGTGCCGCCCTCGATCGAATTGGCCTTGCTGCGCAGCCAGCCCCGCGCCTTTGCGCCGCCTGCCGATCGCTCGCTTTCCCATTCCAGCGCGTCGCTGCCGCCGGCCGACATCACCAGTTCCTGCCGCCGCTTGTTCAGCTCGGTACCGACATATTTCATCATGCTCGGCTGGGCAGGGTGAGCGCGCCCAGCCTTCAGCTCGTCGATGAAGCGTTCGGACATGGCGGAAAAGGCATGGGTCCGCACCCGGAACTCGGCGATGGCCGCCCGCAGCAGCGGATCGGCCAGCCGCCCGCGATCGTCCAGCCCGATGGTCGCGATCGCCCCGGCGATCAGCGGGTCGTCGCCGCCCGACTGGCCCAGGCCCATGCCGGAAATCATCTCCCGCTCATGGCCCAGCAGATATTTGGCGACGTCCCATCCCTTGTTCAGCGCGCCGACCAGATTGGCCTTTGGCACGCGCACATTGTCGAAAAAGGTTTCGCAGAATGGCGAATTGCCGCTGATCAGCAGGATGGGCTTGGTCGAAACGCCCGGCGTGTCCATGTCGAACAGGACGAAACTGATGCCGCCCTGCTTGCTGTCCCGAGACGTGCGAACCAGGCAGAAAATCCAGTCCGCCTGATCGGCATAGCTGGTCCACACCTTTTGTCCGTTGACGATGAAATGATCGCCCGCATCCTCCGCGCTGGTGGCAAGGCCGGCCAGGTCGCTGCCCGCGTTCGGCTCCGAATATCCCTGGCACCACCGGATTTCACCGCGCGCGATTTTGGGCAGGTGCTCCAGCTTTTGCGCCTCGGTCCCGTATTTCAGCAGCGCCGGGCCAAGCATGGATATGCCGAAACTGCGCAGCGGCAGTCGGCAGTTCAGCGCAGCCATTTCCTCGCGGAGCACCTTGGCCTCTGCGGGCGACAGGCCCCCGCCGCCATATTCGGTCGGCCAGTCCGGCACGGTCCAGCCGCGCGCGGCCATCGCATCCAGCCATTCCCGCTGACCCGGCTGATAAACCGCGCGGCGGCCGCCCCAGCAGATATCCTTTTCGGATCGCACGGGCGCACGCATTTCCGCCGGACAATTCGCCTCCAGCCAGGCACGAGTATCGGCGCGGAACTGGGTCAGGTCGGTCATGGACAGTCTCCCGGTCATATCCTGCAGGGGGATGGGCGATACCTCAGCGATTGAACCGCTCGCCCTTCTCCGCCTTTTCGCGCAGCAGCGGGGCGATCTCGAAGCCATGCTTTTCCATGCCGGCGACGATCTTTTTCGCGCCCTCCAGATCGGCCCAGAACATCGGTCCGCCGCGATAGGGGGGCCAGCCATAGCCATAGACCCAGACGACATCGATGTCCGACGCCCGCTGCGCCTTGCCCTCGGCCAGGATCAGCGCGCCTTCGTTCACCATCGGATACAGTGTCCGCTCGACAATTTCCTCATCGGTCACGTCGTGCTGCGGCGTGCCGGTCTTGTCGCGCCATTCCTGAATGATCTCGGCAACGCGCGGGCTGGGCGACGGATTGCGCTTGTCGTCATAGTCATAGAACCCGGCGCCTTTTTTCTGGCCCCAGCGTTCCTCGGCGCACAATTGGTCGCGAATATCCTCGATCCGGGTCGGGTCGCGGTGCCAGCCGATATCGACGCCTGCCAGGTCGGCCATCTGAAACGGCCCCATCGGCATGCCGAATTCGACATGGACCCGGTCGATCTGTTCCGGCGTCGCGCCTTCCAGCAACAGGCGGTTGGCCTCGATCTGGCGCGGCATCAGCATCCGGTTGCCGATAAAGCCGTGACAGACGCCGGCGACGACCGCCACCTTGCGGATCTTCTTGGCCACCGCCATCGCCGTTGCCAGCACATCGTCCGCCGTCTTGTCGCCGCGCACGACCTCCAGCAGCTTCATGATATTGGCGGGGGAAAAGAAGTGCAGGCCCAGCACATCCTGCGGCCGCGACGTGCTGGCCGCAATCTCGTTGACGTCCAGATAGCTGGTGTTGCTGGCTAGGATCGCGCCCGGCTTGGCAATCCGGTCCAGCTTGCCGAAAATGTCCTTCTTCACGTCCATGTTTTCATACACGGCCTCGATGATCAGGTCGCAATCGGCCAGGTCTTCCAGCGACAGGCTGGGCTTCAACAGGCCCATTGCGCCTTCCACCTGTTCGGCGGTCATCCGGCCCTTGGCGGCGGTCGCCTCGTAATTCTTGCGCATCGTGCCCGTGCCGCGATCCAGCGCGTCCTGCTGCATTTCCACGATGGTCACCGGGATGCCGGCGGACAGGAAGTTCATCGAAATGCCGCCGCCCATCGTGCCTGCGCCGATCACGCCGACGCGGTTCACCGGGCGCAGGGCGATATCCTCGGCAATGCCGTCGATCTTTGATGCCTTGCGCTCGGCAAAGAAGATGTGGCGCAGCGCCGCCGACTGCACGCCGAACATCAGCTTCATGAACGACTGGCGTTCGATCTGCACACCCTCGGCATAGGGCATCTTGGTCGCCGCCTCGACACAGGCGATGTTCGCCTCTGGCGCATCCAGGCCGCGGAAGCGCCGGGCATTGGCCTTGCGAAAGCCCTCGAACACCGCCGGGTCGTGCGCCAGCGGATTTTCGGAAACCCGCGGGATCGGGCGCACGTCCTTGACCTCATTGGCCAGCGCCAGGGCATCGGCGATAAGGCTGTCCTCGCCCGCCAGCAGATCGACCAGCCCCGCCTTGTGCGCATCGCCGGCCGAGATCGGATCACCCTTCGTCACCATTTCCAGGGCAAGTTCAACGCCCGCCGCACGCGGCAGCCGCTGCGTGCCGCCGGCACCGGGCAACAGGCCCAGCTTGACCTCTGGCGTACCCAGCTTGGCCGAAGGGACGGCGATCCGGTAATGGCTGGCCAGCGCAACTTCGCAGCCGCCGCCAAGCGCCGTTCCGTGGATCGCCGCGATCACCGGCTTGTCCAGCGCCTCGATCCGGTCGACCAGTTCGGGCAACAGGGGCTGGACCGGCGGCTTGGTGAATTCGGTGATGTCGGCACCGGCGAAAAACGTCTTGCCGCGACAGGCGATGATCACCGCCTTTACCCCATCGTCGGCCGCTGCCGCCTCGATCCCTTCGGCCAGGCCGATCCGCACCGCCGCGCCAAGGGCGTTCACCGGCGGATTGTCGGACCACAGCACCAGCACATCGCCATGCCGTTCCTGGGTGATGGGGGATGATTCGGTGGTCATGCACGCTCTCCGGTCAAAGGTCCCGCAGTCCGTAGCGTCAGCATACCCCGAATTCGAAAGGGCGTGTCGCGCCAACTGCGAAGTTGCATCATCTATCGCCTTGAGCTTGCCTAAAATCAACACTAGCCTTGGGTTGATAGGGCGAAAACGCCCATCGGCCCGATGGACTGGCAATGAAGTGGAGAGCGTGCCGTGCATTCCGAAACGCCGATTGCGATTCCCGATGGCTGGCCCCGCATGTCGCTGGATCAGGTCCGCGCACTGCTGACTGCGCCGGGTCAGAAGTTCGAGATGGCGACGGAGGTGATCCGCGGCGTGGAAACGCGCGTGTGGAAACAATGCCCGCCATCGCTGCCGATGCTGCTGCATTTTTCGCGCAGCCATGGCGCGCGGGAATGTGCGATCCTGAATGACGAACGGGTCACCTATGACGCGATGTTCCGCGCCTCTGCCCATCTGGCCACGCAATTGAAGGCGATGGGCGTGGAAAAGGGCGACCGGGTCGCCTTTGTCATGCGCAACCTGCCCGAATGGATCGCCATCTTCTTTGCCGTGACGGCCATCGGCGGTGTCGCCGTGCCGCTCAACGCTTGGTGGACGGGGACCGAGCTGGAATATGGCCTGACGGATTGCGGGGCAAAGGTCGCGATTACCGACGGTCGGCGGCACCGCGTGCTTGCCCCGCATTATGCGCACTGCCCGGATCTGACCCACGTCATCGTCACCCGTGCCAAGGATCCGCTGGTCCATGGCGAACTGGCGATGGAAACCCTGATCGGTGCGCCGAACGACTGGGCGGCGTTGCCCGATGTTCCGTTGCCGTTGGCCGATCTTCACCCCGATGACGACGCCACCATCTTTTACACCAGCGGCACCACCGGCGCGCCAAAGGGGGCGCTGGGCACGCATCGCAACATCCTGACCAACATCCATTCCACCTTTTATTCGGCGGCCCGCGCAATGCTGCGTCGGGGCGAAGTGCCGCCGCCGGTGCCGGAGCCAAAGACCGGCCTGCTCGTCATCCCGCTATTCCATGTCACCGCCTGTTCGGCGTTCCTGATGGCGAATATGGCGCTGGGCGGCACCATCGTGATGATGCGCAAATGGGATGCAGGCGAGGCGCTGGCCCTGATCGAGCGGGAGCGGATCCACGCGACGGGCGGCGTGCCGACCATCGCATGGCAGTTGCTGGAACATCCTGACCGCGACCGATATGATCTCTCCACGCTGGAGGGCATTTCCTATGGCGGGGCGCCTGCCGCGCCCGAACTGGTCCGCCGCATCCATGCCGAATTCGGCGCGCTGCCCGGCAATGGCTGGGGCATGACCGAAACGATGGCGACGGTGACCAATCATCAGGGGGAGGAATATCTGGCCCGGCCGGACAGTTGCGGCCTGCCGGTTGCCGTCGCGGACCTCAAGATCATGGCCCCGGACGGCAGCGCCGAACTGCCGGTGGGCGAAGTCGGCGAGCTGTGGGCGCGTGGCCCGATGATCGTAAAGGGATATTGGAACAAGCCGGAGGCGACGGCCGAAACCTTTGTCGATGGCTGGGTGCGCACCGGCGATCTTGCCCGGCTGGATGCCGATGGGTTCTGCTACATCGTGGACCGGGCCAAGGATATCGTCATCCGGGGCGGTGAGAACATCTATTCGACCGAGGTGGAAAGCGTGCTGTATGCCCATCCGGCCGTCACCGACTGCGCGCTGGTCGGCGTGCCGCACCGGACGCTTGGCGAGGAACCGGCAGCGGTCGTGCACCTGTGCCCCGGATGCACCGCAAGCGAGGCGGAGCTTCAGGCTTGGGTGCGTCAGCATCTGGCCGGGTTCAAGGTGCCGGTGGCGATCCGCTTTGTCGACGATGTCCTGCCCCGCAATGCGCAGGGCAAGATCCTGAAAACGGAACTGCGCGGCCTTTTTGCGCCGGCCGCCGCCTAAAGCCGTGCGGTAAATCCGGCCCAGAGCTGGCGGGGACGCGCCCGTTCCAGCGCCGCGCCGCTGAAGCCCGTTGGCACCAACGCGTCGAACAGGTTTTCGCCCCGCAGCCTCAGGCTCAGGCTGGGCAGCAGCGGCACGTCGACCACCGCGTCCACCGTCGTTGCCGCATCAAGCGAGCGGCTGTTCTGATCATCCTCGAACGCCGCGGCGACATGGCGCAGCGTTGTCGATATCATCGCCCCGCCGCGCTGCCAGCTGATCGTGCCGCTGAACTGATGCGGCGGCACCTGTGCCGGGGCCAGGCCATCCAGCGGCGCCGACAGGTCCGCCCCGCGGACCTCCGCATCGACATAGGCATAGGATAGCCGGGCGCCGAATGCGCCGAACCGGGCGCTGGCGTCCACCTCCACCCCCCGGCTTTCAATCGCGTCCAGATTGTCGCGGCGGCGATAAAAACCGGCGGCCGACACGAACCCGACGCCCGGGAAATTGCCCGGCCCGCGCGCCACCGTCACATTGGCGATGGCGTTATCGAGCCGGTTGGAAAAGGCGGTGGCCGACAATGTCACCCCCGCCGCGGGGCGAAGGTCGATCCCGGCTTCCACGCCCTCCAGCACTTCGGGATCAAGCAGCGCGTTGGCGGCCGTCGCGTCGGCGCCCGCACGAAACGGGCGATACAGCTCATTCGGGGTCGGCAAACGCCATGCGCGATACGCCGCGGTGCGCAGCGTGACGGCCTCGACCGGCAGCCAGGCAAGGCCGATCCGGCCCGTCGTCTGCGTGCCCGACCGGTCGGCGAACCGCGTGTCGGTCAGCGCCGGGCCGGTTGTGCCCAGCGTACGTTCGGTCAGCCGCCCGTTTTCGATCCACCAGCCATCGATGCGGGCATCGCCCTCGATCCGGACCGGGCCAAGGCGCGCGCCCAGCGTGACGAAACCGCCCAGCGTCTGCGTCCGCCCACCGGCAACGCGGCGGCGCGTCGGCGACCCGGCGACATAGGTGAACAGTTCCTGCGTCTCGCCGTCGATCGAGCGGACATCGGCACCCAGCGCCAGCGTGACGGCATCGCCCAGCGGGGGCAGGATTTCAATGCGACCGCCAAGGCCGGTGGCCGGCGTATTCGCCTGATCCAGCGTCTGCGTCACGGTGGTGCGCGCATCATTGACGCTGGCAAACTGGCTGGAAAAGCGCCGCGTCTGCAAATAGGCGAGCGCGGACCATCGCCATGCACCCCGGCCGACCAGGCGCAGGCTGGCATCCGCCCCGTCGCTGCCGATCGCGGTGAAATCCAGTCCCCGGTCGCGCCGGTCGATAAAGGCCTGAACCGTGCTTTGCAGTTCGACGGATGGCACAACGGCGATCACGCCGCGCAGCGCGACGTTGGCCTGTTCGAACGGCGCGGCGCGGTCCACTGGTCCCCGCTGATCCTCGACAATCGGGATAAAGCCGTCCCCGCGCGCATAGGCCGCGGACAGGGTGGCAAAGCCGGTGCCACCGCGCAGCAATGCGCTGGCGCTGGCATCCACGGCATTGCGCTCGCCATAGGCGATGTCGGTGGTCAGGGACGAAAGCTGATCGGGTGCCGCGCTTTCCATCTCGATCACGCCGCCGATCGCACCGGAGCCCCAGGTGCCGCTGCCGCCGCCGCGCGTCACCCGGATCGCGCCAATCCGGTCGCTGGCATAGGCGGGAAAGGCGATCCACCCGCCGAACGGGTCGGCCTGCGGCACGCCGTCCAGGATCAGCAGCGCCCGGCTGGCCGCATTGCCGCCAAGCCCGCGCAGTGTGATCCCCTGTGCCGTCGGATTGGCCGATCGCGAATCGGCACGGCGAAAGGATTGCAGCCCGGCAATATCGGCCAGCGCATCCTCCAGCCGCCCGCTGGCCGTCGCCTCGATCCGGCCCCGGTCGATGGTCGTTTCCGCATCGCTGTCGCGCTCGTCCAGGCGCAGGCCGCGCCCGGTGACGACGATATCCTGATCTGCGGGCTGCGGTGCAGCCTCCGGCGAACCGATCGCCAGGGCAGGGGCGGTAAGAAGCAGGGTAAGCATGACAGGGCCTGTTCGATGCCGCACGGGGCGGGGCTGGGACGGAATGCCCCATGGATTGCGCGGCGGCGGTTTGGCAAGCGCCAACCGGCGCTACCGGGTCAACCGATCATGCGGCGAAGCACGCCATCCTTCAGAATGAAATGATGACGCAGCGCCGCCAGGATATGGCCGATGGCCAGCGCACCCAGCGTCAGGCCCAGAATCTCGTGCCCCTCATGCGACAATTCGTACAACAGGGTATCGCGGGTGACGGGCAGCTTGGCGACCGGGAACAGGCCGAACCAGTCGAGCGGCCGATTGCCCGCCGACGACATGGCATAACCCGTCAACGGCACCAGGATCATCAGCGCATAGAGCGCCCAGTGAATGACGGGCGCAACGCGGCGCTCCAGCGCGCCCATGCCGGCAGGTTCGGGCGGGGCAGGGTGGCCCAGCCGCCAGACCAGCCGCGCAATGCTGAGCGCCAGCACGGTCAGGCCGATCGACTTGTGCGTCGGCATCACCGGCCCGGTCACCTGCTGGATCGCATCGCCGAACAGGCCGAGTGGCAGGTTGATCAGGATCGCCACGGCAATCGCCCAGTGAAAGGCGCGGGCGACGGAGCCATAACGGGCGGTTGCGATCGACATCGTGCGATGATGCACGGCGACGGGGTCCCGGTAAAGCGCCGATGCGGTGGCAATGACGCGGCTTGCCCGTTAGAGATGACGTCATGCGTATCCATCCTCTGCTCATCGCCCTGATCCTGCCGCTTGCCGCGTGTGACGGCGGAACGCCCGCTGCCGATAATGGGGTTGATCCCGCTGCCAATGAAGCGACACCCGCGCCGCCCGCCGCGGCTGCGCTTTCTCCTCAGATTCCCGATGCCTTTCAGGGGATGTGGGACAGCGATGCACGCGCCTGCGCCCAGGATGTCAGCGAAATGCGCTTGACCGTCGCGGCGGACGGACTGCGCTTTTACGAAAGCGTGGCCAAGGTCGATGCCGTCGGCCGGCCCGATCCCCGCCGGATCGAAGTGGATGCCGCGGTGGAGGCAGAGGGCATGACGCAGGGACGGCATTTCACGCTCGAACTGCGCGGCGACGACCGGCTGGCCACCACCATCGACGGTGCGACGGCAGTGCGGGTCCGCTGCGACGATGGCGGACCGAAATAGGGCCAGTGCAATAGGGCCAGCGCGCCCGCTTCGACGATCACCAGACAATTGGGCGAAAGGGCCTGTATCCCACAATGACTGACATCACCCTGTATGGCATCCCCAACTGCAACACTGTTAAAAAGGCGCGGTCGGCGCTGAACGCGCAGGGCACTGCCCATGATTTTCACGATTACAAGAAAGCAGGCGTTCCTGAGGACCATCTGCGGCAATGGGTCGCGGCGAGGGGCTGGGAAACGCTGCTGAACCGGGCGGGCACGACCTTTCGCAAGCTGCCGGACGCAGAGCGCGAAGGGCTGGATGCAGAGCGCGCCATTGCGATCATGCTGGCCCACCCCTCCACCATCAAGCGGCCGGTGATCGAGCATCCTGGCGGCCTGATCGTGGGGTTCGACGCGGCGGCAATCGCTGCGCTGAACGGCTGACGACCGATTCATCCCCCTCGGCAACGCGCCGCCCTGAGGTTATGCTGCGCGCAGGGGAACGGAGAGGGGAGAATGCAGCATGATCAAGGTCGCATCGCGGGCACCGGCCTGGTTCTGGCTGACGGCAGCAATCCTGCTGGTCTGGAATCTGTTCGGCGTCATGGCCTTTTACATGGATATCACTGTCGGTCCGGAGGAAAGGGCGGCCATGCCTGATTATGACCGGATGCTGATGGATGCACGGCCGGCATGGCAGCTCTGGGCCTATGGCACCGCGGTATGGGGCGGGTCGTTCGGCGCCGTGGCGCTGCTGCTTGGTCGCCGGATTGCGCTTGGCTTGTTCATTATCTCCGCAATCGGGGTCGTGTTTTCGATGGGCTGGGCGCTGGTCGCCACCGATCTGATTGCGGTCAAGGGCGTGGTGACTGCTGCGGCATTTCCGGCCTTCATCCTGGCCGTAGCGCTGGCGTCGATCTGGTTGGCACGATCTGCGGCTCGTCGCGGCTTTCTGAAATAGCGCCGGAGCCTAATCTGCGCGCCAGTGAAAGACCTCCTCCAGCGGCTTGCCGAACACTTCGGCGATGCGGAACGCTGCTTCCAGGGTGGGGGAATACCGGCCCTGTTCGATGGCGGCGATCGTCTGGCGCGTCACGCCGATCCGCTCGCCCAGTTCGGCCTGCGTCATTTCGCCGGCCATGAAGCGCAGCGTGCGGATATGGTTGGACAGGCGCGGCTGGTCGGCCATGCTCAGACGCCCCGGCGAAAGGCGATGGCGGCGCTGCCATACCGAACCGCCTCGGCCAGGATGAACGCCCCGGCCAGCGCAAAGATGACGTCCGGCCCGTGCAACCCGATGTGCAGACCGACGATGGTCGCCACCAGCCCGACGACCAGCACCAGATAGGCGGTTGCCGTCGCGCGGTTGCCGATCGCCTTTTCCCGCTCATCGGCCGGGGCGCTTGCCTCGTCCGGCGCGCGGATCGACCAATAGGCGGTCATCGCGATCATCACCGCCACCTGCACCAACACGGCCAGGATGAACGGCCCGATCATCGCCATGCCGCGCGCACTGTGCGGGCTGCCCAGCAGATAGAGGAAGAAGCCGCCCCAGACGATAACGGTGCTGACCAGGGACACCCAGGCCAGCTTTTCCCGAAACGACATTTCACCCTCCATGTTCAACTTATAACACGCGATGTTATATATATCTAACATGAAGTCAATCGGAAATAACGTTACCGGCGCTCATCCCTTGGCGGCGGTCGCAATGCCGCCTAAGGCGCGGGCCATGTCCACGACCTTCACGATCGACACGGCAACCAGCCGCGCCAATCCGACGCCGGCCCCGATGAAGCGGTTGACGGTGCCCGCGATCCGCAAGCGCAAGGGGCCGGATGCCGAACCGCTCGTCATGCTCACTGCCTATACGGTGCGCATGGCTCAGCTGCTCGATCCGCATTGCGACATGCTGCTGGTCGGCGACAGCCTGGGGCAGGTGATCTATGGCTTGCCCTCGACCGTCCCGGTCACGCTGGACATGATGGCGGCTCATGGGGCAGCGGTGGTGCGCGGCAGCTATCACGCGCTGGTCGTCATCGACATGCCGTTCGGCAGTTATGAAGCATCCCCCGAACAGGCCTTTGCCAGCGCAGCGCGGCTGATGAAGGAAACGGGTGCGGCGGCGGTGAAGCTTGAGGGCGGGGTGGCCATGGCCCCGACGGTGCGGTTCCTGACCGAACGGGGTATCCCGGTAATGGGTCATGTCGGCTTGACGCCTCAGGCGGTGAACCTGCTCGGCGGCTATGGTGCGCGCGGTCGCAGTGCAGCGGAAGCGGCCAAAATCACGGGTGATGCTCAGGCGGTGGCCGATGCCGGTGCCTTTGCGGTGGTGATCGAAGGGGTGATGGAATCGATCGCCATCGACATCACCCGCGACATTGCGTGCCCGACGATCGGCATCGGCGCATCGGCCCAATGCGATGGCCAGGTGCTGGTGGCCGAGGATATGCTGGGCATGTTCGACCGCGTTCCCCGTTTCGTAAAGCGGTTCGACGATGTCGCCGGCCGCATTTCCGCCGCCGTTGAAGGCTATGCCGCCGATGTCCGGGCCCGCCGTTTTCCCGGCGAGGAACAGATTTACCGACCAAAGGATTGAGCGGCTTTCGTTTGGCGGTCCGCGCGGCTAAGGTCCGCCGCCACCGGGCATTCCCGACGTTATGGAGCATCACTTGGCGCTGACACCTCAGAATAATGACGCTTTCCTGCGCGAAGTGGACGAAGAGCTGCGGCGCGAGCAGGCCGCCGCCATTTTCCGTCGTTGGGGCAAGATCATCATTGCCGTCGTGGTGCTGAGCCTGGCCGCCTTTGGCGGCTGGCTGTGGTGGCAGCATTATCAATCGACCCAGGCGGCGGAACAGGGCGTCGAGCTCAGCAAGGCGCTCGATTCGCTGGCCAAGGGCAAGGCGGACGAGGCGACCAAGCCGTTGGCGGAATTGGCCGGATCGAATGTCGATGGCTATCGCTTTGCGGCGGTGTTCACCCAGGCCGACATCATGCTGGCCAAGAATGACCTGAAGGGCGCGGCGGCAAAGTTTGCCGCAGTGGCCAACGATACGGATCAGCCAGAGGCGGTGCGCAACCTTGCCCTGCTGCGTCAGACGCTGGCCGAATATGACACGCTGAGCCCGGATCAGGTCATCAACCGGCTGAAACCGATGGCGACCAAGGAAAGCCCCTATTTCGGCACCGCCGGCGAACTGACCGCGATCGCGCTGATGAGCATGAAGCGAGAGGCAGAGGCGGGGCGTATCTTTGGCGAACTGGCCAAGTCCGAGGATGTGCCGGAAACCATCCGGCAACGCGCGGTTCAGATGGCGGGGCTATTGGGCGTCGATGCCATCGACCAGAGCGCCGCCCAAAAGGCCGAAGGCGATGCGCCGGCCGCTCCCACCCAGTCCGAGGAAAAGAACGCGAAATGAAGATGACGGGCAAGGTTCTGCTTGCGGCGACGGCGCTGGCGCTGTTGAGCGGCTGCGGCGTTTTCGGCGGCAAGGGCAAGAAGCGGACGCCGGTGGTGGGCCAGCGCGTCCCCATTCTGGTCAGCGAGAATGAGGTGAAGGCCGATCCGACGATTGCCGCCATCGAGATACTTGTGCCGCCCGCGGCGACCAACGCGTCCTGGAATCAGCCGGGCGGCAATGCGTCCAAGTCGATGGGCCACCCGGCATTGGGTCAGAGCCTGACCCGCGCTTGGTCGGTCACGATTCCCGGCACGACCAAGTTCGTCCGTCTGGCCGCCGCGCCGGTTGTGGTGGATGGCCGTCTGTATGTGATGGACAGCGATGCCGTGGTGCACGCCTTTGCCGCGGATACGGGTACCAAGGTCTGGTCGCAGCAGACCTCGACCGAGGATGCCAACAAGCGGTCGCGCTTTGGCGGCGGCGTGAGCGTCGATGGCGGCCGCGTCTATGCGACCAACGGTATCGGCGAAGTGGTGGCGATGGATGCCACCAATGGCGCCCAGGTCTGGCGGTCCAAGCCGGGCGGCCCGCTGCGCGGTGCACCGACGCTGGCCAATGGCAATGTCTATGCGCTCAGCCAGGACAATCAGCTGTTCGCCCTGTCGCAGGCGGATGGCTCCGTCGTGTGGACGCAGGCCGGGTCGCTTGAGCCGCAGGGCGTGTTCGGCGTGGCTGCGCCTGCCGTAGCGCAGGGAACGGTCGTCACCGGCTTTTCCTCCGGCGAACTGAACGCCTATCGCTATGAAAACGGCCGCTCGCTTTGGGCCGACACGCTTTCGCGCACCACGATTTCCACGTCGGTTTCGGCACTGGTCGATATCGATGCCGAACCAGTGATCGATCAGGGCCGCGTTTATGCGGTCGGGCAGGGCGGGCGGATGGTCGCCGTCGAAATCCTGAACGGCCAGCGGTTGTGGGAACAGAATATCGGCGGCATCGCCACGCCCTGGGTTGCCGGCGAATGGATTTTCGTCGTGACCAGCGAGGCGCGTCTGGCCGCCGTTGCGCGGGCCAATGGCAAGGTCCGCTGGATCACGCAGCTTCAGCGGTATCGCAACGAAAAAAGCCGCAAGGGACCGGTCAACTGGGTCGGGCCGGTGCTGGCCGGCGGTCGCCTGATCCTGCTCAATTCGCGCGGCGAAATGGCGCAGGTGTCACCCACGGACGGCAGCGTGATTTCGACGACCGAAGCGGACAAGGGCGGATATACCCTGCAGCCCGTCGTCGCCGGCGACACCCTGTACACCCTGTCCGATGACGGTCGCCTGACCGCCTGGCGCTGAACCCGGCGCAAAGGCAGCAATCATGGCGCATCTTTTGCCCGTCGTGGCCATCATCGGTCGGCCCAATGTCGGCAAGTCCACGCTGTTCAACCGGCTGGTGGGCAAACGGCTGGCGCTCGTCGATGATCAGCCGGGCGTGACCCGCGACCGGCGTGAGGGCGAGGCGAGCCTGCTTGGTCTCGACTTCATGGTCATGGACACCGCGGGCTATGAAACCGAGGATGCGGCAACGCTTCCCGGCCGGATGCGCGCGCAGACCGAGGCGGCGGTGCGCGATGCCGATGTCGCCCTGTTCATGATCGATGCCCGTGCCGGCCTGACCCCGCTGGACGAGGAAATCGCGCGCTGGTTGCGCGTGTCCGACACCCCCGTCGTGCTGATCGCCAACAAGGCGGAGGGGCGAGCAGGCGAATCCGGCGTGATCGAGGCGATGGCGCTGGGCATTGGCGACCCGATCCCGATGTCCGCCGAACATGGCGAAGGCGTGGTCGACCTGTTCGAGGCGCTGCGCCCCTATTGCGAGCGGCCGGACGAGGATGGCGAGCCGGAGGAGCCGGAAGATCCCGATTCCGCGCCGCTGAAGCTGGCGATCGTCGGCCGCCCGAACGCCGGCAAATCCACGCTGATCAACCGCATCCTGGGCGAGGACCGCCTGATCACCGGGCCGGAGGCAGGGATTACGCGCGATTCCATTGCCGTGGACTGGTCATGGCAGGGGCGGCCGGTTCGCCTGATCGACACGGCGGGAATGCGCAAAAAGGCGCGGGTTCAGGAAAAGCTGGAAAAGCTGTCCGTTGCCGATGCGCTGCGGGCGATCGATTTTGCCGAGGTCGTCGTGCTGCTGCTCGACGCGACCAAGGGGCTGGAGCTTCAGGATCTGAAGATCGCGGACCGCGTGCTTCAGGAAGGACGCGCGCTGATCATCGCCCTGAACAAATGGGACGTGGCGGACGATGCCTCCAGCCTGTTCAACGGGGTGAAGGCTGCGCTGGACGAGGGGCTGGCACAGGCAAAGGGTATTCCGCTGCTGACCGTGTCGGCAGTGACGGGCAAGGGTATCGATACGCTGATCAAGGTGGCGTTCGAAACGCGTGAGGCATGGTCGCGCCGCGTCTCCACCGGCCAGCTTAACCGCTGGTTCGAACGGGCGATCGATGCCAACCCGCCGCCTGCACCGGGCGGCCGCCGGATCAAGCCGCGCTACATCACCCAGAACAAGACGCGCCCCCCGGCGTTCGTGCTGTTCGGGACGCGTGTCGATCAGTTGCCGGAAAGCTATCGCCGCTATCTGGTCAATGGCCTGCGCCGCGAATTCGGCTTTGGTGCCGTGCCGGTGCGCCTATCGCTGCGCGCGCCGAAGAACCCGTTCGACGACAAGGGATGACCCACCGGATCGACGCGCGCGGGCTGCGCTGTCCGTGGCCCGCGATCCGGCTAAGCCGTGCGCTGCGCGACGGCATGACCCCGCCCATCGAGATCGAAGCCGACGATCCCGCGGCAGAGGGCGAGATCCGGCTGGTCGCCAATCAGCATGGCCATGCAGTTGAAAAGATCGCAACCGGGCATTTCCGCCTGCCCTGATCCGTTGCCCTTAACCGTCTGATTACGCTTTTGGCGTTACACCGGCTGAGGTTTTAGACACGCGGATGGAGTATCCGATGGGGGAAAACGGGCCGGACGCCCTGGTTGACTGGACCGCCTTTTCTCAGGCGCGGACGGAACTTGGCGCCAATTTCGTCCGCATCCTCGGCTATTTCCGTGAAGACGGGACCAAGTCCGTCGCGGCGATCGAAGCGGCGATGCGGGCGCAAAATGCCACCGCCATGGTCATCCCCGCCCACACGCTGAAGGGAGAATCCCGTCAGTTTGGCGCAGAGCCGCTGGGCGAGCTTGCCGAAACGATCGAATCCATCGCCCGGCTCAGCGTCGAAAACCAGGACAGCCCGACTGCGGCGCTGGAACATATCGTCCAGCTGCGCCCACTGTTCGAGGCGACGCTGGCCCTGCTGGAGCGAGAGGCCAACCCGCTCGTCATGCGCAAGCCGCAGGGGTTCGGGCGGCGGGCGATGCCCACCGCCTGATCGTTCGGGGCCTTTACCGGGTCTGCCGGTTCAAGCTTCTTCCGCCTTTGAATTGAGCTGAATGTAATTCTGAAGCCCCATGCGTTCGATCATCTCGAACTGGGTTTCCAGCGTGTCGATATGCTCTTCCTCGCTGTCGAGGATGCGGCGGAACAGGTCGCGGCTGACATAATCGCGGACGCTTTCGGAATGTTCGATCGCGTCCTTCAAATCCTTGACCGCATCATATTCCAGCGCAAGGTCGGCCTTCAGGATTTCCTCCACCGTCTCGCCGATGCGCAGCCGGCCGAGCATCTGGAAATTGGGCAGGCCGTCCAGGAACAGGATGCGTTCGGACACCCAGTCAGCGTGCTTCATCTCGTCGATGGATTCGTGCCGCTCGTAATCAGCCAGCTTCTTGACGCCCCAGTGCGACAACAGCCGGTAATGCAGCCAGTACTGGTTGATCGCGGTCAGCTCGTTCTTGAGCACCGTGTTCAGAAATTCGATGACCTTGGGATCACCCTTCATTGCGCCGATATCCTTGCTGTTACGGCGCGTATCCTAGCGGCGATGTCGGGCAAAAAACAGCCCGAAAATGGCGGATTCAAGCCACTTTCTGAAGCTGAGACTGGCAATCAGTTGCACGCGCGCAATCGATAATCTGACGTGCGAAGCAAGTGCATTGACCGCATTTCGCCTGCTTGCCCAGCGCGCGATAGGCCTGTGCAACCGTTCCGGCACCCATCCGGGCGACCTGTTCCAGTTCGGTTTCGCGGATGACATTGCAGACGCAGACGATCATCGAATCCCTCGCTTGTTGAGGGAACGCTAACGCTACTGCGATCTTCTCGCAAGAAGAAATGAGAGGCGTTATCAATAATTCCGGCTCAGGCGATGGCTGGTCCGCGCATCGGCTGAACCTGCCAGCGCGCCAGGCTGCGCCACGCCCATTCGAACGGTCCGAACCGATACCGGCTAAGCCAGAGCGGCGACCAGATCAGCATGGCTGCCCACATGCCCAGCACGGGAATATAGATCTGCCAGCGGTTCAGATAGCCGAACAGGCCAAAGCCATAGCCATAGAACAGCGTCGTCATCACGATGCTGGTCATCAGGTAATTGGTGAACGCCATCCGGCCGGTGGCAGCCAGGCGGCGGGTCAGCGGCCCGTCACGGCTGGTCAGGTCGACGATGACACAGGCCCAGCCCAGGATCATCAGGGGGCGGAACGGCACCGTCAGCACGTTCGCCGCGCCGATCACGGGCACCATGCCGAAATCATAATGCACCATGATGTAGGCAATGCCGACATACGCGGGCAGGCCGATGCCAAAGCCGATCAGCGCCGTGCGCCGCAGCCGCGATGCGGGCCATTCGCCGGTCAAAAGGCCGGATTTGAACGCCGCCATGCCGAACATCATATAGGCCAGCGTCTCCCAGCCGAATTGCAGCAGGCCGCCGATGGGGGTGAACAGGAACTTGTCGATCCGATAGGCGATCAGGCCGGCATAGCTGCCCCGGTTAAGCGCAAGGGCATCGGCAATCTCGCCAGGCAGCGGGACGCCGAAAGACTGGCGCAGTTCGCCTGCAACCTTGGCCACTTCCGGTGCGGCGTCAGGCTGGGTGACGGCCGCTGCAATCCCGAGCAGCAGCAGAACGACGAGCAGCTGGACGACCAACAGGCCGACGCCGCCCCAGATCAGCCGCCGCACGCTGAAATAGCGCATCAGAAAGGCGATGCAGCCGATCAGCGCATAATGGTTCAGAATATCGCCCCACCAGATCAGCAGCAGATGCGCCATGCCAAAGGCGAACAGCCACGCCATGCGCAGATAATGGGTGCGAGCGGCGCTACCACCGGTTTCGGCAGCGCGTTTGGCGATCAACAGCATCGACGCGCCGAACAGGAAAGAGAACAGACCGCGCATCTTGCCATCGAACAGCACGAAATTGACGAGATAGACGCCCAGGTTGACCGGATCCGTCCCGCCATAGGCATAGGGGTTGAAATAGGCCGCCTGAGGCATGGAAAAGGCGACGATGTTCATCAAAAGGATGCCCATCACCGCGACACCGCGCACGGCATCCAGCCCAGAATAGCGCGCTGCGCCCGTCGTCATTCCACCATCCCCCCGTAATGCGGGGTCGAATTACGCACTAATCAGGGATGGATACAAGAGAGGGCGCGCCGCAGTGGCGCGCCCTTCCTGTCTGGTCGGTGCTGACTGCCCGGTTCAGAAGCCGAAGCGAGCCTGGATCCCGTAAAAGCGGGGCAGGCCGGGATAGCCGGCGATATTTCCCGTCTGCTCCGGCACGGGGAAGCTGGTGATGTAGTAGAATTCGTTCGTCAGGTTCTCGACAAAGAATTCAAGGCCGCGCGAGCCATCGCTGTTCTGGATGCCAAGGCGGGCATTGATCAGCGGATAGCCCTGATTGCGCAGCGCCGTCTCGCCCGTCACCGGGTTGGGCGCGGTCGAATTCAGGTTCACCTCTGAATTATAGCGCATGTCGGCATGGACCAGAGCGTGAACGCCATTGCCGATCTCCGGGGTCCAGGTGGTGGCGATGGTCACCGTATGCTTGGGCTGGTTGAGCAGCTGAAGCCCTTCCTGACCCTGCAACGGGGTGCCGGCGAAATCGTTGCTCTCGTCATACTTGGCATCGATATAGCTGTAGCCCCAGCGGATCAGCAGGTTGCGATCGGGCTGGATCGTGGTTTCCACCTCGACGCCCTTGCTGGTCGTGCTGTCGACATTCTGGACGACGAAATTGTTGCCGCTGAACACCAGCGACTGCAGGTTGTTGAACTTGGAATAAAAGCCCGCGATGTTGAAGGTCAGGCCGCGCAGCGGCGATGTCTTCAGGCCGATTTCATAGGCATCGACGGTTTCCCCGTCGAACTGCAGGTCGCTGGCCTGCGCGCCGTTGCCGCCCAGCTGCACGCTGTCGAACGTGGCCTGATCCATGTTGTAGCCGCCGGATTTGAACCCGCGGTCATAACCACCGTACAGCAGGACATCGTCGTTGATCTTGTACGCCAGCTTGGCCGTACCCGTGATCTGGCTGTCGCTGAAATCGTCGCTGTAGGTGCCGTTGAATTCGCTGTTCAGCGCCGGGTTGCAGCTCAGCAGGAACAGATTGTTGTACACGCCCAGCTGGCGCAGCACGAACGCATAGGCATTGGCGGCTGCGTTGCCGCTACGCACCTGATTGAAAAAGCCGCAGCTGCCCGTGTTGCTGTTGATCGTCGCGTCCAGCTCCTTCTTTTCATAATTCCAGCGCGCGCCGAGCGTCAGCGACAGCTTGTCCGTGAAATTGATGATATTGTGGGTGAACAGCGCGACGGCGTTGGTCTTGACGCGGAAATCGTCATTGTTGTTGCCCTGACCGGCAACGGCGGCGGGCAGGGGCGATGTCGCCAGCGCCAGCAGGCCGGGGATCGGCGTTACGCCGGGCACCGCCTGAACGCCCGCCTGCCCCTTGAACAGGGTGACCAGCGGCTGCAGCGCGGCGGGGAAGTTGCCGGTCGGCGTGCCGAGCAGCGCCTGGCCGAGCAGCGGCGTGCCCGGAAGCGATCCATAGAATTGCAGCGGCGTGCCAAAGCTGGCGCGCAGGCCGTTGGCAAAGATCGAATCGACATATCGATTGGCGTCGTTGCCGACCCGCACCGTATCGCGCAGCTTGTTGGTTTCGTTCAGATAAAAGCCGCCGACCAGCCAGTCGAGGCCGCCGTCGAATGCCGAACCCTGCAGGCGCAGTTCCTGCGTGATGGTGCCCAGTTCGTTGAGATAATCCTCACGATAGGCGCGATCGATGCCGGAGAAATCAATGTCCTGATCGCGCAGCGCCCGCCACTGGCGATAGGCGGTGATCGAGGTAAGCGATACGCCGCCCAGATCCCAGTTCAGTTCGCCGGAAACGCCATAGTCGCGGACCTTTTCGGTAAAGGCGCGGTTCGGCGACACGGCCATGCGGCGTTCCGACGGATCGCCGGTGTACACGCCGTCCAGCCCCTGTGCCCCGGCGATCGCGTCGATCAGCGGGGTCGGGTTGGCCGCCCCGCCGACCCGTGCTGCACTCACGGCGCCGCAGCAATTTTCATCGGTTTCGTAATAATCGCCGATCAGGCGGAAAGTGACGTCGGTCGTTTCGAACAGGGCCTGACCGCGGACATAATAGCGATTGATGTCGTTGATCGACCGGTCGCTGTTCACATCCTCGATATACCCGTCGCGCTTGCGATAGCCGCCATCGATGCGCAGGGCGATCGTTTCCGAAATCGGCCCGGTGACGGCGCCTTCCAGTTCGATCTGGTTGTAATTGCCATAGGTCGCCTGAGCATAGCCACCCAGGTCAAAGCTCGGCTTGGCAGTAAAGATGGAGAGAGCGCCGGCAGAGGTGTTGCGGCCGAACAGCGTCCCCTGCGGTCCGCGCAGCACCTCGACCCGCTCCAGCTGCGGTAGTTCGGACACGGCGACGCCGGCCCGCGCGCGATAGACGCCGTCGATGAACACGCCGACCGCCGGTTCGAACCCCGGATTGTCGCCTGCCGTGGTGATGCCGCGGATGAACAGGGTGGTGCCGGTGGCCGATGACTGGCCGGTCGACGACTGGATGGATGGGGCAAGCTGCTCCAGCCCGCGAATATCCTGAACGCCCGCATTCTGCAGCAGCGATTGCGGGACGGCGGTCACCGCGATCGGGATTTCCTGGATCGACTGCTCGCGGCGCGTCGCCGTGACGATGATGTCGCCGGCGGATTCAAATTCCTCTTCCTGCGGCACGGGGGCGGTTGCTTCCTGTGCAGCCGCAGGGGCTGCGGCGAATGCGAGCAGGGCCATCGTGCTGACTGCGACATAATGACGGGTTTTCATGCGGCGTCCTCTCTGCTGTCGGCCGCCTGGGATCTGTCGCCCGGTCGGCTGCTTCTGGTGATTGTCGCGCAGCTAACGCGCGAAAAATTGACAGGTCAATGGAATTTAGCATGTGGAAAATACGACGTTTTCCCGATGTTTCCCGGTCGCGACAGTTGCATTTGCGAAACCACTGCCCATCTGCCGCCCTGCCGTAGCGGCAGTTGCCAGCAGGAGTGCATAATTTGGCGGATCATGATGAAGACGGTTTTGGCAACGGCGATCTGGTCGCTTCGCCGCCCAAGATTCCCGTACCGGACGATGTCGCCGCGGCGGTCGCCACGCTGATTCGCTGGGCTGGCGACGATCCGACCCGTGAAGGCCTGCAGGATACGCCGAAACGGGTGGCCCGTGCCTGGCGGGAATATTGCGCCGGTTATGCCGAGGATCCGGCCCATCACCTGTCGCGGGTGTTCGAGGAAGTGGGCGGCTATGACGATATCGTGCTGCTGCGGGACATCCCGTTTCAGTCGCATTGCGAGCATCACATGGCCCCGATCATCGGCAAGGCGCACATCGCCTATCTGCCCCAGAACTGGGTGGTCGGGATTTCAAAGCTTGCCCGCGTCCTCCACGGCTATGCCCGGCGGCTTCAGGTGCAGGAACGCCTGACTGCCGAGGTCGCGGACTGCATCTGGAACAACCTGAAACCGCGCGGCGTCGCCGTGGTGATCGAGGCGACCCATGCCTGCATGACGGCGCGGGGCGTACGCACCCCCGGCGTGTCGATGAGCACGAGCCGGATGATGGGCGTGTTCCGCGACGACGAGCGCAGCCGCAAGGAAGTGCTCGCACTGATGGGCCAGGGTTAAGGGATGGTAGCCGGGCGGATCGGCCCGGCGATCGCCCCGGTTATTCGCGGGCAGCGTTCGCGGCGGAAATGACCGCGCGGACGCTGGCCGTTGCGATATCCTCGTCCACACCGACGCCCCAATGGGTACGGCCATCGGCGTCGACGCATTCGACATAGGCGGCAGCGCGGGTGCCCGACCCCTTGCCGATGGCGTGCTCGCTGTAATCCGCAACATCCAGCGACAGGCCGGCCGCTTCGTTCAGCGCCGCGACGACGGACGAGATCAGGCCATTGCCCCGGCCGCTGACCGACCGCAATTCGCCGCCCATGCCGACATGGCCGGCAAATACGCGGTCGCCATTGGGGGCGCGCGTTTCCTCATACGCTTCCAGCGTGAAATGCTGCGGCCCGGTCAGGCGATAGCTGTTCTGGAAACACCCCCAGATGTCGGCGGCGTTCAATTCGCGGCTGGTGGCATCGGCCAACGCCTGGACATGGCGGCTGAAATCGGCCTGCAGCCGCTTGGGCAGTTTCAGCCCCTGATCCTGTTCCAGCACCCACGCAACGCCGCCCTTGCCCGACTGGGAATTGACGCGGATCACCGCTTCATAACTGCGTCCCAGATCGGCCGGATCGATGGGCAGATAGGGCACTTCCCACAGGCCGTCGTTGCGCGCTTCCTGAGCCGCAAACCCTTTCTTGATCGCGTCCTGATGGCTGCCGGAAAAGGCGGTGAACACCAGGTCACCGGCATAGGGCGTGCGGGGGTGCACCGGGATGTTGGTGCAATATTGCACCGTGTTCACGATGGTATCGATGTCGGACAGGTCTAGCGCCGGATCGACACCTTGCGTGTAGAGGTTCAGCGCCACCGTCACCAGATCGCAATTGCCCGTCCGCTCGCCATTGCCCAGCAGGCACCCCTCGACCCGGTCGGCCCCGGCCATCAGCCCCAGCTCTGCCGCTGCCACCCCTGTGCCGCGGTCGTTATGGGTGTGCAGCGAAATGACCGCCGCATCCCGGTTGGGCAGGTTCCGGCAGAACCATTCGATCTGGTCGGCATAGACGTTCGGTGTTGCACATTCGACCGTGGCGGGCAGGTTGAGGATCAGCGGGCGATCCACCGTCGGCCGGATAACGTCCATCACGGCTGCGCACACCTCGACACTGAATTCCAGTTCGGCGGTCGAAAAGGTTTCGGGCGAATACTGAAAATGCCAGTCGGTGCCGGGGCGCGCTGCGGCATTGTCGACCAGCATCCGAGCGGCATCGACGGCGATCTGCTTCACCTGTGCGCGGTCCATGTTGAACACGATCCGCCGCCACGCGGGGCTCACCGCGTTATACACATGGACGATGGCGCGATGCACGCCGTCCAGGCTGTCGAAGCTCGCCTCGATCAGGTCGCGCCGCGCCTGGGTCAGCACCTGCACCGTCACATCGTCCGGGATGCGGCCCGAACGGACCAGCCCGGCGATGAAATCGAACTCGGTGGCACCGGCGCTGGGGAAACCGACCTCAATCTCCTTCAGTCCGATCCCGACCAGCAGGTCAAAGAAACGCTGCTTCTTCTCGCTGTCCATCGGATCGATCAGCGCCTGATTGCCGTCCCGCATGTCGGTGGACAGCCAGCGCGGGGCGCGGGTGATCGTCCGGCCCGGCCATTGCCGGTCGGGCAGGTCGATGGTGGGGAAGGGGCGGTATTTCGTCGAAGGATCGCGGAGCATGGTCATGGTGTTCCGTCATTGGCACGCGGCTGCGCCGTGCGAATGCGTTGCGGCTGATTGGCTCTTTCGATCATCCCCCAGGCGGCGCGACAGCGCGCGAAAACACACCGCCTAAGGGCGGATAAGTCGTAGGAGGGTGTTGAGCCGTGCCGCGATCATGCTCCGCGCTATGACGTGCGGGGGGCATTATTGTCCAGCCCGAAAATCTATCGGTGGGCAATTTTATGACGTCGATCCGTCATTTGGCGACATGATTTGAAACAGGGGGGTGGCGAAACGATCGCCACCCCCGATCCGATTACTGCTTTTCGAATGCGATCGAGATGTCCAGTTCAACCTCGTCCGACACGACCGGAAGCGCGTAGTTCACGCCGAAATCGCTCCGCTTGATGCTGGTTTCAGCTTCAAAGCCGATCGTTTCCTTCTTGTTGAACGGGTTGTTGCCGGCCCCGGTGAACTCGGCTTCGAACGTGACGGGCTTGGTCACGCCGTTCAGCGTCAGGTTGCCGGTGATCGTGGCCGACTTGCCATCGGCGCCCGGCACGACCTTGGTCGACACGAACTTGGCGTCGGCGGGATTGGCACCGAAGAAGTCCGGCTTGCCCCCGTCCTTGCCGGCGCGCAGCAGATGCCCGGTCAGGCCGGCACTGGCGGTCGTCACCTTGGACACCGGAATGGTCACGTCCACCTTGGCGGCGGCGGGGTTCTTGGGATCAAGCGTCAGCGTGCCCGACACATCACCAAAGATGCCGAAATAGTCGTTGAAGCCGAAGTGATTGACTTCCCAGCCGATCAGCGAATGGCCGGGATCGGCGGCATAGGTGCCCCCGGTGACGCGCGATGCGTCGACGGCGCCGGGCAGCTGCGGCGCGGACTGCGCCATCAGCGGGGCGGACGCGGCGAGCGCCGCAAGGATCAGGACTTTACGCATGGGGGAGCCTCTTGTTGATGAACCAGAAATCGGTATGTGTGGCACGCCATCCCATCCGTCCAGCCATGCCTTGGAAACTTGCTGTTTTCCGTCGTAGGCAATCGGTCGAATCCGCCGATCAACATGGTTTATTAACCGGTCGTCTGGCTAAATGCCTGGGCTGCGTTTAGTGCAAGGTCGGCCAGTCATGCTTCAGATCGTCTATGTCAGTTCGGTTCGCGCCAACCTTGGTACTCGCGACATTTCGGACATCCTGACGGTTTCGCGCAGAAACAACGAGCGCGATGGCATCACCGGCCTGCTCTATTCCGATGGCGGTCGATTTCTGCAGGTGCTGGAAGGGCCACAGGCCGCGGTAGAGGCCACCTTTGCCCGGATCAGTAAGGACGCGCGGCACCGCGCCACGGTCATCCTTGCCCGGGCTACAATCAGCGAACGCCAGTTTGGCAACTGGGCAATGGCGCATCTTCACGACAGGGTTGCCCGCGACGTGTTCGTCGAACGGGTCCATGCCATGGTCGCTCCGGCCTCACCCGCCGTCCGGGCGACGTTCGAGGGCTTTGCCCAGGCCCGCCGCGCCGCCTGATCCCAGCGGGGACAGGAAGGGCACGGCGAGCCAAGCTGCTTTTCCTCAGTTCTTGGCCTGATCGACCAGCTTGTTCGCACCGATCCACGGCATCATGCCGCGCAGCTTGCTGCCCACTTCCTCGATCTGGTGCCGACGGGCCGCGCCGCGGCTGGCCTTCAGCTCCGGCTGACCGGCGCGGTTGTCCAGCACGAAGTCGCGGACGAACCGGCCCGACTGAATATCGGCCAGCACGCGCTTCATTTCCTTCTTCGTCTCTTCGGTGATGATGCGCGGGCCGGTGCGGATGTCGCCGAACTCGGCGGTGTTGCTGATCGAATAGCGCATATTGGCGATCCCGCCTTCATACATCAGGTCGACGATCAGCTTCAGTTCGTGCAGGCACTCGAAATACGCCATTTCCGGGGCGTAACCGGCCTCGACCAGCGTTTCGAACCCGGCCTGGACCAGCGCGGTGGTGCCGCCGCACAGCACGGCCTGTTCGCCGAACAGGTCGGTTTCACATTCCTCGCGGAAATTCGTCTCGATGATCCCCGAACGCCCACCGCCGACGCCGCTGGCATAGGCAAGGGCGACGTCATGGGCATTGCCCGACACGTCCTGATGAATGGCAATCAGGCAGGGGACGCCGCCGCCCTTCAGATATTCGCCGCGCACGGTATGGCCGGGGCCCTTCGGCGCGATCATGATGACGTCCACATCGGCGCGCGGCTCGATCAGGCCGAAATGCACGTTCAGGCCATGGGCAAAGGCAAGCGCCGCGCCCGGCTTCAGATTGGCGTGCAGGTCCTTGGCATAAATGTCCGCCTGATGCTCGTCGGGCGCCAGGATCATCAGGATATCGGCCCATGCGGCGGCATCGGCATTGGCCATCACCTTGAACCCGGCGGCCTCCGCCTTCACCGCGCTCGGCGATCCGGGGCGCAGCGCAATGGCGACGTTGGGCACGCCGCTGTCGCGCAGGTTCTGCGCATGGGCGTGACCCTGTGATCCATAACCCAGGATAGCGATATTCTTGCCGGTGATCAGGTTCAGATCGGCGTCGGCATCATAATAGACACGCATTTGAAGTCAGTCCCCTTTGTGATGCCGTCATGCTGAACGTGTTTCAGCATCCATCGGTCCGCAGCGGCACAGCCGCATATGGCGGGATGGACCCTGAAACAAGTTCAGGGTGACGGCTGGTTTCAACAATAGATCAAGCCGCCTCTTTTCCCCGGGCGATGGCGACGATGCCGGTACGGGCAATCTCGACCAGGCCAAGCTCGCGCATCAGCTCCACGAACTTGTCGAGCTTTTCGGTGCCGCCCGTCACCTCGAACACAAAGCTTTCGGTCGTCGCATCGACCACGCGGGCACGATAGACTTCGGCGAGGCGCAGTGCCTCGATCCGGTGATCGCCCGTGCCGCGCACCTTTACCAGCGCCAGCTCGCGCTCGACGTGTGGGCCTAGCGCCGACAGGTCGGTCACCTTATGCACCGGCACCAGCCGGTCGAGCTGGGCGATGATCTGCTCCATCATCGGCGCCGACGCGCTGGTGACGATCGTGATCCGGCTGATCGCGTCGTCGTCGCTGATCTCGCTGACCGTCAGGCTTTCGATATTATAGCCGCGCGCGGTGAACAGCCCGGCGATCCGCGCCAGAATCCCCGGCTCGTTATCGACAATGACGGCGAGCGTGTGCCGCTCGGCAATTTCCTGTTTGATGTGCATCAGTTGCTCGGCAGTGTAATGGTGACGACCTGCTTCGGGAACGGGGCGGTCAAGATTCCCAATGCGCCAACGAACGCAGCACTCGCCCACCAGAAGCGTCGGGAACGCAATTCGACATAAGTTCGTACGACGCAGAGCACGAGCGCGACGAACAGTGCAAAGAACGACAGTAGCTCGAGCATCACACCAGCGCCTTCGCTTCGTCGTCCATGGTGCCCGACACCTCTGCCGCCTGCAGCAGCATTTCGGTGTGCGCCGCGCCCGACGGGATCATCGGGAAGCAGTTGGCGAGTTTTGCCACGCGGCAATCGACGATCACCGGACCGTCATGGTCCAGCATCGCGGCGATGCCGTCGTCCAGCTGATCCGGCCGTTCGATCAGGATGCCCTTCCAGCCATAGGCTTCGCCCAGCTTCACGAAATCGGGCAGGCTGTCCGAATAGCTCTCCGCATAGCGGCTTTCATAGGTCAGTTCCTGCCACTGGCGGACCATGCCCATATATTCGTTGTTCAGGATGAAGATCTTGACCGGCAGGCGATACTGCGTCGCCGTCGCCAGCTCCTGAATGTTCATCTGAATGGACGCCTCGCCCGCAATGTCGATGACGAGCGCGCCCGGATTGCCCAACTGCGCCCCGATGGCCGCGGGCAGACCATAGCCCATGGTGCCAAGGCCGCCACTGGTCAGCCATTTGTTCGGCGCGTCGAACCCGAAATGCTGGGCGGCCCACATCTGGTGCTGGCCCACCTCGGTCGTGATGATCGGCTGGCGCGCCTTGGTCGCCTCGTACAGCGCGCGGATCGCGTGCTGCGGCATGATCTCTTCGCGCGAAGCGGGGAAATCGAGGCAGCGGACCGCCCGCCATTCGGCAATGCGCGCCCACCATGCCGACAGGTCGGGTTTCGGCGTCTGCCGCGCCTTCCACACCTTCAGCATGTCTTCCATCGCCAGTCCGACATCACCGACGACGGGCAGGTCGACCCGGACGGTCTTGTTCATGCTCGACCGGTCGATATCGACATGGATCTTCTTGCTATTCGGCGCAAACGCGTCCAGCCGACCGGTCACCCGGTCGTCGAACCGCGCGCCCAGGCACAGGATCAGGTCCGCCTGGTTCATCGCCCAGTTGGACTCATAGGTGCCGTGCATGCCCAGCATGCCCAGCCACTGCTCGCCCGTCGCGGGATAGGCGCCCAGGCCCATCAGCGTGGAGGTGACCGGCGCACCGGTGATCCGGGCCAGTTCGCGCAGCAGCTGCGTTGCCGCCGGGCCGGAGTTGATGACGCCGCCGCCGGTATACAGGATCGGCCGTTCCGCCGCCGCCAGCATCTCGACCGCCGTCTCGATCAGGGCGGGATCGGCCTTCACCTGCGGGCGATATGTCTTGTGCTGGATCGGTCCGGGCTTGCGATATTTCGCCGTGGCGACCTGAACGTCCTTGGGAATGTCGATCACGACCGGGCCGGGCCGACCCTGGGTGGCGATGTGAAACGCCTCATGCACCACGTCGCCCAGCTTTGCCGGGTCCTTGACCAGATAATTGTGCTTCGAACAGTGGCGCGTGATGCCGACGGTATCGGCCTCCTGAAACGCGTCCGATCCGATCAGCGTCGTCGGCACCTGACCGGTGATGACGACCATGGGAATGGAATCCATCAGCGCGTCGGCAATGCCGGTCACCGCATTGGTCGCACCGGGGCCGGACGTGACCAGCACGACGCCGGGCTTGCCGGTGGACCGGGCATAGCCCTCTGCCGCGTGGGTGGCGGCCTGTTCGTGGCGGACCAGGATATGCTTGATCTGACGCCGGCCGGGGGCCGCATTCTGCTTGAACAGCGCATCATAGATGGGAAGCACCGCCCCGCCCGGATAGCCGAACACGACCTCCACGCCGAGGTCGATCAGCGCCTCGACCAGGATGTCGGCTCCACTCTTCTCGGTCACGGTACGCCTCCACAATTTCGCAGTTGCAATATCAGATGTGAGACCGCGCTGCTAATGACATAAAAAAAACGCGTCAACCTCTAAACGTGTAATTTAGTTTCAAAATAGCCAATGGCGACAGTTTTTTCATTCGTTTCGAGCCGATCCCACCCGGCGGGCGGCTGATTCCGGAACCAGGTATATTGCCGCTTGGCATATTGGCGGGTGGCCAGCATGGCGCGGTCCATCGCCTCTGCCCGGGTCATCGTGCCGTCCAGCATCGCGGCGATTTCCGGCACGCCGATCGCGCGCATGACGGGCAGGGCAGGGTCCAGCTGGCGCAGGCGCAGCCGCTCCACCTCGTCCACGCCGCCGCCATCGAACATCGCTGCCAGCCGGGCATCGCACCGTGCGGTCAGCCATTCCCGGTTGGGCAACAGGACGGCGGCGATCAGGGCGATGTGGCCCCCGATCCCGCCCTCCCGCTGCGCCTGCCATTCCGCCAGCGTCCGGCCGGTGGACAGTTTTACCTCCAGCGCGCGCGCGACCCGCGTCGTGTCGCCGGGGTGAAGGCGCGCCGCCGCGTCCGGGTCCGCCGCGGTCAGCCGGTCATGCGCCGCCGCAACGGACATGGCGCGCACCTCCGCCCGGATGGCGGCGTCGATCTCCGGCACCGGTGCTATCCCGTCGATCAGGGTACGCAGGTACAGCCCTGTGCCACCGACCAGGATCGGCAATCGACCGGCGGCGACCGCCTGGTCGATCGCCGCGCGCGCATCCGCGGCATAGCGCGCCGCGCTATAGGCATCCGCCCCGTCGACATGGCCGAACAGCCGATGCGGCGCCTGTGCTTCCTCGGCCTCGGTCGGTCGGGCGGACAGGATACGCAGATCGGCGTAGACCTGGCTCGCATCGGCGTTGATGACGACGCCGTTATGCCGCCGTGCCAGTTCCAGCGCGATTGCGCTCTTGCCGCTGGCGGTCGGCCCTGCGATGAGCGCGACGCGGGGAAGGGAAGGGCCGGAAGACATGTTCATCGCCACGCTGATAGCATCGGATCGTCTGAGCGAGGGGGATTTTTCCGCTGCGATGGATCGGCTGGCGGGGGCCGGCTGCGCTCCGTCCGTCCGGCAATGGATTGACGAGGGCGTGGCGGGTGACATCCGCTTCATGGTCAATCCCCATGCCGCGCGCCTGAACCTGGAACTTGCCTTTCCCGGCATCGACATCGCGGTGCAGCCCGATGGTCCGGACCGGCGCAAGCGGCTGATCGTCGCCGACATGGATTCCACCATGATCACGGTCGAGTGCATCGACGAACTGGCCGATTATGCCGGGATCAAGCCGCAGATTGCCGAAGTGACCGAGCGGGCGATGCGCGGCGAACTTGATTTTGCCGAGGCACTGGACGCGCGCGTCGCCCTGTTGGCCGGGCTGTCCGAAAGCGCCATCGAACAGTGCCTCGCCGAACGGGTGCGGATCATGCCCGGCGCACAGCAACTGGTCCGCACGATGCGCGGCTGGGGCGCGACGGCCATCCTTATCTCCGGCGGCTTTACCCGCTTTGCCGGGCCGGTGGCGGAGCGGATCGGGTTCAACCGGATGATCGCCAACGAACTGCTGATCGCGGACGGCAAGCTGACCGGGGCGGTGGCCAAACCCATCGTGGATTCGGCGACCAAGGAAGCGACCTTGGCCGCCGCGACGGCCGAACTGGGACTGAAGCCCGAACAGACGCTGGCCGTGGGCGACGGGGCGAACGACCTAGCGATGATCAAGCGGGCGGGGCTGGGCGTCGCCTATCATGCCAAGCCGGTGGTCGCTGCCGCCGCGCAGATGCGCGTCGATGCCGGTGACCTCACCGCCCTGCTTTATGCTCAGGGGGTCAGCCGGTGGGAATGGGCCGCCGGCTGAACCGGCCTATTCGAACTCCAGGATCGCGGCGTCGACGGCCAGGCTGTCGCCCGGCGCGAAGTTCGCAGCCTTCACCACCGCGCTTTTTTCGGCGCGCAGGATATTCTCCATCTTCATCGCCTCGATCACCGCCAGCGGCTGACCGGCCTCCACCTTGTCGCCGGGCGCGACGTGCAGCTGGGTCAGCAGGCCCGGCATCGGGCACAGCAGGAACCGGCTCATGTCCGGCGGGACCTTTTCGATCATGTGCCGGCGATAGGGGGCGATATGCGCGGGCAGCACCTCGACCCGGTGAACGGCACCGCGCGTCGTCAACAGCCATCCGGTGCGCGTGCGCTTGACCCTCACCGACAGTGTGTCGCCATTGGCCGTGGCGGTCACCATCCGGTCGCCCGGTTGCCAGTGCATCGTGCCTTCGACCCGTTCGCCATCGACCGTCGCATGGCCCTCAGCCAGGGTGACGGCGTGATCCTCCCCGCCGATCCTGACGGTCCAGTCGGATGAGGGCAGCGGCGCAGTGCCAAGCTGTCCCGAAATCTGTCGCGCGCGGCCCGCAGTCGTGAACGAAAGCCCAGCCGCAACCGCCGCCAGCGCGCGGGTCAGTTCGGCCGAAGTCGGTGCACCCGAGAATCCCTCCGGATACTCCTCTGCGATGAACCCGGTGGTCAGCGCGCCCGACCGGAATCGGGGATGCTGCATCAGCGCGGACAGGAAATCGATGTTCTGGCCCAGCCCCTCGATCTGAAACCCGTCCAGCGCCTGCACCTGCAGGTCGGCGGCCTCGTTGCGCGTGGGGGCCCAGGTGATCAGCTTGGCGATCATGGGATCATAGAACATCGATACCTCGCCGCCCTCGGCCACGCCGTCATCGACGCGGATATAGGCGCCGGCGGAATCCGGAGCGCCATAGGGCGTGGTGGATGCCGATGGCGGGGCATAGCGGACCAGCCGCCCGGTCGACGGCAGGAACCCGCGATACGGATCCTCGGCATAGACGCGGTTCTCGATCGCCCAGCCATTCAGCCGGATATCGTCCTGACCGAACGCCAGCCGCTCGCCGGCCGCAACGCGGATCATCTGTTCAACAAGGTCGATACCCGTCACCGCCTCGGTCACCGGATGCTCCACCTGAAGCCGGGTGTTCATTTCCAGGAAGTAGAAGCTCTTGCCGCTGGTATCCGCGCCGCTGACGATCAGTTCGACCGTCCCGGCCGAAAAATAGCCGACCGCGCGGGCCAGCGCGACCGCCTGTTCGCCCATCGCCCGGCGCATCTCCGGCGTGACAAAGGGGGAGGGCGCTTCCTCCACCACCTTCTGGTGCCGCCGCTGGATCGAACATTCGCGCTCGCCCAGATACAGGATGTTGCCATGCTGGTCGCCCAGTACCTGAATTTCGATGTGGCGCGGGCTTTCGATGAACTTTTCGATGAACACACGGTCGTCGCCGAAACTGGCCAGCCCCTCGCGCTTCGTCGCCTCGAACCCGTCGCGGACATCCTGTTCGGACCAGGCAAGGCGCATCCCCTTGCCGCCGCCGCCCGCCGATGCCTTCATCATCACCGGAAAGCCGATGTCGCTGGCGATCCGCACCGCCTCTTCGGTATCCGCGATCTCGCCCAGATAACCGGGCACGACGTTGACGCCCGCCGCCTTGGCCAGTTTCTTGGATTCGATCTTGTCGCCCATCGCCGCGATGGCGCCCGGCGGCGGCCCGACAAAGGCGATGCCCGCATCGGCGCAGGCGCGGGCAAAGCTTTCCCGCTCCGACAGAAAGCCATAGCCGGGATGGATGCAGTCCGCGCCCGTCGCCTGCGCCGCGGCCAGGATCAGGTCCGCCTTCAGATAGCTTTCGGCAGCAGGCGCCGGGCCGAGCCGCACTGCCTCGTCCGCCATCAGCACATGGGGGCTGCGTGCATCGGCATCGGAATAGACCGCGACCGTCGCAATCCCCATCCGCTTGGCCGTGCGGAACACCCGGCACGCGATTTCGCCGCGATTGGCGACCAGGATCTTCTTGAACATCATTCAGCCTCGGCTTGTGCAAACAGTTGGCGCAGCGCGATCATCGACGCGCCGTGATAAATGGTGGCATGGGTTTCGCCCGGCATCGGCGCGAACGTCCATGTCAGACCCTTTGGTGCGTTGGCGCGGAGCAGGTCGGCAAAGGGCGCAACGCCCATTCCCTGTTCATTGGCAACGCTCAGCCACAGGGTTTTGCCCGCCGTGCCCGGCAACATCGGCAGGGCGGCGGCCAGCAGCGACTGGTTGTCCCACCACAGGCTGGGGCTGATCGCGATATACTGATCGAACAGCGCGGGCTGACGCAGCAGCGTTTCGACGACGAACAGGCCGGCAAGCGATTCCCCCATCACCGTGTCCATGCCATCGGTCCGAAAGCTGCGCTCGACCCAGGGATTGACCTCCGCGGCGATGAACCGGCGGAACCGCGCGCTGTCTCCGGCGGTGGGATAGTCCGCCTTCAGCTTGGCATCCGTCGTGGGAAAGGCGAGTTCGTTGCGCCGGTCGACAGTCTCGATCCCCACGACAATGACGTCCCGCGTCGTCCCGTTGACGGAACCCAGCTGGACCAGCCCCGTGATGTGGTGGAAATCCTGATCAACCCCGCCGTCGATCAGATAGAGGACGGGATAGCGCCTGTTCCCGGCGGCATAGGATGGTGGCAGCCAGACATTGATCGTGCGCGGCGTGGGCATTGCCCGGCTGTCCAGCCGATAGGACTGACCGATGACGATCGGCGTCGCTGCCGGTTGCGTCTGCGCGTTGGCGGACGAGGCGCAGCAGGCCAGCGCCAGCAGCCAGAACGCATGGCGCAACGGGGCAATCACGCATCGACCTCCGCCGGCGGCATGTTGTGGCCCAGCAGGCGCAGGACATCGGCCGCACATTCGACGACGTTGCTGCCCGGGCCATAAATGCCCTGAACCCCCGCATCGCGCAGATAGTCGTAATCCTGGGGCGGAATGACGCCGCCGGCGATCACCTTGATATCGCTACGCCCCGCCTCGCGCAGTCCGGCGATCAGTGCGGGGATCAACGTCTTGTGGCCGGCCGCAAGGGATGACGCGCCGACCACATCGACCCCGCTGTCGAGTGCCAGGACGACGGTTTCCTCCGGCGTCTGGAACAGGGGGCCACTGACCACCTCGAACCCCAGATCGGCAAAGGCGGATGCGATCACGTTCGCGCCGCGATCATGCCCGTCCTGCCCCATCTTGGCGACCAGCAGACGGGGGCGGCGCCCCAGCCGCCGGGCGACGGCATCCACGCCCGCCGTCACCTGTGCCCAGCGGTCATCCTCCGCATAGGGCGCGGCATAGACGCCGCGAACCGGGGTCGGAACGGTAGCGTAGCGGCCGAACACATCCTCCATCGCGGCAGAGATTTCGCCAAGCGTCGCCCGCGCGCGCGCCGCCGTGACGGCGAGTGCCAGAAGGTTTCCATCGCCCCGCGCGCCGTCCCGAATGGCATTTAGCGCAGCCTCGACCGCCGTTTCGTCGCGCTTCGCCTTGACCGTGTTGATCCGGGCGATCTGCGATTCCCGCACCGCGGCGTTATCGACCTCCAGCGTTTCCAGCAGGTCCTCGTTCGCCAGCCGGTATTTGTTGACGCCGACGATCACATCCTCGGCCCGGTCGACCCGCGCCTGCCGGGCGGCGGCCGCTTCCTCGATCATCGCCTTGGGCCATCCGGCGGCAACCGCTTTCGCCATGCCGCCTTCCGCCTCGACCCGCTCGACGATTTCCCATGCCTTGTCGGCCAGTTCGCTGGTCAGCGCCTCGACATAGTAACTGCCGCCCAGCGGGTCGACCACGCGGGTCATGCCGGTTTCTTCCTGCAACACGATCTGGGTGTTGCGGGCAATACGGGCCGAAAAATCGGTGGGCAGCGCGATGGCTTCATCCAGCGCGTTGGTGTGCAGGCTCTGCGTCCCGCCCAGCATCGCCGCCATCGCCTCCACCGTCGTGCGGATGACGTTGTTGTACGGGTCCTGCTCGGTCAGCGAAACGCCGCTGGTCTGGCAATGCGTGCGCAGCATCTTGCTCCGCTCGTCCTTCGCCCCCAGCATCGTCATCGCCCGGTGCCACAACAAGCGGGCGGCGCGCAGTTTCGCCACCTCCATGAAGAAGTTCATGCCGATCGCGAAAAAGAACGAAAGCCGCCCGGCGAACGCATCGATATCCAGCCCGCTTTCCACCCCGCGCCGGACATATTCGATGCCGTCGGCGATGGTGAAGGCAAGCTCCTGCACCTGCGTCGCACCGGCCTCGTGCATGTGATAGCCGCTGATCGAGATCGAATTGAACTTCGGCATATGCGCCGAAGTATAGGCAAAGATGTCCGCAATGATCCGCATCGATGGCTCTGGCGGATAGATGTACGTGTTGCGGACCATGAACTCCTTGAGGATGTCGTTCTGGATCGTTCCGTCCAGCAGCCGCTGATCGACGCCCTGTTCCTCCGCCGCGACGATGAAGAAGGCGAGCACGGGGATCACCGCGCCGTTCATCGTCATGCTGACCGACATCTTGTCGAGCGGAATGCCGTCGAACAGGATCTTCATGTCCTCGACCGTGTCGATGGCCACGCCCGCCTTGCCGACGTCGCCGGTGACGCGCGGGTGATCGCTGTCATAGCCGCGATGGGTGGCCAGATCGAAGGCGACGGAGAGCCCCTTTTGCCCGGCGGCAAGGTTGCGGCGGTAAAAGGCGTTGGATTCCTCGGCCGTCGAAAATCCCGCATATTGCCGGATCGTCCATGGCCGGCCGGCATACATGCTGGCCCGCACCCCGCGCGTGAACGGCGCAAAGCCGGGCAGGCCGGGATCGATGCCGGCCACATCCTCGGCAGTGTAGAGCGGCTTGACCGCAATCCCCTCTGGCGTCTGCCAGGTGAGGTCGCGGCCCTTCACTTCCTTGTCGGCCAGCGCGGCCCAGTCGGCGGGGGTGGGTTTATCGGTCATCAATGATCGCCTTTCGGCGTCTCCATGATTTCGGTCAGCACGCCGCCCATGTCGCGCGGGTGGACGAAAAAGATCGGCGTGCCATGCGCGCCGATGCGCGGTTCGCCCAGCACGCGGGCGCCCTTCGCCTCGAACCATGCCTTGGCTTCGTGAATGTCGGGCACTTCATAGCACAGGTGATGCTGCCCCCCGGCCGGGTTCTTGGCCAGAAACCCGTGGATCGGCGAATCCGCGCCCAGCGGTTCGATCAGCTCGATCTGGGTATTGGGGGTGTCGACAAAACACACCTTCACCCCCTGTGCGGGCAGGTCGAAGGGTTCGTGGATCCGGCTCGCGCCCATCACCTCGCGGTAGAACGCGATGCTGTCCGCGATGGACGGCGTCGCAACGCCGATATGGTTCAGGCGACCGAGGATCATTCGACGGGGTCTCCGTGCATAAACATTCCGCTGTAAAACATCCGCGCAAAGGCCGCCGCGGTAAACAGCCTTACAATCAAACAACTGCGCTTATTCACAGCGGAATATTGTCATGCTTCTTCCACGGGTTTTCGAGGCTCTTGCCCCGCAGCTTGCGTAGCCCCAGCGCGATGCGCCGCCGTGTGGAGTGGGGCATGATCACCTCGTCGATGAACCCCTTGCTCGCCGCGACGAACGGGTTGGCGAAGCGGGCCTCGTACTCCGCCGTCCGCTCCGCGATCTCCTCCGGCGTTCGCCCGCGGAAGATGATCTCCACCGCGCCCTTTGCGCCCATCACTGCGATTTCGGCGGTGGGCCAGGCATAGTTGAGGTCCCCGCGCAGGTGCTTGGACGCCATCACGTCGTACGCGCCGCCATAGGCCTTGCGCGTGATGACGGTGATCTTGGGCACGGTCGCCTCGGCATAGGCGAACAGCAGCTTTGCGCCATGCTTGATGATGCCCGAATGTTCCTGACCCACGCCGGGCAGGAATCCGGGCACGTCGACAAACGTAACGATCGGGATTTCGAACGCATCGCAGAAGCGGACGAACCGTGCCGCCTTTTTGCTGGCGTTGATGTCGAGCACCCCGGCCAGCACCATCGGCTGATTGGCGACGATGCCCACCGTCCGCCCCTCGATCCGGCCGAGACCGATGATGATGTTGGCGGCATGCGCAGGCTGAAGCTCGAAAAACTCGCCCTCATCGACCGTCTTGGCGATCAGTTCGTGCATGTCATAGGGCTGGTTGGCTGATGGCGGGATCAGCGTGTCCAGGCTGTCCTCGATCCGGTCCCACGGGTCCGCGCACGGGCGCACCGGCGGCTCTTCGCGGTTCGATGCCGGCAGGAAGTCAAAGAAATCGCGCGCCGCCAGCAATGCCTCGATGTCATTGTCCAGCGCCAGGTCGGCGACCGCGCTCTTGGTCGTGTGCGTCACCGCGCCGCCCAGTTCCTCCTGCGTCACCACCTCGTTGGTCACCGTCTTGACCACGTCCGGGCCGGTGACGAACATGTAGCTTGAATCCTTCACCATGAAGATGAAGTCGGTCATGGCGGGCGAATAGACCGCACCGCCCGCGCATGGCCCCATGATCAGCGACAGCTGCGGCACGACGCCCGATGCCAGCACGTTGCGCTGAAACACCTCAGCATAGCCGCCCAGGCTGGCCACGCCCTCCTGAATGCGTGCCCCGCCCGAATCATTCAGGCCGATGACCGGCGCGCCGACCTTCATCGCCATGTCCATGATCTTGCAGATCTTTTGCGCATGGCGTTCGGACAGCGATCCGCCGAACACGGTGAAATCCTGGCTGAACACAAACACCAGCCGGCCGTTGATCGTACCCGATCCGGTCACCACGCCGTCGCCGGGGATCACCGTGTCGGGCATCCCGAAATCGACGCAGTTATGCTCGACATACATGTCCAGCTCTTCGAAGCTGCCGGGATCGAGTAGCACGTCCAGCCGCTCGCGCGCAGTCAGCTTGCCCTTGGCATGCTGGGCCTCGATCCGCTTCTGGCCGCCGCCCATCCGCGCGGCCTCCCGCCGGCGTTCCAGTTCCTCGATGGTGGAGGGCATTGCCACTTACTCCGCTGCCTGCAGTTCAGCCTTGGTTTCGGCCGCCATGGGCGTGACGCCCAGCCGGGCAAACAGGGCCGCGTCGCGATCATCCCCCGCATTGGCCGTGGTCAGCAGCCGGTCGCCGGTAAAGATGCTGTTCGCGCCCGCCATGAAACACAGCGCCTGCGCAGCATCGCTCATGCTCTCGCGCCCGGCGGACAGGCGGACCATGCTTTCCGGCATGGTGATGCGCGCCGCCGCCACGGTGCGGACGAACTCGATCTCGTCGATCCGGGCCAGCGGCGTATCGGCCAGCATATCGCCCAGCACCGTGCCCTTTACCGGCACCAGGGCGTTTAACGGCACGCTTTCCGGATGACGGGGCAGGGTAGCCAGCGCATGGATGAACCCGACCCGGTCGTCCCGCGTCTCGCCCATGCCGACGATCCCGCCGCAGCAGACATTGATGCCTGCACTGCGGACGTGCTCCAGCGTGTCCAGCCGGTCCTCGAACGTGCGGGTGGTGATGACGTCACCATAACGCTCGGGCGAGGTGTCGATATTGTGATTGTAATAATCGAGGCCCGCATCGGCCAGCATCGCCGCCTGGGCGGGGGTCAGCATCCCCAGCGTCATGCACGTTTCCATGCCCATCGCGCGCACGCCCTTCACCATCTCGACAATGGCGGGCATGTCGCGGTCCTTGGGATTGCGCCACGCCGCGCCCATGCAGAACCGGGTCGAGCCATGATCCTTTGCCTGCGCCGCGGATTGCAGCACGGCGCGCACGTCCATCAGCTTGGTCGCCTTCAGCCCCGTTTCGGCATGGGCGGACTGATTGCAATATCCGCAATCCTCGGGACAGCCGCCGGTCTTGATCGACAACAGGGTCGACATCTGGACCGTGTCGGGCTGGTGATGGGCACGGTGCACGGTCTGGGCGCGGAACAGAAGCTCGCCAAAGGGCAATTCGAACAGCGCGGCGATTTCCTCGCGGGTCCAATCGGTGCGGACGGATTCAGGCATGGGGGAAATGGGGGGTCTCCTCTCTTGGCGCCCTCTCTATCGGATCACGCGGACTTGTGAAGGGTGGGGGCAGCCGTGCTTTGGCCCGGAGCAGAAAAGCTATGGCTGAATGCAGGCGGTGCCTATCCCATGTTGCGCCGATGCCCTGCGTCACCCTAGATGCCGTCCAAACGAATCCGAAGGCGTGACGATGACAACTCATTCGACCCAGATGCTGATCCTTGGTTCCGGCCCCGCCGGCCTGACCGCCGCCATTTACGGCGCGCGCGCCAGCCTGAACCCCATCGTGGTGCAGGGCATCCAGCCGGGCGGCCAGCTGACCACGACTACGGATGTCGAAAACTATCCGGGCTTTGCAGAGGTCATTCAGGGCCCCTGGCTGATGCAGCAGATGCAGGCTCAGGCCGAACATGTCGGCACGCGGATGATGTACGACACCATCGTCGATATCGACCTGTCGCAGCGGCCGTTCCGCCTGATCGGCGATTCGGGCGATGTGTATGAGGGCGAGACGCTGGTCATCGCCACCGGCGCACAGGCAAAATGGCTGGGGCTGGAGAGCGAGGACCTGCTGAAGGGCAAGGGCGTGTCCGCCTGTGCTACCTGTGACGGGTTCTTCTATCGCGGCAAGAAGGTTGCGGTGATCGGCGGCGGCAATACCGCGGTCGAAGAGGCGCTGTACCTGACCAACCATTCGCCGGATGTCACGCTGATCCACCGCCGCGACAGCCTGCGCGCGGAAAAGATCCTGCAGCAGCGCCTGTTCGCCAGCGACCGGATCACGACCTTGTGGAACAAGGAAGTGGTTCGCTTCATCGACGGCGGCGGCATGGCCGGGCTGGTCGGCATGGAATTGCGCGACACCGTGACGGGTGAGCTGTCCACGATCGAGGTTGATGGCGGCTTCGTGGCGATCGGGCACAAGCCGGCAACCGACCTGTTCAAGGGGCATCTGGACCTGGACGAGGACGGGTATCTGAAGGTCGATGTCGGCAGCACGCGGACCAGCGTCCCCGGCGTGTTCGCCTGCGGCGACGTGATGGACAAGGTGTATCGTCAGGCGGTGACCGCCGCCGGCACCGGCTGCATGGCCGCGCTGGACGCCGAACGCTTTCTGGCCGCCGCCCATTTCGCGATGGCCGAGGCCGCCGAATAACCGCCTAGCCGCGAAGGGCGTCGAGCAGACGGTCGCGCAGCCATAGCTTGTCGGCGGGCTCGGCAAAGCTGTGGCTGGCAGTGTCGCACGTCAGGACGCTGGCCTCGCCGCGCAGCGGGGCAAAGGCGGGATCCCGCCATGCCTCGGCAAAGGCGATGGCGGTATTGTCCCCCCGCGCCAGCAACAGGGTCAGCGGTTTCCGGCCCGCAATCAGGGCAGCGGCGACGCGGTCGGCCAGCGCGTGATCCTTATTCCTTGTGCGAAGAAGGCTGCCTAAACCATTGAAAAGTTTTGTCAGGCTGATCTCGCCGCGGATCAGGCGCACCAACTGGCGCGGGTCGCGCATCCGTTCAACATAGCGGGCCTTGACCGCGGCGGGCGGGGGCAAGTCGCCATCGCCCGGAATGACCCAGGGATTGGCGAGGATCAGCGCATCCAGCCCCGCCCGCGCGTGAAACAGCGCCAGCGCGGTTGCCGCATCGCAATTGCCAAAGCCGATGATGCGCGTGACGTGCGGGCATTCGCGCCGGAACGCCGCTGCGGCCGCCTCGATATCCTCGCCGCTGGCCTGGAACCCGCCATTGGTGCCGGTGGAATCGCCGATGCCCCGCCGGTCGAACCGGAATACGGGATGGCCCGCCGCTGCCAGTTCACCGGCCAGCATCGCCATGCCGCGATGCGCGCCCCAGCGGACCTCATTGCCGCCGGAAACGATCAACAGGCCGGTGGTCCCATCCGCCGCATCGACGGTGCCGGCCAGCGTCTCCCCGGCGCAGGAAAAGGAGATCAGCCGGCGCATCGGCGGACCCATTCGGCTACATCGGCTGAGAGCGCGGCGGCCAGCGCCGCATCCTGATGCGGTTCCGCCCGTCGCCACAGGGGCGCACCCGCAAACCGGACGTCCGCTGCCCCGCCATCGCCGGACAGGCGTGCGACCCGCCGTGCGATCGGCGCTTCATCCTCCGTTTCGGCGGACAGGGCGTGACCATGGTTCAGTTGCGCCAGCAGGTCGCCGGGAATGGCATTGCCGGCCAGCATCACGGGCGGCAACGGCCCCTCCGGCGCAGGGCCGGACAACAGGGCGTCCATCTCCGCCTCGAACGCCGCATCCGTCCCGGCAACCCGGCGCGCGCGGATCAGATCGCGCACCAGCGACGATCCCTCGACCGGCGCGAACTGATACAGGCTGATCGCCGGGGTCCAACTGGTCAGCAGCGCGCCGCCCCGGATGGTCAGCAGATGCGGCTGGTTCCCCTTGGCCGCTTGATGCGCGGCTTCAGCAAAGGCCGATAACCACAACAGATAATTGGCTTTATCGGTCTGCGTTTCGCTTTCGCCTGTGCCCGGCAGGTCGGGCAGGGCGCTGGCAATGCCCATCCCCGCCAGATCGCGCATCACCGCCAGGATGAACGCACGCATCCGGTTCGCCTCCTCGAACAGGGGCTGGGCGATCACGACCATCGGCCCGTCATCGGGGCCAAGGCGGATCAGGGGTTCGGTGCTGCCCGGCCAGGGATAGCCCGGCCAGTGATGGGGTTTGACGGTGTAGCTGCCGATCACACCAGCGCCCGGGCGGCGGCAAATCGGGTCAGGCTGCCGAACGTCTCCATCATGTCGGCATCCACATCCTCGTCATCGATGACGATGCCCAGCCGGTCCTCGATCTCGGTCAGCACGCCCGCCACCGCCAGCGAATCCAGTTCGGGCATCGCGCCGAACAGCGGCGTCGTTGCGTCCAGATCGGCGACACGCGCCGCGTTCAGCGCCAGCACGTCCCGCAGCACGTCCCGAACCACGCCTTCGACCCGTTGATAGTCTTCGTCAGGCACGTCTCAATCCCATGATGGCCGGAACCCGCGATGGCCCGCGCCTTTACTGGTGGCGCGGTTACCCGCTGATGCACGCAATGCCAAGCCTGCCCTTGGCGCGGGCCGTGCCGGCGCGCTATCAGGGGCGCCGATGATCCAGCTCGATCCGCATCCCCGTCCGATCGATCACCTGACGCTTCGCGGCGATGCGGGGCGGCTGGCGCTGGCCGGGCGGGTTGGGGAACTGGACTATGCCGGACTGGAGCACGCGGTTGCCAGGCTGGCGGGCTTTCTGGCGGGTCAGGGATTTGCGCCGGGCGACCGGGTGGCCAGCTGGCTGCCAAAGACGCTGCTGGCCAGCATCCTGCCGCTGGCCGCGCCGCGCGCGGGGCTGGTCCATGTCCCGATCAATCCGCAGCTCAAGCGGGGGCAGGTTTCGCACATTCTGGCCGACAGCGGCGCCCGGCTGCTGATTACCCAGACCGCCCGGCTGCCCCTGCTGGAACGGGGCGATGTGCCGCACGGCACCCGGGCCATCGCGGATGAGGCGGTGCTGGCGGGCGGCGATCCTGTGCCGCCATCGGATGCCGATCCCGATGCGCTGGCCGCCATCCTCTACACCTCCGGGTCCACCGGGCGGCCAAAGGGGGTGATGCTGTCCCACGCCAATCTCTGGCTGGGGGCGATCAGCGTTGCGCATTACCTGCGACTTGAGCCAGCCGACCGGGTGCTGGCGGTGCTCCCGCTCAGTTTCGATTACGGGCAGAGCCAGCTGCTCTCCACCTGGGCTGCGGGCGCCTGTGCGGTGCCGATGGACTATCTGTTGCCGCGCGACGTGATAAAGGCGGTTGCGCGCGATGCGATCACCACGCTGGCCGGCGTCCCCCCGCTCTGGGTGCAGCTGTTGGAAGGCGACTGGCCGCAGGAGACGGCAACGGCGCTGCGCCGGATTACCAATTCGGGCGGCGCACTGACCCCCGCCATGGTCCGCCAGTTGCGGGAACGGTTTCCCAATGCCGACCTCTATCCGATGTACGGCCTGACCGAGGCATTTCGATCGACCTATCTCGACCCCGATCTGGTCGACCGGCATCCGGAATCGATCGGGCGGGCGATTCCCTTTGCCGAGGTAATGGTGGTCGCCCCCGATGGCACCCGCGCGGCACCGGGGGAACCGGGCGAGCTGGTCCATGCCGGGCCGCTGGTCGCGCATGGATACTGGCGCGATCCGGCCCGAACCGCCGAACGGTTCCGCCCGGCGCCCGCCTGGTCCGACAGCGGCGGCATGGCCGTGTGGTCGGGCGACACCGTGGTCATCGAACCGCACGGCCTGCTGCGCTTTGTCGGGCGCGGGGACGAGATGATCAAGGTTTCGGGCAATCGGGTCAGCCCGACCGAGGTCGAGGAGGCTGCACTGGCCGGCGGGGAACTGGCCGAGGCGGTGGCCATCGGGGTGCCCGATGCGCGGACGGGACAGGCAATCCACCTGATCGCCCGGGCGAGGGGCGCGCCAGAGGCGGTCGAGCCGCGGCTTCGCGAGCGATTGCGCCGTGACCTGCCGGGGTTCATGCAGCCTGCCGAGATCATCTGGCGTCAGGCACTGCCCCGCAACGCCAACGGAAAGCTGGATCGCGCTGCCCTGCGCCGGGAGTTGACGTCATGAAGCCGACCGGTCCGTTGCCGCCCGAATTTGCGGGGCAGGATCGCCTGACCATCGGCGGCCTGTCGGTCGGTGCGCTGATCGGGCGGGCGGGGTCCACCCCCTGTTTCGTCTATGACATGGCCATCGTCCGGGCGCGGATCGCCCGGTTGCGTGCCGCGATGCCCGATGGGCTGGATGTGCATTATGCGATCAAGGCCAATCCGCACCCCGACCTGCTCGCCGCCATCGCGCCGCTGGTCGACGGGCTGGACGTTGCGTCGGCGGGCGAGCTTCACCGTGCGCTGTCGGTCAAGCCGGCCACCGCGATCAGCTTTGCCGGGCCGGGCAAGCGGGATGCGGAGCTTGAGGCCGCGATCCGGGCCGGCGCGACGCTGAATGCCGAATCGGCGGGGGAGGTGCGCCGTGCACTGGCGGTTGCCGAACGGATCGGCGTGCCCGCCCATATCGCGGTGCGGGTGAACCCGGATTTCGAACTGCGCGGATCGGGGATGCGGATGGGTGGCCGCGCCTCGCCCTTTGGCGTCGATGCGGAACAGGTGCCCGCGCTGGTCCGCGCCATCATCGATGGCGGGGCTTTGTGGCAGGGTTTCCATGTCTATGCCGGGTCCCAGTCGCTGGATGCCGATGCGCTGGGCGATACGATGGCCGGGGTGATCGCGCTGGCCGCGCGCCTGGCCGACGCGGTGGGCACGGCGCCGCCGCTGGTCAATCTGGGCGGCGGCTTCGGCATCCCCTATTTCGCGGGCGACGTGCCGCTGGATATCGAACGGATCGGCCGACGGCTGGCCGATGCCCTGAACCAGCGCCCGGAAATCCTTGGCAACAGCCGGTTTGCGATCGAGCTTGGCCGCTGGCTGGTCGGGGAATGCGGCGTCTATCTGACCCGCATCATCGACGTGAAGCAGAGCCAGGGCGAAATATTCTATGTCGTCGATGGCGGCCTGCATCATCAACTTGCGGCCAGCGGCAATTTCGGCACGGTCGTGCGCCGCAACTATCCGGTCGCGCTGGCGGATCGGATGCAGGCGGCGGGCGACGTCACGGCGTCGGTCGTCGGTTGCCTGTGCACGCCGCTCGACCGCCTGGCCGATCGGGTCGCCCTGCCACCGGCGGAGGAGGGCGATGTCGTCGCCCTGTTCCTGGCCGGTGCCTATGGTGCGACGGCCAGCCCGTCCGCCTTTCTGGGCCATCCGCCAGCGCCGGAAATCCTGATCGACGGCTAGGGCGCGGCCCGCTCGCCTAACGCGATTTTAACCTGTCAGCGCCATCACGGCCCATGAATAGCCGTGTGTGCACCGGGACGCCGGTGCGACGCACGCCATGGAGGCTGGGCGTAATGCGCGTGAATGTTCGAACCCGATTGCTGGCCGCAACGGCGATCCTGGCAACCCTGCCAAGCGGTTGTGCCACCACCGCGCGCAACGAACTGCCCCCCGCCGGGTTCGTCGCCGCGCGCGAGGCGCCCAGCGAGGAATATGTCATCGGCCCGCTGGATCAGCTCGATATCTTTGTCTGGCGTAACCCCGAACTGTCGGCAAAGGGCGTGCAGGTGCGCCCCGATGGCCGCATCTCGACCCCGCTGATTTCGGACATGCCGGCGGTGGGCAAGACGCCATCGATGCTGGCCGACGATATGAAGATCGCGCTGGGCGAATATATCAAGGACCCGATCGTATCGGTCATCGTCCAGAATTTTGCCGGCACGTTCAGCCAGCAGGTGCGGATCGTCGGTGCCACCGAAAAGCCCGCATCGATCCCCTATCGCGCGAACATGACCGTGCTTGACGCCATGATCTCGGTCGGCGGCCTGTCGGAATTTGCGGCGGGCAACCGGGCGCGGCTGGTCCGGTACGACCGGGCGACGGGCAAGCAGACCGAATACAAGCTGCGGCTGTCCAGCCTGCTGAAGGATGGCGATACCCGCGCCAATGTCCGGCTGGAGCCGGGTGACGTCATCATCATCCCCGAATCCATGTTCTGAGGCGCGCGGGATGGACGGCATCTATGACGAAATCCGCGCTGCGATCCACGGCATCTGGCACCGCCGGTGGCTGGCGCTGGCCGTCGCCTGGGCAATCTGCCTGGCCGGCTGGTTCGCGGTGTCGCTGATCCCGTCGAAATATGAATCGACCGCGCGCGTGCTGGTGCAATCGCCCAACCTGCTGCCGAACGAGGCGGCGGGCGCACAGGCGCGGATGGATCAGGCGCGCGAGGTGGAGCGGGTGCGCCAGACGCTGACCTCTGCCATCAATCTGGAAAAGGTGGTGCGCGGCACCGAGCTTGCCCGCCGGGCGACGACCCCCGGCGCCATCGCGGGCGAGGCAGCGCGCCTGCAAAAGGCGGTCAAGATCACGGCACAGCAGGACAATCTGTTCGAGGTGACGGCATCGATCAGCAACCCGGACATGACCGATGGTCAGAATGCCCGGCTGGCCCGCGCGGTCGTTCAGAAGATGATCGACATTTTCGTCGAGGATAACCTGTCCCAGTCGCGCGACGGCACGGGCCAGTCGCTCCGGTTTCTGGACGAACAGATCGCGCTGCGTCAGCGTCAGTTGCAGGACAAGGAAAACCAGCTCGCCGATTTCAACAACCGGTTTCTGTCCGGCCTGCCCGGCACCGGATCGCTGAGCGACCGGATCGGTCAGGCGCGCACTGCGCTCGCCGATGTCGATGCCCAGCTTGCGGGCGCCAGCTCCAGCCTGTCGGCGGTCAATGCCCAGATGGGTGGCACGCCCGCCATGGTTGCCGGAGCCGCTGGTGCGCCCATGGCCGGCCCGGCCCGTGCCCGGCTGGCCGCGATCGAAAGCCAGCTGGCCGAGGGGCGTTCGCGCGGCTGGACCGATTCCCATCCCGACATGCGCGCCCTGAACAGTCAGCTGGCCCAGGCCCGCACGGCTGCCGCGCGCGAGGGGACCGGCGGCGCTGTCGCCGGTCAGCCCAATCCCGTCTATATCGGCCTGCGCACGCAGCAGGCGGAGCGCGAGGCGCGCGTCGCCGAACTCAGCCAGCGCAAGGGGATGCTGGAGGGCCAGTTGTCGCAGCTTCAGCGAAAGCTGGACGCCGATCCCAATGCCGCGGCGGCACAGGCCCAGCTTGATCGCGATATCGACGCCCTGCGCGAAACCTATCGGCGGCTGGTCGAGGACCGCGAACAGGTGCGCCTGACCGGACAGGTGCAGGCCGAAACGGCACCGGTCCGGTTCAAGGTGATCGACCCGCCGACCGTGCCGGGTGCGCCAGCATCGCCCAACCGCCCGCTGTTGCTGGCCGCGGTGCTGATCGCCGGTATCGGCGGCGGTGCGGCAGCGGCCTTTGCCTTCAGCCGTATTCAGACGACATGGCCGACCGCCGACCGGCTGGAACGATCCACCGGCCTGCCCGTGATCGGATCGATCAGCGAAGTGGTGCTGGCATCGCAGACGCCCCTGCGGCGCAAGCGGCTGATGCTGTTTGCGGGCGGCGCGGGCGGTCTGTTCGTCGCCTTTGTCGCGCTGATCGGGGTCAACCTGATCACCATTGGCATGATGGCGTGAGGAACGGCAAATGAACGAACCGCGCCGCATACAGGGATCGCTGCTGGAACGGGCCGCAGGGCTGAACGCCTTTGCGCCGCCGCCGCGCGCGCCCATTCCCATCAAGGCTGAACCGGTGGTGCCCCCGCCGGCCGCGCCGCCCGTACCGTCGCCCGTTATCCCGGCGCCAGCGCCCCAGGCTGCAACCGCACCTGCACCGGCACCCGCACCGATTGCGCCGCCACCGGCCGCAATCCGTTCCGCGCCCCGCGCCCGCGTGGCGATCGACCGGGCGATGCTGGCCGAACAGGGGCTGCTGGTCCCCGGATCGCCCGTGGACGTGCTGGCCGAGGAGTTTCGTCTGGCCAAGCGACAGGTGCTGCTGACCGCGGACAAGGTTGCGGCCAGCGACGATTCCCGCGCGCGCATGGTGCTGATCAGTTCGGCCCGCCCGAATGAGGGCAAGACATTCTCCGCGATCAACCTCGCCATCTCGCTGGCGGCGGAAAAGGATGTGCAGGTGCTGCTGGTCGATGCCGATCTGGCCAAGCCCGATGTGCCGCGGCGGCTGGGCATCGACACCGCGCCCGGCCTGCTCGACGCGCTGGCCGATCCGGATCTGGATGCAGAAACGCTGATCCTGGATACCGACATCCCCAACCTGTCGGTGCTTCAGGCCGGGATGCTGCGCGCCAACGACACCGAATTGCTGGCCAGCCAGCGGGCGCGCCAGGTGCTGGACGCGCTGGTTCAGGCCGATCCGCGCCGCATCGTGATTTTCGATTCCCCGCCCGCACTGGCCGCATCGCCGGCATCGGTGCTGGCTCTGCATGTCGGCCAGACGCTGCTGGTCGTGCGCGCCGACCGCACGACAGAGGGCGATCTGCGCGAAACGGTCGCGCTGCTGGATGGATGCGAGCACCTTCAGCTGATCCTCAACAGCGTCACTTTCCAGCGAAGCGGCCCCCGCTTCGGCAGCTATTACGGACAGGAGTCCCAGAAATGAGCCGGTTCGTCCTGATCGCATCGGGCGCCATCGCGATGACCGCTGCCGCCCCGGCGGCGGCGCAGTCCGAACAGCGCACGATCATTTCCCCCTATATTCAGGTGGGCCAGATCCTGACCGCCGATCTGCGCGAAAATGACGTGCTGACCTATTCCACCGTCACCGCCGGGATCGACGCCAGCATCCAGACCCGCCGGGTCGAGGTGCAGCTGAACTATCAGTATGAACGGCGCCTTTCCTGGGACGACCGGCTTCAGGACGGCGACGTTCATTCCGGCCTTGCCCGCGCCGCGGTGCAGATCGTGCCCGGCCTGTCGGTCGAGGCAGGCGGCATCGCCACCCGGTCGCGTTTCGACAGCCGGGGCGATGCGCCGCTGAACCTTGTCGGCAATGTCGGCAACACGGTTCAGGTCTATTCGGCCTATGCCGGTCCCAGCTTTGCCCGCCAGTTCGGCCCGGCATCGGTCAGCGCGGGCTATCGCTTCGGCTATACCCGTGTCGAGGCGCCGGACGTTGCCGCGTTTGATCCCACCCTGCCGCCGATCGACGTCTATGACGAAGCGCGCAGCCATCTCGCCATCGGCAGCGTCAGCACGCGCGCGGGCAGCGTGCTGCCCTTTGGCCTGACGATCAGCGGCGCGTGGCAGCGGGAAACCGCCGATCAGCTGGATCAGCGGTATGAGGGGCTGTACGGCCGCGCCGACGCGGTACAGCCGGTCAGCCGGACCGTCGCCCTGCTGGCCGGTATCGGCTATGAACGGATCGACATTACCCAGCGCGATGCGCTGCTGGATGCCGATGGCTTTCCGGTGGTGGACGGCAATGGCCGCTTCGTCACCGATCCCGCCTCGCCGCGGCGAGAGGCATTCGCCTTTGACGGCGTCTATTATGATGGCGGCATCCTGTGGCGGCCCAGCCCCCGGCTGACGCTGGAGGCGCGGGTGGGCGAACGCTATGGCACGCTCAGCGCTACCGGCTCGCTCAGCTGGCAGACCGGGGCCGGGTCCGGCCTGCAGATCGGCGTGTATGACAGCGTGCAGAGCTTTGGCCGTCAGCTGAACAGCGCAATCGACCGGCTGCCGCGACAGATCACGAACACGGGCGATCCGTTCAGCGACAACTATAATGGCTGCATCTTCGGGTCCGGCAACGGGGCCGGGGGCGGCTGCCTGAATGGGGTGTTCCAGTCGGTGACGACCGCCAATTTCCGGGCGCGGGGCGTCGATGCGGTCTGGTCTGCGACGCGGGGCGGCACGCAGTTCGGCCTGGGTGGCGGCTATGCCCATCGCCGTTTCTATGTGCCCGACGTGCCGGTCGGCGCGGTGGTTGACGGGACCAGCGATCAGGCCTGGTACGCTCAGCTGTTCGCCGCCCGCGCGCTGGACAGCCAGTCGAGCGTCACCGGCAACATCTATGGCAATTATTACGACAGCGGCATCGCCGGGGGCGGCGATGTGTGGGGGATCGGCGCGAATGCCGCCTATTCCCGCAATTTCGGCCGCGTGAACGCACAGATTGTCGGCGGGATCGACACGTTCGATTCCTCCAACGCGGTCCGCTCCGATGTGATTGCCCAGGCGCTGGTGGCGCTCGGATACCGGTTCTGAACGGGCGCTGCGACGCGCGACGGAGAGTAGCTATGTACGATGTCCATTATGGATTGAGCGGACGCCCGTTTCAGCTGACGCCCGATCCGGCCTTCTGGTTCGACACCGGCACGCATCGCAAGGCGATGGCGTATCTGGGCTATGGCCTCAGCCAGGGGGAGGGCTTTGTCGTCATCACCGGGGAACCGGGCACGGGTAAGACGACGCTGGTCGCCCATCTGCTGGCGACAGCGGATGTCGATCAACTTCACGTGGTGCGCATCGTCACGACCCAGGTCGATGCCGCCGATCTCCTTCATCTGGTCGCCGACGGGCTGGGCGCGGAAACGCGCGGCCTTGCCAAATCCGATGTGCTGAAGGCGATCGAGCGGGCGCTGCATGGCGTCGCTCGCGCGGGCAAGCGTACGCTGCTGATCGTCGATGAATCCCAGTCGCTGCCGGTCGACAGCTTGGAAGAGCTGCGGATGCTCTCCAACTTTCAGGCGGGCGGCTATCCCCTGTTGCAGATTCTTCTGCTCGGCCAGCCGGAATTTCGGGAACTGCTGACCGGGTCCGGCCGGCTGGAACAGCTGCGCCAGCGGGTGATTGCGATGCACCACCTGACGCCGATGGAGCCCGAAGAGGTCGGCCCCTATCTCGCACACCGCCTCGCCTGTGTCGGCTGGACCGGCCGCCCGGATTTCGAGGGTGAGGCAATTGCCGCCATGTTCGCCTGGTCCGGCGGCATCCCGCGCCGCCTGAACCAACTGGCAAGCCGCGTGCTGCTGTACGGCGCGGTTGAGGGGATCGACCGCTTTACCGACCGGCACATCGCCGATGTCGTTGCCGATCTGGACGCCGATGCGCGCCCGGCTGTGGCCCCCGTGCCAGCGCCCGTATCCGCCGAGCCGTCCGTCCTGCCCGTCGAAGCGCCCGTCGCGGCGGCACCGGTTGCCGCCATGCCCGATCCCGCAATCCTCGACCGGCTGACCGCGATGGAAGCGCGGCTGGAGGAACAGGAGGCTGCGCTGCGCCGGGTGCTGACCCTGCTCGTCGACTGGATCGAGGCGGATCAGCGGCGCGGGGACCCTGCGCCGATTCACTCCAACGCCGCCTGAAGGGGGGCCGGTTTCGATGATCGAGGGACAGATCGCCCCCGGCCCGGTGCTCAACGGCATGTCGGTCGATGTCGAGGACTGGTTTCAGGTCGGCGCATTCGAAACCGTGATCGATCCCGACAGCTGGGACGGCCTGCAACATCGGGTCGAACGCAATACCGATGCCGTGCTGGCGCTGTTCGCCGATGCGGGCGTTCACGCGACATTCTTCACCCTTGGCTGGGTGGCGGAGCGGAACCCTGCGCTGATGCGGCGGATCGTTGAACAGGGGCATGAACTGGCCAGCCATGGCTGGGCGCATGGCCGGGTGTTCCGCATGACGCCCGACGATTTCCGCGCCGATATCGACCGCGCGCGAAAGGTGCTGGAGGATGCGGGCGGCGTTGCCGTCACCGGGTATCGCGCGCCCAGTTTTTCGATCGACGCGCGTACCCCCTGGGCGCACCCGATCCTGGCCGAACGCGGCTATACCTATTCGTCCAGCGTCGCGCCGGTGGCGACCGATCATTATGGCTGGGCCGATGCGCCGCGCCGCGCATGGCGCCCGGTGGCGGGCAGCCCGCTGGTCGAGGTGCCAATCACCATCGGCAGTCTGTTCGGCAAGCCGACCCCGGCAGGCGGCGGCTTTTTCCGGCTGTTCCCCGGCAGTTTCACCGCGCGCGCCGTGCGCGATGCCAATGCCGACGATGCCCGCCCGGCCATGTTCTATTTCCACCCATGGGAAATCGATCCCGATCAGCCGCGCGTTGCCGATGCGCCGCTGAAATCCCGGCTGCGCCATTATGCCCGGCTGGGCGCGATGGCTGGCAAGCTGCGCACGCTGCTGCGCGATCATCGCTGGGGGCGGTGCGATGCCGTGGCGGCGGCAGAGGCCGCCCGGCTGCCATGAATGCACCCGCCTTTCCAACCCGCGTCCACGTTCACGCCGCCGACCTGACGGATGCAGCGGTTCGGGCGCGGATCGACGGTTTTGTCGCCGATCACCCGGATGCCACGCCGTTTCACCGAACGGCATGGACCATCGCGACGGCGCGCGGCGCGGGCCAGCGGCCGCATCTGCTGATCGCCGAAAGCGGGGAGGGGGTGCTGCGCGGCATCCTGCCGCTGACCGAAACGCATTCGCCGCTGTTCGGCCGTGCGCTGGTATCGACGGGGTTCGGCGTCGATGGCGGCATCCTGGCCGAAAGCGATCGTTGGGCGCAGCCGCTGGCCGATGCTGCCGTCATGCTGTCGCACAGCCTGACGTGCCCGACGGTCGAATTGCGCGGCGGCTTGGCCCCGGGTGAGGGCTGGCTGGTCGATGGCCACACCTATCTTGGCCATGTCCGCCCGCTTGCCGCCGATGACGCGGCCGAACTGCTTGCCATTCCGCGCAAGCAGCGGGCAGAGGTGCGAAAGGGGCTGGACCGGGGCCTTGGCGTGCGGACCGGCGTGTCTGCCGCCGACCGCGCGGCTCATTACGCCGTCTATGCCGAATCCGTCCGCAACCTCGGCACGCCGGTGTTTCCGCGCGCCCTGTTCGATGCAGTGCTGGATGCGTTCGGCCCGGATGCGGATATCCTGACCATTCTGGACGGCGATCGGCCGGTGGCCAGCGTGCTGTCGCTTTACTGGCGCGGCACGGTCTATCCCTATTGGGGCGGCGGAACCCACGCGGCCCGCGCGCTTCGGGCCAACGACATCCTCTATTATGCACTGATGGGCCATGCCCGTGCGCGCGGCTGCACCCGCTTCGATTTCGGGCGGTCAAAGGCGGGAACCGGCGCTGCGGCGTTCAAGAAGAACTGGGGCTTTGATCCGCAACCGTTGGCCTATTTCAAGCGGGGCTGGCCGGGCGTGCCGCTGCGTGAGGTCAATCCGCTCAGCCCGCGCTACCGGTTGCAGGTGGCAGCATGGCAGCGTCTGCCGCTGGGCATTGCCAACCGGGTCGGGCCATGGATCGCCCGGGGCCTGGGCTGATGGGCGACATCCTGTTCCTGGCGCACCGCGTGCCCTTTCCCCCCGATCGGGGCGACAAGATCCGCAGCTATCACCAGCTGGTGCATCTGGCGCGCAGCCACCGGGTGCATCTGATCGCGTTTGCCGACGATCCCCGCGATCTGGCGCATGGCGCGGCGCTCGACGACCTTGTCGCCAGCCACCGCATCCTGCCCAGGACGAAGGGCCGTGCCCGTGCAGCGGCCGAGGCGCTGGCCACCGGCCGGCCGGTGTCACTGACCGCCTTTGCCGATCCGGCGATGCGTGCGGCGGTCGATGCAGTGCTGAGCCGTGAGCCGATTGACGCCATCTTCGTCTATTCCGGCCAGATGGCCCAGTATCTGCCCGCCTCGGGCGGACCGCGCGTCATCATGGACTTTGTCGACATGGATTCGGCCAAGTTCGGCGATTACGCCGCCACCGCGCGCGGGCCGATGGCCTGGATGATGCAGCGTGAGGCGCGGATGATGCAGGCGTTCGAGGCCGCGATCGCCGACCGTGTCGAGGCCAGCCTGTTCGTCAGCGATGCAGAGGCCGCGCTGTTCCGCCAGCGGACCGGGGCAAGCCGCGTCCACGCGATCGAAAACGGCATCGACACCGTCCGGTTCGATCCCGCTACTGTTCAGCCGGTCGGCGGCGCCGGGCCGCTGGTCGTCTTTACCGGCCAGATGGATTACCGGCCCAATGTCGACGCGGTGTCCTGGTTCGCCCGGTCGGTGATGCCCGCCATCCGGGGCCGGGTGCCGGATACCCGCTTTGCCATTGTCGGCCGCGCGCCGACCGACACGGTGCGCGCGCTGGGCGATCTGCCCGGTGTCGAGGTGACGGGCGAGGTGCCCGACACCCGCGGCTGGCTGGCTGCCGCATCGGTCGTCGTCGCGCCGCTCGCCATCGCCCGCGGCGTGCAGAACAAGGTGCTGGAGGCGATGGCCATGGCCCGGCCCGTGGTGGTCAGCCCGGCGGCGGCACAGGGCATCGATCATGGCGGCACGATCCGCATTGCCGATGGCGTCGATGCGACCGTCAGCGCGGTGACGGCACTCATCGGCGATCCGGCCGCCGCCCTGCTTGGACGGCGCGCGCGGGAACAGGTGATCGCCCGCTATGGCTGGGCCGCGCGGCTCGCCCCGCTCGATGCGCTGTTGTCCCTTGCCCCGGATCGGGCAAGGGATGCGGCATGACGCTGGCATGGCCCCGGCCGGTCGCTGACGACGGGCTGGCCGCGTGGCGACGCCATGCCGCCGCGCTTGCCCTGTGCTGGGCATCGCTGCTGATCCTGTTCCACCGCGATGTCGCCGATCTGGCCGGCATTTACTGGAACTCGACGACGTTCGGCCATTGCCTGTTCGTGCCCCCGATCCTGGGCTGGCTGGTGTGGCAGCGCCGGGCCGAACTGGTTCGGGTGGCCCCCGCCGGCTGGTGGCCCGCGCTGATCCCGATGGCCGGCGCTGCATTCGTCTGGATGCTGGGCGAGGCGGCGGGCGTCGCCCTGGTGCGCCATGTCGCGCTGGTCGCCATGCTTCAGTCCGCCGTGCTGGCGGTGCTCGGCCCCAATGTCGCCCGCGGCCTGATCTTTCCGCTCGCCTACATGATCTTCCTCGTGCCGTTCGGCGAGTTCATGGAAGCGCCGCTGCAAACGGTGACGGTGGACATGGTGATGGCGCTGCTCCACCTGTTTCAGGTGCCGGCCAGCGTCGACGGCGTCCTCATCACCACCAGCAACGGCTTTTTCGAAGTGGCAGAGGCGTGTTCGGGCAACAAGTTCCTGATCGCCATGCTGGCCTATGGCTCGCTGGTCGCCAATGTTTGTTATGTCCGCTGGCGGCGGCGCGCGGCCTTCATGGCCATGGCGCTGACCGTGCCGATCCTTGCCAATGGCGTGCGCGCGTTCGGCACCATCTATGCCGCCTGGTGGACCAGTGTGGAGGCGGCGACGGGGTTCGACCACATCGTCTATGGCTTTGTCTTCTTCGCGGTCGTGATGATTGCGGTGATCGCCATCGGCTGGCGCTGGTTCGACCGCGACCCGGCCGCGCCGTGGTTCGATCCAGACCTATTGCAGACGCCCGTGACGCGGGCAATGGACCGCTGGACCGCCACCGGCGCGGTCATGGGTCTGGCCGTGCTGGCTGCTGCGGCCGGATGGGCTGCCGATCGCCGGACACAGCCTGTACCGGCGCGGATCGACCTGCCCCAAGTGCCGGGCTGGACCCGCGCTGCGCCCAGCCGGATCGCGCCGTGGGAGCCCAATTTTTCGACCGCCGACCACCGCCTGTTCGGCCGCTATACCGACGGGGTCGGCCGCGCGGTCGATCTGTCCATCATCGTCTATGCCGGGCAGCGCGAGGGGCATGAACTGGTCGCGCATGGACAAGGGGCGATCCGCGAAAACGACGTCTGGGTAAGGATCGAGGATCTGCCCCCGGTGGAGGGTGGATCGGCTCTGCGCATGATCGGTCCCAACCGGGTGGAGCGGGAAGTGGTGACATGGTATCGCGTCGGCGACATGGTTACCGCCAGCCCCCGCACCGTGAAGCTTCAGACCCTGCGTGCCAAGCTGTTCGGCGGGCCACAGGCCGCCGTCGCCATCCTGATTTCCGCCGAACGCGGCGATCAGGACAGCCGCCGCGCCATCCGCGATTTCCTGGCCGCAATGGGTCCGGTTGACCGGGTGGCCGACCGCGCCGTCGGAGCCACGCCCTGATGTGCGGCATTGCCGGGCTGTACCACCCCCAGACGCCAAAGCCGATCGATCCCGCCCGCATCGCCCTGATGACGGACGCGATCGCGCATCGCGGGCCGGACGGGTCGGGGGTGTGGACCGCGCCAGGGGTCGGCCTTGGCCATCGCCGGCTGTCGATCATCGACCTTGCCGGCGGGGCACAGCCCATGGCGTTGCCCGGCGAAAGCCATGTCGTGGTGTTCAACGGCGAGATCTACAATTTTCAGGACGTCCGCCGCGAGCTGGAGGAACTGGGCGCCCGCTTCCGATCGAACAGCGATACCGAGGTGCTGCTGCACGGCTGGCGCGTCTGGGGGCCGGAGGTGCTGCGCAGGCTGAACGGCATGTTCGCCTTTGCCCTGTATGACGCCGACCGGCGCTGCCTGTTCCTCGCCCGCGACCGGATGGGGGTAAAGCCGCTTTTCTACACCGAACTGGCCGATGGCGCGGTCGCCTTTGCGTCTGAACTCAAGGGGTTGATGGCGCATCCTCTGTTCCGGCGTCAGGTCGATGCCCGCGCGATCGAGGATTTCATGGGCCTTGGCTATGTGCCCGATGACGCCTCGATCCTGTCGGGCGTGCGCAAGCTGCCGGCCGGTCAGTTCCTGCTTCTCGAACGGGGGCGGCCCGTGCCCCGGCCGATGCGGTGGTGGGATGTCGACTTTTCCCGCCGGGCAAAAGGGTCGGCGGCCGATCTTCAGGCCGAACTGACCCATCACCTGCGCGAAGGCGTCCGTTCGCGCATGGTTGCTGACGTGCCGCTGGGTGCGTTCCTGTCCGGCGGAGTCGACAGCTCTGCCGTTGTCGCGCTGATGGCAGAGGCCAGCCGTCAGCCTGTGAAAACCTGCACCATCGGCTTTGCTCAGGCCGATCACGACGAAACCGCCTATGCTCAGGCGATTGCGGACCGGTTCGCGACCGATCATCGCACGCGCCGGGTGGACGCCGATGACTTCGGTCTGATCGACACGCTGGTCGCTGCGTTCGACGAGCCCTTTGCCGATCCGTCCGCCCTGCCGACCTATCGCGTTTGCGAGCTGGCGCGCGAACAGGTCACGGTCGCACTATCGGGCGACGGCGCGGACGAGGCGATGGCCGGATATCGCCGCTATCGCTTTCACGCGGCGGAAGAGCGGGTGCGCGGCCTGATCCCCGAAAGCATCCGGTCGGGCGTGTTCGGCACGGCCGGGCGGCTCTATCCAAAGGCGGATTGGGCACCCCGGCTGTTCCGGGCAAAGACGACCCTGCTCGCCCTGTCGGAAGGGGGAGCCGCCGCCTATGCCAAGGCGGTTGGCGTCACGACGCCAGCCTTGCGCGACCGGCTGTATGGCGATGCGATGCGCCGTGCCATCGGCGGGCACCGGGCCGAACAACGCTATCTGGATGCCATGGCGACGGCCCCCGCGCGCGATCCGCTGGACCGGGCGCAATATGCCGATTTCCGGCACTGGCTGCCCGGCGATATCCTGACCAAGGTGGACCGGACCAGCATGGCCGTCAGCCTTGAGGCGCGCGAGCCGCTGCTCGACCATCGCCTGATCGAGTTTGCCGCGACCCTGCCGGTGTCGATGCGACTGCGCGGCGGGCAGGGCAAATGGCTGATGAAACGGGCGATGCAGGCGCATCTGCCGCGCGACATCCTGTATCGCCCCAAACAGGGGTTCGATGTGCCGATCGCCGCGTGGTTCCGCGGTTCGCTGGCTGATGAAGCGGCGGCGCTGGCGACCAGCCCGGTGCTGCTGCACTGGTTCGATGGCAAGGCGCTGGCCCGGCTGGCCGCCGATCACCGGGCCGGGCGCGCCGACCATGACCGGACGCTGTGGCAACTGATGATCCTGGACCGCAGCCTGCGCCGCCTGCTCGGCTGAGTCCGCGCCCCGGTTCAGGCCAGATGCCGGCCCAGAAACCGGGCGAACATGTTGCCCCATCCATGCGCCGGATGCGTGCTGTTCAGCGCCATGCCGAACCCGTGGCCGCCCAGTTCATAGAGGTGCAGCTCCGCCTTGGTCCCCACGCTGCGGGCGGCGGCGAAAATACCCAGGCTCATGTCGACCGGCACCAGCCCGTCGTCCACCGCATGGACCAGCAGCACCGGCGGCATCCCGGTCGCGATCCGCTTGTCCGACGAATAGCGCGCGACGGCAGCAGCCGGCGGGTTCGGCCCAAGCAGGTTGATCGCCGACTGCCCTTTCAGGCCGCTGCCCGGCGCGACGGTGGACACGGGATAGACGAGGCCAAGGCAGTCCGGCCGGGCGGGCAAGCGATCGGCATTGTCCACCGGCCGGTACAGCGCATCGGCATGGCCCACCGCCAGCGACAGCGCCAGGTGACCGCCAGCGGAAAAGCCGATCACGCCCACCCGCCGCGGGTCGATATTATATTCGCTCCAACGCGACCGGATGATCCGCATCGCGCGCTGGGCATCCTGCATCGGCACGTCCCAGCGGGTCGTCCATCCCTCGCCCGGCAGGCGATAGGTCAGGACGAACACGGTATAGCCCAGCGCGTTCAGCGACCGGGCGACGTTCACGCCCTCATTTTCCACCGAGACAAAGGCATAGCCCCCCCCGGGGATGACCAGCACCGCGCGGCCATTGGCCTTGGCGGGGCGAAACACCGCCAGCGTCGGCATGGCGATGCCGCGTCCCCATAGCTGGCGGTCATTGGGCGCGCCGTTGATCGAATTGTTGGGCGGCGGCAGGTTGGCCGGCGAATGGGGCGGCTTTCCCGGCCAGAGCGGGATGGCACCGGCGGGCGGCCAGCTGGTCAGCGCCGGGCCGGCCTGCGCCAGGGCAGGGGCGGCGCCGGATACGCCCGCCAGGCCGATGGCCCCGCCAATCACGCCGCGCCGGTCCAGGGTCAGGGTCATGTCGTGTCCTTGTGCTTCAACGGAACAGGGCGATTGCCGCGTGCAGGGTCAGCGCCGCCAGCGCCAGGGTGGCCAGGGTAAACAGCGCAAACCGGATGATCACCCGGTTGACCGTCACCTGCACCAGCGAATGTGCAATCCGCAACCCCACATATGCCCATGCGATGCCGGCATTCACCCCGCCGCCCTGATGGATCATCGCCAGCGTCAGGGCGATGGCATAAAACAGCACGGGCTGTTCCAGCAGGTGATTGTAATTGTCGGCGGGCCACTGGCTTTTCGGCTCGATCCGCTGGCGCAGGTCAGCGCCGGTGCCGCCGGTCAGGTTCGCCACGTCGATGCCCGCCCGGCGCATCGCGGGGATGCGGGCCGCATACATCCACCCCCACATCACCAGCGTCCATCCGACCAGCGCGACGACGGGTTGCAGGATGGCGATGCCGCCAAGCTCCGGATTCATGAAAAAAGCCTCCCCCGAATATCTCCGGGGGAGGCTGGATCAGTCGAACCTGCTTTGCAAGATCAGCCGAAGATGCTGGCCCAGCGGCGCTTGGCCCGGTCCTTCCATGCGCCGCGGTGATAGGCGTCGCTGGCCAGCAGGGGCATCACGCTGCCCGCTTCGGCGAACACCATCTGCTCATGCACCGTCTGCACCTTGCCCCAGCTGGCCGCTTCCTGCAGCGTCGAGGACGAGCACGCGCCGTCGCGCACGTCTGCAACGGTGATCTGCACCGCATACTTGTGCATGGCGACATCGTCATGGCCCAGGATTTCGGCGCAGACGACGGTGTCCTGCACAAAGTTCTTGGGTACGCCGCCGCCGATCATCAGCAGGCCCGATGCGCCCGCCTTGATCTTGATGTCGGTCAGCTCGCGGAAATCCGCGATTGCGTCCAGCATCATGTACGGCTTGCCTTCCTTGGCCCGGTCGACCTGATGCTTGACCAGGCCAAAGCCGGCCGACGAGTCGACAAAGGCGGGGCAAAAGATCGGCACGTCATGCTCATAGGCGAGCTTGACCAGGCTGTTGTCCTTCTTGCCGTGCTCGACCAGGTACTTGCCCATGTGCTTGATGAACTCGCGGCTGGAATAGCCGCGCGGCTCCAGGCTGTCGGCGATCTTGCCGATGGTGTGGTCGCAATCCTGCAACGCCACCTCGTCGATATAGGTGTCGTAGATGCGGTCGATATACAGCGAACGCAGCGTGTTATCGTCCGGGATTTCAAGCGCCTGATAGTGCTTGTGACCAAGCCCTTCGAAGAAATCCATGTCGACGATGGTGGCGCCGGTGGCGACCACGGCATCGACCATGTTCGACCGGACCAGTTCCGCATACAGGTCCATGCAGCCGCCGGCCGAGGTGGAACCGGCGATGACCAGGAAGATGGTGCAGTCCGGATCTTCCAGCATCATGTTGTAGATGCCGGTCGCGCGAGCGAGGTCGCGGCTGGTAAAGCTCATCTTGCCCATCGCTTCCACGATCGGGCGCGCATCGAAACTGGTGATGTCGATATGCTCGACCTGCTTGGACAGCAGTTCCGCCTTGCGGGTGTCGTTGATTGGGGTGTCGGTCATGGTTGGTCTCTCGATCAATCACGCAGTCATTGGGGTCGGGGACGCGCAAACCCAAAAGCAAATGCCGTCATGCCAGCACACACCGGCATGACGGCATTCAATGGCAGTGCTGTTACAGCTTGACGACGTTGGATGCCACTGCGTCGCGGTCATCCGCCTCGACATACAGGCTGGTCATCGGTTCATCGTCGACGGCGACCGTGGTATCGGAGCCAAAGCCGTTGAACGCGGTCCGCATCGCCGCGCCATAGGCGCCCAGCATCCCGACCTCGATATAATCGCCTGCACGCACATCGGCCGGCAGCATGAACGGGCCGGTCATGTGGTCCAGATCGTCGCAGGTCGGGCCGTAAAAGCTGAACGCCATGTCGCGGGCATTGCTGTCCGGCTCGCGCAGCAGGCGGACCGGAAAGCGCCAGCCGATATGGGCCGCATCGAACAACGCGCCATAGGCACCGTCGTTGATGTACAATTCGTCCCCGCGGCGCTTTTCCACGCGCACGATGATCGAGCTGTATTCGGCGCACAGCGCACGGCCCGGCTCGCACCACAATTCGGCGGAATAGCTGATCGGCAGGCTTTCGAACGCGCGGTGGATCGTCGCGAAATACCGCTCCAGCGGCGGCGGCTCCATGCCGGGATAGCTGGACGGAAAGCCTCCGCCCACATCCACCACGTCCACGGTCACGCCCGCCTCGACAATCGCGATGCGCACGCGCTCCATGGCGTTGGCATAGGCTTCCGGGCTCATCGCCTGGCTGCCGACATGGAAACAGATGCCCAGCGCGTCCGCCACCTGGCGGGTCGCCATCAGCAGTTCCTTGGCCTCGCCCGGCGCAGCGCCGAACTTGGCGGCAAGGCTCAGCTTGGAATGATCGGACGACACGCGCAGCCGGACGCACAGCGTCAGGTCGGTCGCCCCGCGCGTAGCCCGGACGATCTTTTCCAGCTCCTCGACCGTGTCGAGCGAGAAGGTGCGGACGCCATGCGTGAAATACGC